>LBTY01000008.1:0-62769 GCA_000992305.1 candidate division TM6 bacterium GW2011_GWF2_38_10
AACAAAAATTGTAAATAAAATAACCGTCTTAAGATCAACTTTTTTTTCGTTAAGCCGAGCCCACAACGAACGGCTGCCAAGCGCTGATGATTCAACAATTTTTGTTGGCATCAACCCCTGCCCTTGCAGCATATCCTTAACCATCTGCAACGACGCTGCATCAAGTGTTCCGGAAATCAAAGCTCCCCGCTTATTATACGCTTCGTACTGAAAAAGAGGCATAACTCCTCCGCAATCTTGATCGTAATAACTTTTACTTGCTATTTTTTTAAAAACCCTGCTATTGTCTTATCACCATTTTATAAAAATATATCATAACAGTACTTTATCAGAAAGGGCGTCATAATGAAAATAAAAAAAAAGAAATCGGCTTTATTATGGTTAACAACATCCTTTATAGTACCAAACATACTTTACACAACGCCGCAATCAACCACCCACACCCATGCACTTGATCAAGAATTAGAATCCTTCCTAGAAAACAAAACACCGCTTCATTTGAGTGTTCAAAGTCTAAAAAATTTCATTTCGCGCGGCCCTACAGAGTCCATTTATACAAAGTTTACAAAATCTCATGATGACCACATGACATCCAAAAAAAATATTTTTAATGCCACCTTTGTAAAATATATAAAAACTATTTACAACGAACCATCCTACGCCGAAGTTCTTTCTCAAAATGCAACACACATTGTTGATTTTCTAGAACTTACCACGGAAATGTCACTTGGCGTTGAAACAACCTATGTTGCATTGCGCCTTTTTTACAATAAACTCAAAGCAGCAGAACTCATTGATGACTCAATGATGTTGCAAATTCTCCCCCATCTCAACCCACATCTTGGCCGTTTTTTTGATGAACACATGCAAGAAACATCCCTTATTGATCTTGATGTCATTAAACAACACATTGAAAAAACAATTGATGCAAAATTGAGTGCACACCAAACAACCTCCCAACCAAGCTCCAATGATATTGTTCAAGATATCATGGCCATGGTTCACCAAGAAGAACAACGCATACAAAAAAGAGCATCCAAGCAAGCGGCTCGTGAACGCCTGCGCGCCGTCGTTTTACGCTTTCTTGACCTTGCGCTTAATAAACTTATGTGGAATATTGATGCACCTGAAAGTATTTGGCAATCTTTTTTAACCATTACGCAACAACTCCAAATGCTCGGTGCTGAAAATATTATCAACCATCTTGACGACCTTGATGATCTATTGTGGACAACAACACATCGCTTTTGTTATTTCATCGATCTCCTTGGAGGCCACCTTCCGCTTTCTTTTTTTGAAGAAATTGAATACGATCTTACGAATAACCTCGTGTTTTTTTTAGAAGCTCCAGAACAAGATCACGAAATTACCTCAAAAAAAAATACTATAGCGCAAACACTTATAAAAGCAAAAGCAAAAGCTTATGCCTATGAAACGCAAGGATTAATGAGCTAAAAATAATATTGATTTAAAAGATGTTGATATAAATCCTATTTAAGCAGGTGGAAATAATTCCATGATAAGTAAAGAAGTTTTAAACGAAGTAAAAAATCGCTTGATTGCTACATATAATCCTATAGCAATCTATCTTTTTGGGTCATATGCATGGGGTAGTCCAACCAAAGACAGTGATCTGGACTTACTGATTGTTGTCGATCAATCTGAAGAAAAATCTTATAAACGTCCAATTGCTGGGTATAAGGCGCTACGTGGCCTGGATATTTCTAAGGATATCATTATATATACCAAAAAAGAGTTTGACAGCAAGACAAACGACGTGTCTACACTTGGATATAAAATCAAGAAAGATGGGAAGGTGCTTTATGCAAGAGCATGAAGACTGGCTCAGGATTGCCAGAGAAGATTTAAGCGTAGCACGCGCCTTGGTTAAGGGAGAATTTTTTTCTGCGGTTACATACCACTGCCAGCAATCGGCAGAAAAAGCCCTCAAGGGGTATTTATCTTTTAAAAAGCATGAAATTTTAAAATCACATGACCTATCAAAGCTTATCGACCTGTGTAAAAAAAACGATCGAGGATTCGATAAGCTCTATGACGCAGCAGACTGTCTTAATCCATATGCAACAAGATTTAGATATCCAACTGAATTTGGAATTCCAGATTTAGCTGACTCAGAACAGGCTATAAAAAATGCCGAAAGTATACTGCGATTTGTGCTAAAAAAAATAACTGAAACAACAACAGGACAGCAGAATATGTTTAACAGATCGGAATAATGTACACTATCAATGTCAATACATAGGACTCTACAGGATTAAAAACAGGATTTTAAAATAACGTCGCTACCGTACATTTGAGTCTCATTATGACGGTAGCGGCGTCATTTTGCAAAAAAAGCTTCAATTCACGCTGCCAGAAATAATTTTGATTGCATCACTTAATGCATTTTCATGATATTCACCTATAACAAAAGAATTCCTTTATCGTGCAAATCCTTAACCATTGCCTCAGGCCAAATACTTGCTTGCACCTGCCCAATGTGCGTCTTTTTTAAATAAAGCATACACAAACGCGACTGCCCAATCCCTCCGCCGATAGATAATGGCAACTCACCCGCAAGCAGCATACGATGGAATAAGAGTGACGCACGAACTTGCTGCCCATGGAGCGCAAGCTGCCGCTCAAGCGCCACCTTATCAACACGAATTCCCATGGATGATAATTCAAAAGCAGATTGTAAGGCAGCGTTCCATACGAGAATATCGCCGTTCAGCCCACAAAATCCATCGCCTGTTGGAGTTGACCAATCATCATAATCGCACGAACGACCATCATGTGGTTTTCCACTCAAAAGCACGCCACCAATGCCTATAATAAACACAGCACCGTGCTGCTTGCATGCTGCATTTTCGCGCTCTTTTGGCGAAAAGGTAGGATAACGATCTTCCAATTCTTGCGCATGAATAAACGTTATTTCAGCCGGAAGATCAATTGGTTGCTCGTTAAATTCATGCGCAACAGCCTGAGCAACCTTATACACCACGCTATAAATACTTCGTACAATCGTTTTTAAAAAATCAATGGTACGATCCTCTGCGCGAATTACTCGCTCCCAATCCCACTGATCAACATACAACGAATGAATGGCATCAAGATCTTCATCAGCACGAATTGCATTCATATCAGCATAAATCCCCGCCCCAACCGGAATGTTGTAACGAGCTAATGTCATGCGCTTCCACTTTGCAAGCGAATGGACAATAACCGCTTGGGTAGCGCCATCAGCCCGAACAGAAAAACTCACCGGCCGCTCAACCCCGTTAAGATCATCATTGATCAACACGCATAAGATTAAGTTCCTGAGCCAACAATCGTTGAAATGTATCTTTAACAAATGTTATTCCTAATTCAGTCTTAATAAGCTCTTGCGCCGCTGCTCGTTTTTTTGCATCACCCTCAAGTATCATTTTTGACAAAATCATATCAGATCCTTTCTGCGCATACGCACATAACAAAAAGAGCCCCAACTGATCATTCAGCTGGGGCTCTTTTATTTTTTTTATTTTTTCTAACGTATCATAGGTGCATCATAAACATACAGCAAACCCCAGCGGAATAATGTTGATTATTCTGATTATTATTTTGGTTATTATTATTTTGATTAAGCTGGAAATTTACCTGATTGCAAGCAGCACAAAAACCACGGCTAATCGCCATGGAAAAAAATGAATGATGAGAAAGTAACACCATTTTCATACAAGCTCACTTTTTGTTACTGCTTTTTCATACACACTTTGATTATTGACCCAATCATCGTAGCACTAAATAATACCGTTTGTCAATTGCAAATTAGCAAGCAACCTTTTTTACACGTTTAAAAACTGTTTTTTTTGCACTCACTTTTTTTCGCACAGGCTTTTTTTTAGGCTCCGCAGAAAAGGCATCATGCCGAACAACCATGCCACCTTCTTCGACCTCAAACTCCCACGCCATCGCTTTGCCCCTAAATCCAATCCCTATTTTGATGATTTTATTAATCTTACGTGCATGCATCACCGTTGTATACTTTTTACGTTTTATTTGATCAAGTGCCTGTGCCGCCAAAACATCAAGCGGATCTTCTGTCTCCATATCATATTTTTTGAATTCAATAATTGTCCCCGCCTTAGTATGATCATGAGGAATAATGCAGATATCGTATCGGCCCGTTCCACTTTCACGGTTAGTAGTAACTTCGTGCGTCTGGCCAAGACTTACCAAAATACCAAGTATAAATGCCTGATACACATTTTCACCATCATCGCCAATGTCAAAAAAACTCATGCTTGCCAAAACATTCTCTTGAAATAATGTTAAAAATGTTTTAGGCGCTCCATCATAAATACCCATCACCATTTGATCAAATTTTGCACGATTCATTTTTTCATCATTAAACCATGCAATAACCATTGTTTTTAATGAATCGAGCACTTCAAAATTAGGAGCAACAAGTAACGCCGTTGTTTTTCCCACCATATTTGTACGGCTCTTCCACGTAAGATATCCGGTAAAGACCAAAAATGACCACATCGCATTGGAGTCATTATACATATCGCGAAATACAATCGTATCATTGATCGTTTTTTCAATCGATCCACCCTCCAATATTTGCAATAAATTTTTCTTATCCTCCGCCGACGCTTTTCTCATTGTTTCTTGAATAAGCATGTGCCCGCCGGTGTTGATCCAATGAGCTCCAAGAGCCTTTTTGTTAATGCATTCGATAATTGACCAGGGATTATAGATCATCGTAAAATACTCATTCCCCTGCGTATCATACTTTGGCAAGCCAACACGATAACCATTATACCATTCACGAACCTTTGTCCGATCAATCGGTGTTTGGAAATAATCAAGTATTGCAGTCACTTCACCTTCAACAAAACCAAATTTATCGGCAAATGCATCATCAAGCAACGAGTATGATGCTGAATTATTCATCCCCGAAAAAAGACTATCTTTGGCGATGCGCAAAATACCGGTGATCACCGAAAATTCAAGATAATTATTGTCCTTAAGACCAGCGCAAAAGAAGCTGTACATGAAGTTTTTTATTTCTTCATAATAATTAAATTCAAAGCCCGCTTGCATCGGCGCATCGTATTCATCGATTAATATAATTACCTTTTGATTATAAATGTTATAAAGATGCTCTGAAAGAAACTTTAATGCTTGTTCATAATGCGTTTGAGAAGCTTTTTGAGTTATTAACGCTTGAAAAATTGATTGGCTATGCTCATCAGTAAAAGAATTCTGAAGAACTATACCGTGACGTTTACATTCGGCAGTAATTAAAAGCATTATCGCTTCGTAACATCCTTGCCACGTCAAACTTTTTATCCCCTTAAACGTTATAAAAATCACCGGATATTTCGCTTGTTGTGCCATAATCTCTGGATAGTTCGTTATGGCGAGGCCATCAAACAAATGACGACAATCAGGCCGACTTGGATGTTTTTCAAAAAAATATTGAAGCATCGACATATTCAATGTTTTACCAAACCTGCGGGGGCGAGGAATAATCGTAACTGTTTTTGTTTTATGCTTAAAAATGTCGTAAATAAACATTGATTTATCAACATAATAACAATTACTTTCAATCAATGTTTTAAAATCGTGAATCCCAAGCCCTATATTTTTTTGTTCCATAGCCATATCCCCTCATCCTGAAATCACACTCAAGACGCTACATCAATAATTTTTGTATAAACCTATCAATAAAAAAGCACCATGAGTATACCACAGCCCACAAAGATTGCATACGCCCTGTTTTATAGCAGCGTGCTGCTATAAATGAACAGATTTGAATAAAAAAAGTGCCAGGAGGACGCTTTAAAAAGCAATCCACTCCTGGCACTCAATGTAATTAAACTACCGGATTATAAACAAGATTCCCGCTTAAAAGAACCCGAGCCCCTGAAAGCATCGTAACATCACAATCATGTTCAGGATTAACCCCATCACCAAAGATAATTGACTTACCAGTGGCGGGAATAAGTTCCTGCTTAAACTCTGTATTAAAAATATCAAGATTATTTGTATAACGCCCAAGCAAATGCGCACCATCGTCTGGTACCCAATGGACATTTTTTATACCTGGCATACTATCAAATGCAATCCCCGTATCAGTAAGCGAAACGCCATCAAATGCATAAATTTTAATGTCGTTAGTATACCCAACAGCAAGATACTCACTATTGGCAAACCAATCAACCGACATCACTCCCGAAAGCGCAACCGAAACTTCTGTAGCCCCAAAATCACTTCCCGTCCATTGATACACCGTAACGCCATTGTCACCACGGGCGGCAGCAATCCAATTACCATCAGGCGACCAAGCAACGTGCTTGCACCCTGTCACATTCTCTTTAGTTTTAAATAAGGTCATCGCGCCATTTTTAGCAGAGTCTTTGTACACACGAATTTCTTCTGGCGATCCATCATCGAATAATGCTGGCACCACAGGCCACCCATCAGCTCCAAAACCAGGAAAGCCAAGCGCCACATAATAATCATCCCATAAATCTGGCGCCCATGAAATTGAGTTGCTAATAGCACCAATGTCACTATTGGTTACATTGGTGACCGAATTATCATTACGATTGAAACTATATACATAAAGCTTTTTATCATAATAATATGAAGATTCATCCCAACTATCCGCTTCAAACCCGCCTATGCTAATAAAATCACCTTCTGGCGACCATACAACCTTATTGATAAACTCACTTAAAGACGATACGGAACCATCTTTAACCAAGGTAAGACCACTCACACCAACAGAATAAATATACCATCGTCCATCATAAACGTAATAGCCCCCCATTAAATCACCATTTCTTCCCGTTCCCACCACAACGTAAGCGCCATCTGGCGACCACGCAATTGAAGTTACATAGCGAGAAAAATAAGTATCATAATCGTAATTTATTACACTTCCTTGTAGCGCAAGTGTAATTCCATCAAAAGAATACAATTGTATAGAATGCTGCTTATTTAAACCCTCTTCCCCATAGCCTACCAAAAGCATGCTCCCATCAGGAGACCATGATGCAACACGAATGTTTGGAATATTTTGCGTTAGTGTTTTTATTGGATTATCAAAACCTTCAAATAGTTCAGCCGAATGGTGATCTAAATGTGATAAGCCATCAAAAAGAACTTGGCCACGCATAAACTGTAAATCATCTCCCGTTGTTATAAAATCAGCACCATTAAACATTAAACGCGATGTTGCAGAACCCAACTGTAATCGTTCAAGTGCTGCTGACTTTGGCGCAAAAGAAAATGTTGCTCCAGTATCAAAATAAAGTGTTCCATGTGGCGCAATACTCAACAATCGAGGAGATTGATACAACAATGCACTTGTTCCACTCACCACCACATCATTGTGCACAAAAATAGATCCTTGATCAATCTGCAAATCATTACTAAGGTTGAGAACGACATTGTCCAAGCACAATTTTCCTGAAGCATCGCATTCCAACGCTGGTGTTGCAGCTCCCATGCGTTCAGGAGATATAATCATGTTACGCAGCGTCACCGTACTATTAGCATCCGCCATAAGCTGCGCATGCGGCTCAAAATACACCGTCCGTCCGCCACCATCAATAACTATATCGCCAGCACAATGAATTACCTTCCCCGCAGAAATTGATGTATCACCCTGAAGCAGTAACGTCGCACCATCGACAGAAAAAATGTTTGTATTAGGTAAAACACCATGTAACGCATTGGTTATTGCCTGTTGAGCAACAAGAGCATCGGTACTAAGTGCAACATCGTAATTAAAATCAAAAGCTATATTGTCTAACGTCACCAAACATCCTGAGGCGCCATTATCAATAAGTGGTAATGTATTAGTTGTACCCGTTGTTTTTAACGTCATATTTTTCATAACAATTATAGCATCACTTGCTGCTTTTAATTGTGCATCATCCGCAAATATAAGCTTATTACCATTACCATCGATCGTTATTGTCCCCTGCAGCGTAAGAATTTTACTCGCCGGAATCGTACAATCACCCTGCAACAACAACGTTGCACCATCAGCTTCAATGGTGCCGCCGCTCAACAACTGCACACCCGGAGCCAATACTAAATCATTTTCAAGCACAAGGCTTGCGGTATCATTCAAATCAATATCACCACTAACAGGTTGTAAAAGATCGAGATATGCAACATGACCAGAATCCAAAGAAAAACCATGATTAAAATATATCACACCACAATAGTGATTATTATTCTCCAAAGCAACTTGATCATTGTATACAAGACCAGATGGGGCATATGTTCCAGAATCAAGTGTTGTTGAGGTATGGGATGACAATTCCCACGCTCCACTATTAATTATTTGCGCAGAAAGAGTAAAAACTCCCGCGCTTAAAAAAACTCCAGCAAATAACCACAAAAATTTCTTCATATCATAATCCTTTTTAAACGAAACATATTTTCACTCATAATTATTCAACTATGGGCAGGATCAACAACCACGCTCCCAGAAACATGCAATGTTGTAGCCGCGGAGTAGCGAACATCACAATCCTGTGTTGCATCAGTACCACCGTTACCCAAGGTCAATGCCGCAGCAGGAGCACCGGATGTTATATAATTGTAGGTGACGGGGAATGTGCATAAATAATAATTTGATTTATAAGCCGCAATTTTTTCACCAGCCGGATGCCAAGCAACCAATTTATAAGGATTCCCATCAGTCGAAACTGTTTGAACAATTGTTGCCTGCCCGTTCCATATGCGATAAACCAAGAAATTATTATAACTTTGCGATGATCTACCAACCAAAAGATACCGTGAATCTACTGACCATGACAAAGAATGTGCATATTGCGGCATAGATCCAGTTACACGTGCACCAAATGTTCCATCTTCTTGATTCATGTAATAAATATAGAGAGCATCTGTCGTACTAATCATTGAATAGGTTGCGGCAAGATAGGTTCCATCCGGTGACCATGTTATAGATGTTGGAGGAAAATTTCCACTCTTTCCCAATGCTTGAGTCAAAGTCCAGTTACCACTAACATCTACTGTCCCAACCTTAAGCCTATAATCATCAACCGATCCCCAACTCAAAGCAAGGCATCTTCCATTTGGTGACCACGCTAAAGCAAACACTTGCGAAACACCGCTATGCGTTACAACCGTGCCCAACGTTTTATTTTCATTAACGGGATAAATATAGAAATTAGCATCTCCACCAACAGCCAACCATTTTCCATCAGGTGAAAAAGCTAAAGAATAAATGGAATCTCCAACATTTTTCGCTTCTACTAAACTACAATTTCCAAGGCTATCAATACGATATACACTTATTAAGTTACTTCCTGAAGGAAAGACAAAACAATCACTATCAGGAGTCCATGCTATTAAATTAACCCCATCATTTGTAAAACTATTCATGAAGAATCCACCCATAGCTGCGGAAAATACAGAAGTTGTAAGATCGGAAGCTTTAAAAACATTCAAAAAATAAGGAGAGCCAAGACCTATTGCTAACCAAGCTCCATTAGGAGACCATACATTTGCTCTTATCAAACTATACGAAGTATCAGTTCGATCTCCTACTACAGGAGTCGCAATCGCCGAGGTAACATTCACATCAACCGTGTTGTTTAACCCCAGCTGCCCCCGAGTTAACCGTAACCCCTGACCCACAACATCAAGCGATGCATTGTCAACTATCAACCGTGATGAAGCATCTGCAAGCTTCACAAAACCACTATCATTCGCATACGGAGCATATAAAAATGTTGAACCATCTTGAACATACAAACTACTTTGTGAAGCAATATAAGCCGGCTTAGTAGAGCGATCTTCCAGTAACAACAACATCATGATGAAAAAAATGCTGACCACCCTTTAAATCAAGATCATAGCCAAGTGAAAAAATAACATTATCAAAACATAATTTGCTACTCCCTGAACAATCTAATTGCGTTTTGCTAACAGCAATACGATCAGTGCTAATAATCATGTTGCGTAAGGTCACCGTAGCATTTGCATCTACCATCAACTGCGCATGCGGCTCAAAAGTCAACGTCCGCCCGCCGCCGTCAATCACCATATCGCCGGCGCAATGAACAACCTTACCCGAAGGGATTCTTAGATTACCCCCAAGCGTAAGCCCCTTGCCCGCCGATGAAAAATAACCGCCATCAGAGATAGTTACGTGGCTATCAAGTGCAAGATCACGCGCTAAGTGCACCGCGCCCGTGCCCCGCAGATCAATGGCGCCAGAAACAGATGTTACGCAATCCATCGTAATGGCAGCACCCGGCAACACCGTAAACCCATCGGCAAAATAAACAAACCCCTGAGCCTGATCGCCGTCACGAAAAACATGGTTATACTGTTGAAAGGCAACCCCCGTTGTGCCATCAATTGACTCGGCACGAACCCCAATGGTCAACAATGCTACTCCCAGCAATGCGCCACAACAAAACATTATGCTACGCTTGAGCATACAATCTCCTTCCTCTTTTTTTTAAATATTCCAGACAGGCCTTTCCCGTCTTTTTAAACTAGGTTAGCAATTTTTTTTCATTTTTTCATCCGTTACGCTTTCTCAACTAACCATTTTAACGAAACACTCTTTCCCTTAGTAAAATAAAAGCTAATCCCAACATGCATAACCGGCAGCTTGCTCTCTACCACATACTTATAGGAATAATTATTTTTTTTAATTTGCGCTAGCGCCGCCGCTGGATTACGATCCTTTTTAAACTCAATCACGAACACATTCGTTGGCGTAGTGATAACTCCATCAATAAATCCAAGGTCGGTAGCTTCTTCAACAAACATATGCACACCCAACAACTTGCAGATAGTAAAAAAGGTTGCCTGATAGCACTTTTCTCGATTTACAATAACGTTGTGCGGGATCAAACGCATAAAGTTTTGCATATGCATTAAAAACGTATCCACATCGCCGGCAAGCAACGCCCGACGAAACTTAGCAATCCAATCAGCAAATGCATCAAGCGAAACCTGCACAAGCTCAAGCATAATCTGCTCGGTGCACGAACGACGAACTTCTTCATTGGGATAGTGCAACCAATACATCGAAGCAAAATCATCATATTCTTTAATGGTCAAATATCCCGTCTGCAAAAACAATACCAACAAATTATCATACAATCGTGCAATATTAAAATTTTGAATCGATGATGATGAAATTTTTTGCAATTCAAGCGTGAGTAACTGCTCCTTTAATTCGTTGCGCTTCTCTTCTGGCGCATCGGTGAGCGCGGTGAGCATAAATTTTGGCGTACCGCTTGAAAACCAATAGTTTTCTATTTTTTTATCATCTAAACAATATGCAATCGAAAAGGGATTGTATACCTTTTCGCCTTGATTTGAAAACTTAAACCCGTTATACCATCGCTTAAGCTCTGCAAGAGCTTGTTGATATGTCCACCCCTTTGCTTGTGCCAACGCATTAATGTGTTCCTTAAAATTTTCTTCCAGTTCTTGTTGTGTATAACCACACATGGTTGCCACATCTTCATTCATAGAAAGATCTTTAAGATTATTCAACTCCGAAAAAAGTGAAACCTTAGAAAATCGGCTCACACCGGTAATAAATAAAAAACGCATGCAGCTGCCAACATTATTCCCCTTGAAAACACCATAAAGGCTGCGCATAAGTTGTTGCATTTTTTCAACCATCGCTTTATCATCAATGTGGTCCAAAATCGGCTTGTCATATTCATCAATAATCACCGCAACTGGGCCATGCTTTTCATGCAATTTTATAATCAATTGAGCCAAATAAGTTCCAGGAGCAATTGATTGATCAATGCTTACACCATATTTTTGTGCACAATTGTGTAACGTAACTTTTACGTTATCGATTAATTCCGTATCAGTTTTATGACTCACCTCGGCAAAACTGATATGGATCACCGGATGTTTTTTCCAATCATACTCCATGCAGCTTATTGCAAGGCCATCAAATAATTCTTTTTTACCCTGAAAAATAGCTTCTAATGTTGAACAAGTTAATGACTTGCCAAAACGACGAGGCCGTGATAAAAAAAATGCACCATAGTTTTTAATAAGCTTGCAAAGATGAGCAGTTTTGTCAACATATGCACACCCCTGATTAATCAATAATTCAAAGCTTGAAATCGATACGGCAAGTTTTTTCATCGCATTCCTTTTCATCATAACATCACTGTCCTATCCCGCAAACACATAGACAAGCGTAAGTATATCACATAAATTTCAGCTACACCTGTTTTTTCAATTCCCAAAGTATATCATATGCTTGCCGAGGGGTTAATCCATCAAGATCAAGATTGCGAACACGCTGCAGCCACTCCATTACTTTTTTATCAACACAATACTCACAATGCAAGGCCTGCGGCGGCGTATCAAGAGCAGAACTTAAGGTTGTTTCATGCCGTTCCATAGCTTTTAAAAGTTGCGCCGCACGCGTTGTAATAGCCGCTGGCACTTGTGCAAGGCGCGCAACATCAACACCAAAACTACTTTGAGCAACACCAGGAATAATGGTATGTAAAAAAACAATATCATCATCAACTTTTTTACAATCGGCATGATAATTGGCAATGACAGGAATCGTTTGTTGCAACATGGTAAGTTCATGATAATGAGTTGCAAACAAGCATCGAGCCCCAAGATACTGCGCTATGTACTCAATAATTGCTTGCGCAAGCGCCATACCATCAAAGGTGCTCGTCCCACGCCCAACCTCATCCAAAATAACTAAACTTTGCGCACGAGCTTGCGTACAAATCGTAGCTGTTTCTTCCATTTCCACCAAAAAGGTACTTTTACCTAACGCAACATTATCCCCCGCCCCAATACGCGTAAAAATACGATCAACGATAAAAAGATCTGCAGCCTCGGCAGGGACAAAACTACCTGCCTGCGCCATAATGCTGATTAACGCAACTTGCCGCAAATACGTTGACTTACCACCCATATTAGGACCGGTTATAATCAATAACGATTGCTGATCATTTATCTGCGTATTATTTGGAATAAACGCCGCACCAACATTCTGTGCAACAACCGGATGTCGTCCTCCAACAATATTAATCGACCGTTTATCATTAAATGTTGGACGAACATAATGATTATGGTAAGCAATCCACGCAAAACCAAACAACCCATCAAGATATGCGAGCGCTTGAGCACAAAGACGCAATGATGACAAATACGTACGAACATTTTGCTTAACGCGCGCAAAAACTTCTTTTTCAATTTCGCCAAGCTCGTTACGGGCCTTAAACAAATCAGCCTCTATACCTTTCAGCTCCGGCGTGGTAAATCGTTGACGATTTGAAAGCGTTTGCTTATGAACATAGCGCTCTGGAATTTTGGCAAGATGCGTCTGAGTAACCTCAATGTAGTATCCCGATAAATCGGTAAACCCTATTTTAAGGCTTGCAATTCCCGTCGCCGCAACCTCGCAAGACTCCAGCGCTAAAATGTCTTGATGGCTATGCGCCAACAAATGACGCAGTCGGTCCAACTCTGGGTTAAATCCTGATTTAATGACCACATCAACGGCAGGATCATCATTTAAACTTGATTGCAATAAGGTAATTAACGATGAAAAATCGGCAATTTTTTGCACAAGCATCATTGCAAGCTGCGGCTTTGGCTCAAGCTGAGCAAGCTGAGACAATAATGATGTGACGTCCCCTAATAACAATAACGAATCACGCAATGCTTTATAATCGGCAACCGTTGCGCGATCAAGCGCAATGCGTCCAATAATCCGCTCAAGATCTGCAACCTGCCCTAACGTGCGCTCAAAAGCCTGCAAAAGAGCAACATTGTGAACGAGTGCCGATACCACATCAAGCCGCTGTTCAATACTCACGCGCTGCATCAAAGGACGTAAAATCCATTTTTTAATGGTACGAGAACCCATCGCCGTTTTAGCTCCATCCATAACGGCAAATAGCGTTTTAGCCCCGCCACTCTGTTTTTCGGCTCCATACCCACCGGCAACTACCAAATCAAGATTTTTTTGCGTAGCAGCATCAAGAAGAAGATAATCATCGGGCTCATAAAAATGTACACTTTTAAAGTGCTCAAGGGCCCCCTGCTGATGTTTATGCAAATACCCAAACAACTGCTCCATGCCGCCATTGAGCGCCGGCTTTGATCGAAGCTGCTGCACAATAGCATCAGAAAATTGTTGTTCAATAACCGCGCGAGCAATCGACGGCAATGCATAATCATCCCTGCTGTCTTCGTTCATAATTACAGGAGTTGTACAATAACCAAGTTGTCCAAAATAAGTTACCAACCCAGCCTGAGTACGCATGGTAGGAATAAGAATTTCATCGGGCGAAAAACGAGCCAACTCAGCCTCAAGCAATCGATGTTCACCAACCGCAACCGTTGTAGCAAAAAGCTGTGCCGTTAACAATTCAGAAAAAACAAGAGCCCATTGATCATCACACGGAAAAAACGATAATAAATACGATGCTGTTTTTTCATCAAGTAACGCTTGGTCGGTCAAGGTGCCGGGAGTAAAAACATGAGTAACCCCGCGCTGCACAACCGTTCCGGGCATAGGTTTGGTAAGCTGATCGCAAACCGCCACTCGATATCCTTGCCGAATAAGTTTGGGAACATAATGATTCAGCGCATGAACTGGAATCCCACACAATGGAACATCAACGCCTTTATTTTTGCCCCGCTTTGTTAACGTAATCGCCAACGTAGCCGCTGCTTTTTGTGCATCCTCAAAAAATAATTCATAAAAATCACCAACCTGAAACAACAATAAAGCATCAGGATACTGGCTTTTAATGGTAAAATATTGCTCCATTAATGGGGTATTTTTTTCAGCGACCATTGATCATCAACCTCTTGCATTCCATGGTAATCTAACTTTTGCCAACCTACTCCCCACTACCGAATCCTTTTATCTCCTGTACTGTAGCATAACTTACTCACCCTGCATAGCCTCAATACTTACCAACCGATTTTCATACACCCCACCCAAAAAAGGCGTAGCCAACCACGCCGCAACAATTGCCTGATTATCACCACTTGAAACAAATTCAGCCGATAACACTAAGATATTTGCTCGATCATGAGCCGCCGCCGCTTGAGCAACCTCAACAGACCAACACAACGCCGCATAAATCCCACAAAACCGATTTGCCGCTATTGACATCCCCACCCCAGACCCACAAATTAAAATTCCACGTGATTCTGGAGTTTTTTGTACAGCCTTGCACACAAGTTGCGCATAGCGAGGATAGTCGGTTCGATTATCAGAAAAAGCTCCTTGGTCAACAAACTCAAGCTCAGTAAAATGTTCAATAAGCTGCGCCTTTAACGCAACCCCGCGGTGATCAGCCCCAATAAAAATCTTCATATCGCTTATCCTTAGCACCGGTATTTTCCAGCGCCTGTAAATCCCACACCAATGACATTTTTTCTTGAATTGATTGTACTGTTAACGTAATAACCCCCTGCACGGGCTGATCAGCCGGCAATGGTGGAAATTTAACCATATATGCCGTTTTAAACATAACACGTTGCGACCCAAAAAATACCTGATATTCAGGTTCAAGATCAACTTCTTTAACACTCAATGGTGCATACGATTTATTTTGATAGTTCATTGAAAACGTCCAAGGAGCATGAGCATCAGATAAACTCAATCCAGATCGATCTCGAACATCAGCTAAAACGCAAAAGGTTGTCCAATGATTATTTTCTTCTCGCGCTCGCGCAATAAATGCTTCCGCAGCATCACCCACAATACCACGTTTTTTACAATGAAAATTTCCATACGCAACACGCACATCATCTGAAAGCCATAAAACATCAAAAAGCGCTTTCGTGCAAAATTGCTCATACACGCGCGTTGATCGTATATAATTAAGTGCTACATCATCATATCGTTCTTGTTTTTCCGGTTGCGGAAATTCACTCGGCAAGGTTTTGTGATATTTAATACATCCAGGCACAATACATGCGATAACCGCACACATAAGCATTATGCCATATCGACTTTGTATAATTTTCATATAAAGATACCTCGTAAGAATAGCTATTCTACTTAAACCATAAACCTAGTATACTCTAAGCAGCCACGTGGGCAAAGATAAAATTATATCCATTAACCCCCAAAAAGGATACCCATGATGTTACAAACCCCAAGCCGCATTCTCATCGTTAGCAATGATCCATCAACACACACACAACTGAGTCAAGAACTCCAAGCAACCTACGAAATACTTACCGCCACAACCCTCAAAGAAGTTATTGAGCAAGCACACGGAGCTCCGACACCCGTATGCATTATCATAGACCATCAACCACCAACAACCGATGCTCTCGTCATCACCCACGAAATAAAAGCACATTTTACCACCTACCACATTCCCGTCATTATCATAACAAAAACAGTTGATCAATCCTTTGTAAGCAATGCCGTTCACGTTGGCGCCGACGATTTTATTCAAAAACCACTGATTGCTCACCACTTACAAAGCCGCATATTTATGAACATACAGCGCGCAGAGCGCGACCAAAATGCCAACCCATTAACCAAACTTCCCGGCAATGCAACCATTAATCGCCTCATGGTCGCTCGACTCGGACGACCACTAGCAATTTTGTACATCGATTTAGACTACTTTAAAGTCTACAACGATACCTATGGTTTTGATAAAGGGGATGCCCTTATTTGTGCTGCAGCTCACATTATTTCAACAGCAACCCAACAACACGGCAATACAAGTGACTTTGTTGGACATCTTGGCGGCGATGATTTTATCGTACTTTCAACACCAAACAAAGCTATAGCAATTGCGCACACAATCTGCTCAACCTTTGACGCAACTGTTCCTTCTTTTTATGATATTCAAGCGCAACAACAAAAAACTATACGCGCCAAAGATCGACAAGGTGTTGAGCGAACATTTCCGCTCACGTCAGTTTCTATCGCGATTATTTCAAACGAACATCAACCATTTTATTCAATTGCACACATCAGCCAACAGGCAACAGACCTAAAAAAATATGCAAAAAGCAAGCCCGATGGAATTCAAGCAAGTAATTATGTCATCGAGCGACGTATATAAAAAAGCCCATTGCGTGCGCATTTCAGGTGCGCACGCAATGGGCTTTTAGCTCAACTATTACACAGCGTTATAAACAACATTACCACCAACAATAACACGCGCATTAGATAAAATGTTTACCGAACAATTATTGCTTGCATATTCTCCATCTCCAAAAGAAATCTCTTTATTAATAGCCTTTCCCGAATACGTTACCGGATACAGCTCAAGATCATTAGACCCAGACTGTTTTCCAATGGCACAATATCCCCCATCAGCTGATACCGATATTTGTGCTGAACTCGATAGTGCGAAAGATGACACATATGCCGCCTGCCCACCAACAAATGAAAACCAACGCACCGTATTATTCCCAACACTCAATAGAAAATTTCCACCAGACACCCAATCTATTCCTGAAATTGACGAACCAGAAACAGTTGATGTTAATTGCAACTGAGCATTGGCAAAAGAATAAATACGTAAATTCGAACTCCCAATCGCTACATAATTACCATCGGGAGACCATGCTAACGTCGAAACAGATCCATCACTAACAGTCTGGACCCAATCAAAAGACTCATCAACAAGTCGATACAAACGCAGATCAGAGGCACCGACCGCTAAATACCGTCCATCACGAGACCACTTCAAACTATTCACACTACTTCCCACATTCACCGTCTGCAAATACGTAAGTTGCCCGTATTTAAAAGAATATAATTCAAGCCCAACCGTATCGGTATAATATTTACCAATCGCTAAAAATCTACCATCAGGAGACCAAGCAACCGGCCGCACCTGATTACTAATGGTAAACGTTTGCTTGGACTGTAACAATCCATCTTCTAATGCATATAAAACAAGACGAGGTGTACTATCTCGTCCAATGGCAAGATAGTTACCATCGGGAGACCAGGCAACACAATGAACGCTATTAGCACCACCGAGTGATTGCTTATGCACCAACTGCCCACCTTCTAAAGCATAAAGATGCAACCTATCAGTACCAGATAATGTACCAACCGCAACATAACGCCCATTAGGAGAAAATGCTAAGGTAAAAACTGATACAAGGTTAACTGATTGAAGCTTTGATGCACTTACCACAGATAGATTGAAATCACGCTGCTCAATAGATACTAAATCATCAAAATACACGTCCCCATTGGTAAGTTGCATACCAGTCCCAGTTGCTTTAAGCGTTGCACCATCAAAAAATAATGAAGCTGTTTCATCAACAAACTTTAACAAATCCCTATGCGAAGTACATGGAGAAAATGAAAATGTTGTTCCATAATCAAAATATAATTGACTTGCAGGAGCAACAAAACTTGGCACCGACGCCGCATACACAAGCGCACTAGTTCCGGTCACCACCACATCATTATGGAAAAAAAACTGCCCTTTATTCAAATATAAATCATTACCCAAATTGAGTACCACATTATCAAAACAAAGCTTACTCAACGACGTAGAAACGTGAAGAGCCGGTTGGCCAGGGTACGATCGATCAACCATTAACACCATATTTTTTAGAGTAAGCGTACTATCAGTATCCAAAAATAATTGCGTATCGGGCTCTAAATGAAGTGTATTTCCATGCCCATCAATAACCATATCACCCGCACAATGCACGACAACCCCTCGCGGAACCGTAACATCAGAATGTAAAGCGACACCACTCCCCTCAGACAAAATATATCCCCCTTGGGTAATGGTACTTTGATTATCAAGCGCAAGACAACCTTCTAACACAAGATTACCAGTTCCTCGCAAATCAATGCTTCCTGCTACAGGATACAAACAATTCACAGTCGCAGTTGCATTATTAAGCACCGTAAAACCATCATCTAAATATACAAACCCCTTGGCTTGCTCACCATCACGAAAAACATGATGATCTTCTTTAAAAATAACACTCGACGTTCCATCAAGCGACGCCGCAGAAAGCCCAATAGTCACCAATGTTATTCCCAACAATGCGCCACCCCAAAAAACTATGCTATGCTTGAGCATACAATCTCCTTCCTCTTTTTTTTAAAACCATTCCAACCAAACTTCTCACACCTTTTTAAACTAAACTATCACTTTTTTGTTCCTCGTTTTTTGCTCTGTTTTTTAGGCTCTGCAGAGTAAGCTCCCTTACTTATTAACATACCCGAATTGTACACCTGGTACATCCATGCCATATGCTTGCCTTGAAACGCAATACCTATTTTGGCCACCACTAAAATCCCTCGCCGCTGCATTTCAAGATCATACGCATATTCATCAATCTGCTCACGAGCTCCTTTGGCATACGTTGATAATGGTTTTTTTTCAGAAAGCTTGCGTCGCTTAAACTCAATAATCATCCCCATTTTTTTTGTATCCTTGGGAAAAATACATACATCATAGCGGCCGTATCCACTTTCACGATTTGATGCTGTTTCATACGTATGACCAAGGCTGGCAAAAATCCCCAACGCAAAAGCCTGATAGGCATTTTCCCCTTTATCACCAACATCAAAAAAACTTAAACTTTCTAAAACCGCTTGCTCAAAATTTTGCAAAAATTCCTCAACATCACCCGTTTTAATCCCATTAATCATGTGATCAAAATAAACACGACTTGCGGGAACTTCATTAAACCATGACGTAACCATTGTTTTTAACGAATCCAAAACTTCAAAATTAGGAGCAATAAGCGCCGCTGTTGTTTTACCCACCATATTTGTGCGACTCTTCCACGTAAGGTATCCAGTAAACACTAAAAATGACCACAACGCACTTGAATCATTGTACACATCGCGGAATACAATCGTATCGCTAATTGTTTTTTCAATCGAACCACCATCTAATATTCGCAGCAAATTCTCTTTATCCTCTGCCGATGCCTTACGCATAGATTTTTCAATAAGCATATGCACGCCCGTGTTGATCCAATGAGCACCAAGAGCCTTTTTATTAATGCATTCAATAATTGACCAAGGATTATAGACCATCGTAAAAGACTCATGCCCCTGCACATCGTACTTTGGCAAACCAACACGATAGCCATTGTACCATTCACGAACTTTTTCTCGATCAATCTGCGTTTGAAAATAATTAAGCACTGCTGTCACTTCATCTTCTAAAAAACCAAATTTATCGGCAAACGCATCATCAAGCAACGAGTATGTTGCTGCATTATTCATCCCCGAAAAAAGGCTATCTTTGGCAATGCGCAAAATACCCGTTATCACCGAAAATTCAAGATAATTATTGTCTTTCAAGCCAGCGCAAAAAAAATTGTACATAAAATTTTTTATTTCTTCATAATAATTAAATTCAAAACCAGCTTGCATTGGCGCATCATATTCATCGATGAGAATAATTACTTTTTGATTATAAACATTATAAAGATGCTCTGAAAGAAATTTCAACGCTTGTTCATAATGTGTTTGAGACGCTTTTTGAGTTATCAACGCCTGCCAAATTGACTGATTATGCTCATCAATACATGAATTTTGAAGCACAACACCATGACGTTTACATTCGGCAGTAATTAAAAGCGTTATCGCTTCGTAGCATCCTTGCCACGTCGAACTTTTTATCCCCTTAAACGAGATAAAAATAACAGGATATTGCCCTTGCTGCGCCATAACTTCAGGATAGTTTGTTATGGCAAGACCATCAAACAAATGACGATTATCAGATTGTTTTGGATTTTTTTCAAAAAAATATTGAAGCATCGACATATTCAATGTTTTTCCAAACCTGCGGGGGCGCGGAAGAATCGTTACCGGTTTTGCTTCATGCAAAACATCGTAAATAAACATTGACTTATCAACATAGTAATAACCACGCTCAATCAATGTTTTAAAATCGTGAACACCTAATCCAAGTTCTTTTTTCATCATCATCCTATTTCCATAATTTTTTAAGATGAATTTTTGCGCTTATCACCGCGGGTATCGATCCGGGGCAAAACCGTCGTTGTAGCATGTCACCCGTAGGAGCGTATCAACGCTCGCCGACTGTTGCCAGTATACCAAAGCGCACCAATATTGCATACGCCCTGTTTTCATTTTAATTATTAACAATGAATTTTACATTTTGCTCAACGTTTAATAAACTCATTTCTCAATTACACTATCATAATATAACACCTTAATTCCATAAGGACACTCATGATTTATAAAGTTGCAATTATTGGATCAGGCCCCGCAGGACTTACCGCTGGCATTTACATGGCTCGAGGAAAGTATTCCACAATTGTTCTTGAAGGGCCGATGCCCGGCGGACAACTCACCACAACCACCGCAGTTGAAAACTGGCCAGGATCTCTTTCAATTATGGGACAAGAACTCATGGAAAACATGAGAGCGCAAGCACAAAAAAATGGGTGTTTTATGCTCCAAGAATCGGCAACACAGGTTGATTTTTCCCAGCGTCCATTTACCATCACAACCGATGGCAACAAAACAATACAAGCAGAATCAGTCATTATTGCAACAGGATCACGCCACAAAAAACTTGGCTGCCCCGGCGAAGATGCCTACTGGGGAAGTGGTGTAGCGGTGTGCGCAACATGCGATGCTCCCTTCTATCAAAACAAAACCGTTGTGGTAGTGGGAGGCGGCAACTCAGCCATGGTCGAAGCTGACCACCTTGCGCACTTTGCCAACAAAGTTATTATTCTCAACCTCCTTGAAAACCTCACCGCAACAGATCCCATTAAAGACAAAGTGCTTGCAAATCCAAAAATCGAAATAAAATACTCAACAAAACTTAATGAAATTAAAGGCGACAAACTTGGAGTTACGCATGTTATTCTTGAAAATACAATAACTCACGCAACAGCAGAACTCAAAACCGATGGCGTATTTGTTGCCATTGGCCTTATTCCAAATTCAGAGATTTTTAAAGACTCATTAAAAACCGATGCATACGGATACCTTGTAAGCCATGAAAACACCAAAACCACTATCCCAGGAGTTTTTGTAGCAGGCGAAATAGCTGATCATAAATATCGCCAAGCTGCAACATCAGCTGGACAAGGGTGCATGGCCGCACTCGACTGCCAAGCTTTTTTAAATACATAATGCTATTTTTTAACAAAGAGCCGCGGATGTTATAACATCCGCGGCTCTTTGTTAAAAAATAATTTTACATGTTATATGCTAATCAGCGCCAGCTATAAACTTAATAAATCCAAATCCTTGAGATAGCCCCCACTTTGCTGTAGAAAGCCCAATATTAACCATTCTACTAGTAATAAACCCTCTTACAATGGAACTCCCGGCCATTAATAAACGTTGCTTTAAGGGCGCATCAGGATACATTAAATATCCTTCCATAAACGGAATCATATTTGTTAAAGGAAAAGAAAAATACCACGGCATAGCAGGTATCGACGACAAAGAAGGCCATAACGATGTAATTTCATTAAAAATTCCTGACCAAGCCCATGAAGAAGCCGTACTCAATGCAACACTCATCCATGGCTCCCAACTACTAACCGCTTCACCAACATTTTCAACAGCCTGTTGATGTACATCAGCATCTGATACTATAACTTTTTGATTATCACCTTTTTCAACAACACTATTGCTTGGCAATCCGATTAATTTTGGCTCACCCAGATTATCTTGCTCATCTAAAAAAAGCGGTTCAGGTAACATAAGATCCTGAGCAACCCCAGGCGCTACATCATCATGATCTAAAGATTCCGTCACAATATTTTCTATTTCATTCATATCAAAAGCTAGCGATTCTCCTTCAACTTCTAAATCTTGTTCTTGGCATAGGTTCTGATAATCATCCAAAGAAATTTTATCAAGGCTTTTCGCCCATTTTTTATCAAGAATATGATCATTATCAACATCCTTACATGGATCACACGCTTTTTGTCCCATAGCTATTTTAAACTCAGCCTGAGCATAAGCACCACGCAACTTTTTCATTTTCTTATCATAAAAATATTCTATTAGATTCTTATTGGCTACAAAACCAGGTGCGTTTTTTTTCTTAAGATCATCATAAAAATCATCAAATTTTTTAATTTTAAGGTTAATACAATGACGCTGCGCATACTCTTCTTCAAGCGTATTTCCAAAAAAAATGATTTTCACTATCATAGCTTTTTGCAAAAGAACATTTTGCAAATTTTCTTCTTTTTTTCCGCTTACGGCACTTACCAATGCGCAAGTAACCTCATCAGCAATATCTTTTGTTACAGCATTTAAAGAAATTGAACGCTCCGTGAGCCATGCATGCACAAAATCAACAGCGGCCTGGCTATCCATACATTCCCAAAAAGATCCACTTGCCATGATCATAAACGCCTGATTTCCTGTAATATTCATTTGATTAACACAGGGCTCAGTTAATAATGCTGATTCTTTTTTTCCTAAACCCAAAAATCCTGTTGATCCTTTTTTATATGCCGCCAACCCAAATCCACGAGAAATAGAAACAAAATCACCACAAAAATTGTTAGCATTCCCAAGGAACACAAAACCTGGAATTTGTTTCACCCTATAAAAAGATTCACCAGCCTGTTCGATTCGTGTACGCTCCTGAGGGAAATATATTTTATGATCCTGCGTAAGGTCACGCGCAATAAGGTTTAAATTACCATTATCAACTTCCTGATCAAGATATGCAACAACCGCACGTGAGTCTCCAAGGTTTACCGTATACACCGCATTATCTTTAATGGCAGCAAAAAGCGCAGTCGCGCCAAATGCATCACCTTCTTGAATGTTTTTATTAATTTCCGTATCAATATCCAAAAATAATGTAGTAAAAAACTTTTGCATAGTGGTCAGAATAGTTTGCGGCGCCAACTCTTGTAAAAATAATTCACGCATCTTTACGTGGCACTGCCCTGCAATAGCCTCAGAAATTGAAGAATTATCAAAACCAACAACAGTATCAACCAATGAAAAAAGCGCAAGAGAATCTTCTTTCTGATCAAAGGAATAACTCATCGTTGGATTATTAAAGCCAGCACTTCCAACCGACAAGCCTAAACAACTGTGGAAAAATAATAAACAAACAGAAAACAAGCTATAAAAACTCGTACGTTTCATGATAACCTCCACGCTATCACACGAAATTTATAATAAATAACTAATCCATTTTAACAATAGTACCATGCACAGGCCAAACCATCAACCGCCCCACCTCTGGCAAACATAAAAGAATACAGCCTGACATGTTAATGTGTCAGGCTGTATAAAAAACTGTAAATAACAGATAATAATTATCGATAAGAAACATTCCCCCGTACACAAACCTGCGTATCTCCCAACATGCAAACATCAACGCCTTGAGCCTCATCATCGATTCCTGCGTCAATACGAAGCGTGCTCGACATATCAATATTCGCTGGATCAAGTTTAACAAAACGATCTATAATGAGCACAGCTCCAGCTCCTCCTGCAAGTGGTGTATTTTGCGCTACGGCAAAAACAGCATTATCATAACGCCATGCAATATCTTGAACCGCAGCAGGTAATTGAAGTGAGGCATGCTCCCGCAATGAATAATCCGCAGAATAAAATTCATACAATCGCGCATAGGAGTCACTCCCAACCGTAGCAAGCCAAAGACCCTCACCATCCCAGCGCGCACAGCTAAACGAACCGCTCACTGTTTTACGGTGAGTCAATACATTACCAACTTTATCATACTCGTAAATATAGAGCGTTGTTCCCTGTACGAACGCAATAAATCGATCATCGTAACTCCATGAAACAGCCCCCATAGAAATCGCTGCACTTATAAAAGAATTCACTTCGGTCAACGTATTAAGAACCCGATTAAACTGATAAATTTTAAACGGACGAGGACTTCCATCACCAGCTCTTCCTGTCACCGCAATATAATCTCCAGTATGTGACCATGCACAATCAGCAGGAAATAGATACTCACCTTCCATAAACCGAACATGTGCAACAAGAGTAAACATATTCTCAGGAAGAGCCAAAGGATCAAAGGCATAAACACGCACATTTTGGTTTATAAGGCTCTCTGGCTCACCTGGAAATCGAATGGGGAAAATACCTGTTACAGCAAGATATGCTCCATCAGGCGACCACGATAATCCATTTACCGCAGGAATAGTATCACGTACATACTGAGGTGAATTCCACATATCCCTAAAGCCAAATGACGTTAAGGGCTCTAACTGATCTCCATTACGCTGGTACACACGTACATCGTGTCTGCTATCTATAAATCCAGTCATTGTTTCATCGGGCCAAATACCAGCGGTAACGAGCGTTTGCCCATCTGGCGACCAACGCAATGCATAAACACCATAATTTTCACCTGAACTAGAAAAACGCACCTCATCCCTAAGAGAAATTGTTTGCGCTTGATCATCATAAGCATATAAAAAAATATGGCCAGCCGGATTACCAAGCGCTGCATGCACCATGCTTGCAGCTAGGTATTCTCCACTCATATTCCAATCAACACGCCAAGCTGGAAAAACAACGGGGAAATTATCATACGAATCACGGATAAGTAAGGAACGATCATCACGCAATGGCGTATTTATAGGCTGCCAAACAATAAGCGTTTTCGTATCATCTGCCGTAACTAAAACCTGACTATCCATACTCCACGCCAAAGCTTTTGTGCTATTGAGCATATTAATTGGATGAGCTAATGTACGTAAAAACCCATTGCTATGGCTAAACAACTCAAGCTGCTCAGCGGATTTACTACTTCCAACTGCAACAAAATTACCATCCCGTGAAAATGCTGCAGCATAGACCGTTCGTCCATCATCATACAATGACTGAGCCAATTGAATCTGAGCAATCGAAAACTCATACATCCGCAATGCCCCTTGAACATCATCCGACCCAACAAGAAGGTATGAACAATCGGGCGACCAACTTACCGCATACACATGCGATAAAATACTTGTACTCGGCCCAATAGCTAAAGAACTCCCATCAAAAATAAATACACGAAGCTGGTTGGCTAGTGCATCCGACCCTATAGCAAGATATCGCCCGCATGACGACCACGCAATTGAAAAAATTTCACCATCAGCGTCTTGCGTTAATAATTGCGTTAATGTTTCTCCATTAAAGGTATAGATAATCAACTCTTGATTGCTTGTACTACACCCGGCCGCAAGATGCCGACCATCACTTGACCACGTTACGGCATTTACCGATGATGCTCTATTGTTTGAATCTTTAAGCACAAGACCATTTCCATTCCAATAATACACATACACATCGCCCCCAGCTGTTCCACAGGCAATATATTGCCCATCAAACGACCAGGATATGGACTTAACAACAGAACCAACAGATACATGTGCTATGAGGGTTAGGGATGCGCTCTCGCATTCATACACACGTAATTGCGTACTAACCGTCGCTGAACCAACTGCAACATAACGTCCATCAGGAGAACATGCAACAGCACTTGGAGCATTACTAAATGTAACCGTGATAGTCTTTGAAAAATCGTTAACGATAGCGCCCGCACGATCAAAAAATAACTGTCCACACGTAAGATGCATTCCAGTAAACGTTGTTTGCAATGACGAACCATTCATAATAAGCGCCGCAGAATCATCGGCTAATGTAATAAGATCATCCCGCGCCGAAGATGGTGCATACGAAAAGGTTGTTCCATGATCAAACAAAACGGTTGATTGAGCCATGACACAACTTAGTGAGGGTGATGAATACACAAGTGCATGATTCCCAGAAAAAACAACATCATTATGAAAAAACAAAGATCCACGATTAATTACCCAATCATCGCCAAGCACTATTGTTGCATTATCCAACGTTAATGATGTAAGTGGAGAACAAAGAGAGATGGCTGGCGCCCCCGACATAGAATCCGCTATTTTTATGGTAATATTGCGCAGCGTCACCGATGTTTGATTATCAAGAAAAAGCTGCGCATGAGAAGCAAACTCAAGTGTATTACCCCCACCATCAATAACCATATCACCCTTTACATGCAACACCTGGTTTGCAGGAATAACAAGATCCCCCGAAAGATGAATATTCTTACCATCGGATACTATATACCCACCGCTTGATAACGTTACATGTGAATCAAAAATTACATCGCGCTCAAGCTCAAGTTCTCCTGAAACACGAAAATCAATCCCCCCCGCAACGGTTATTTGCGATCCCATTATTGCGTTCGCCCCCGGTTCTATGGTAAAACCATTGCGAAGGGCAACCGCGCCACGAACAAAATCGGCATTATGCAAAACATGGTGATCTTGCACGTAGTGAACAGTAGTTGTACCATCAATACTTGTTGCCATAAGCGACCGCAACAAAACACCAATGGCCATAGCAACATATACACAATAATTCATAAACTCTCCCTACTCTAATTACACACAACATTACCACGAATAGATACTTGCGCTCCTGCATGCACCGCAACATCAAGCTGACCATCATTATGCGCTTGATCAGTTTTTAATACCAATGCAGCGTGATTATCACAATACCCAGGATCATTATCCTCATATAGATCGTATAGCAATAATTGGGCCCCCGTAGTAAATATAACCGCCACAATCCGCCCATTGGGATGAAAAGAAGCACAAGTAGGGGCATCCCCAACCATCTGAACAATATGAGGTCTACCGTAATACCAGGATTCATAATTGTTGCTAGGCTTTGCTGGCATAACTTGATTTAATGCATTCATTTGATCAAGAGAACGAATAATAAGAGCATTTTCCCCAGAGGTATCTGGCCGCTTATTTAATAAACTACCAAAATGGTATCCATCATGCGACCAAACTAAAGAAGTTGCAATAGGCGCCCCCCCGAAATCACTATATGCCGCCAAAGGAGCTAGCTGTTCGTTTTCCCACGTATAAATACGTACAACCGAATAATTCAAATAACCATTACCAAATGCAGGATCAGAACCCGTAGATTCCCCCGAAACATATCCACCAAAAGCAATATAACGCCCATCGTTACTCCATGCTATTGCCCGAATGGCTGGAGCATCTGTTTCTGACTGAGTTGTACGCGCATACGGCTTTGACGTAATTGCCGTAAGCGTATCGGCCTGCCGATCAAATTGATACATTCTAAACGCATCTTTGTTTCCTATTGGAAATCCAGCATTATATCGAGGAACCCCTCCTCCCATTGCAACATACTGCCCATCAGGCGACCATGCAACTGCATATACGGTTGTATTCAAACCCGTCATACCACGCGATGCCACAACTGTAAGCGAGCTTCCCTCAAAAGAATAAACCTGTAAATCGGCTGGATAACTATCAAGCGTAACAGGACTCCTGCCAACAGCAGCAAGATACTGGTCATCGTACGACCAGTCAAGAGATTTTACCTGTCCACCATAATGTATAGAAGCTACAGGGCTTAACGTATGGTTTTCCAATACCTCATAAACCCGACACGTATGGGTGTTAGAAAACCCACCAACAGCAGCAGCAGCTTGCCCACCGACTGCAAGATAGCGCCCACTATGCGACCATGATAGTGCATGAACACCATCGTCAGCATTCGTTGAAGACGAATAATACACCGCATCCTGCAATGTTAAAGTATGTGTTTGATGATCATATGCATACACATAAACCTGTTCAATATTTTGCTGACCACACCCAACGGCCAGCAAGTTCCCATCGGGCGACCAAGCAACTGCACGACCAATAAGCGTTGCTCCATGGCCTTGCGTAGAACGTAACGTTACGGTATATGCATCATGCTCTGAACTATTAGTGCGCTTAAAAACACGTAAGCAGCCTAAAGAGTCCCCAACAAGCATGTATAACCCTGCAGCATCCCAATGCACGGTATTAACCGTATTGCTTGTGGTTACAGGATATGTACCAAGGACAAACGAAGTAAGAAATAAACCCGCATTTTCATCAAAAGGAGTATGAATCGCATAAAGCGCATTTTGTGTATATCGATAACTTTTAATTTGCCCGCCTTGTTCATCACAGCCAACAGAAAAAGCTGACCCATCAGCATTCCATGACAAGGAATACGCAACACCCCCGACATCAGCCGAGCAACACAATGAAAGGGGAGCAGCTAAATCTGAAAAATGATAACAATAAACGACATGATCATCACCCCCAACAACCACCACGCGCCCATCCGACGAAACATCAGCACTCAATAACCCAGCAGACAATGATGCAACCGCCGCAGTAGAAGCAAGCCCTGTTACCGAATCAAACTGCAACACCTGCACTTTATTGCCAACACCAGCATAATTACATGCAATAAAAATAACATCTTCGTTTGCTCCCCATACCACAGAAGAAACATCCCCTCCTGCATCAAAAAAACCACCTACTTGAACAAGAGCGGTTCCGGTAAAGCTATAAGCACTTACCTGCTGGGCATTATCCTTTGAACCAACAACAAGATATGTTCCATCTGGCGACCAAGACAATGAGGTTACCGCCGCACCAAGAACAACCGGTGTAATCGCAGCACTAAGGGCTGTTCCAGTAAACACATAAATACGCAGCGTCCCATTCTCCTGCCCTACGGCAAGATAACAACCATCAGCAGACCACACCAATGCGTTAACTGCCGATGTAATTGATACCGGCGTTATCACGGGAGTCATCACTTCATCAACAATCGTCTCAATGTGCAATAATCCATTAGCCTGGCCTAATGCAACATAACGCCCACATGGCGACCACCGCGCAACCAAGACAGGCGACTGGGTTGTTGTATTGTACACTTTATTACTTGCAATATCATTTTCTATAACTACTGGCCGAATATCATTCCACACGGTCCCTGCAGAAGCATCAAAAAGTACCGCATTATCGCAAAGGAGCGCACCACGAGAAATTTCCATCCCTGTAAACGTTGTTTTAAGGCTCGCACCATTGCACACCAACCGCGATGATGAATCTTTTAAGTAGAACAAATCGTTGGCTGCTGTTGCAGGGGCATAGGAAAAGGTTGTACCAAGATCAAAGATAAGCTTGCTTGACGCTGCAACATAACTTTGCAATGGAGAGCGATACACCAGCGCCCCAACACCAGAGACAGCAACGTCATTATGAAAAAAAATATGACCATTATTACAATAAAAATCGCTTCCCAACGACAAAACAACATTATCAAAAGCAACCTTACTCGTCCCCCCACTCAAGGCAATAGCCGGAGAGCCAGGAGCCGTGAGGCCTGTTTTGATAACCATATTACGAAATGTTACCGTTGCATGCGTATCAACAAATAATTGGGCAAAATCATCAAAATATAACGTATGCCCATTGCCATCAATAACCATATCGCCCATACAATGAACTACATTACGTTCCGTCATATGCACGTCATTACCAAGGAGAATAGCTGCCCCTTCGGCAGCAATGGTTCCACGAGACGCAAACGAGGCATTACCCTGCATCAAAAGATCACGCTCAAGAATAATCTTTCCAGAGCGATTAAGTTGGATAGGCCCTTCAACCGCAAAATTAGTACCTAACGAAACACTCCCTGCTGCGGGGACTGAAAATCCTCCCCCCAAAAACACAAGTCCTCGTGCAAAATCCCCATTAGCAAATGCGTAGGATGTTGTTTTATGAATAACCTCAGAACGTCCATCAAGACTTACCGCTCCGCCTGAGGAAAAAAAATTCAATGCAAAAACGCATGCTATCGCAAAACGCTTCATATCCTCTCTCCTTTGTAAAATATGGCACCGATAAATTCACTATGAATACGTTTAGAATAACACAGAACAGTCTTAGCGCAATTTTATTTTTATACGCCACAATAACCGAGTTATAGGATTACATGACAAAAGACGAATAACAATTAATGGCAGCGCACGATAAAGCGGCTTTCCTAAAAGCTGCTTCCGCGCATACTCACGACACGAAACAGGATAAATACAACACCCTGATGGGCCTAACAATGGGCGAACAATATCAATACAAGCAATAATAATTCGAGCTATGAGCTTCACGCATCCCCCAGACTCAAAAAACCCTCCCCTCCACCTAACAACTCATTTTTTTTACCAAAAAGTCTTGCAATTCAGCAAATGATGTTTGAGCTGCCTGATGCCCAACAAGAGCAATCCAAACTCCAGGACTTTTATACAATGCCTGCTGATAAAAAATATTCTTGATCCGACGCCGAATAAGATTACGTACGTGAGCCTTGCCCGCTCGCCGTGGGGTAATAACAAGCAATTTGCCTTCAATATGCGTATCACTAGAAGGATTTGCATGAAGTAACTTTATACCACAACCATAACACTTACGATCGATAGCTTTAAAAAGCATATCGACCTGGCTAGATGAAAAACGAAATAATTTTCTAAATGAAATCATAATAAAAACCGCCGGGCTTTACTCCGGCGGTACATTTTTAGGCGCTTAAACGTTTGCGACCAACTGCCCTGCGGCGATTAATGGTCTTACGGCCCGCTTTAGTAGACATACGCTTTAAAAAGCCAAGTTTTCTTTTTCTACGTCTATTGCTTGGTTGATAGGTTACTGACATGCTAAGCTCCCATGTATACATAATTTTTTGTTACATTCATTCAAAATTGAGAATTTATTCTATCGTAGAAAAAAACAGAAGGCAAGGGGTTTTTGCGTAGCCACCAAAAATCATACCATTTGCAAAAATCCCCCTAGTGCGTAAGCACGTGCAAAACATAATTAAGTGTTTTTTCACGCAAAACCGCTTCTTCTAAAAGGCTTGCATTAATAGGAGGCGTATGCTCATCAATACAATCAATACTTGGCTTAAAATAAACAAATTCCTTAAGACGCCTATGATTAAAAAGATGCAGATACTGATGCATATCCCGTACCTCAACAGAAATATTTTCCTGATATGCAATTTGATCCATCAAAACTTCTTCTCTCAGCTGTTTTTCAGCTAACAACTCAATAGAATCATGAAAATCAGGTTGGGAACGATAAATCTGATAATCAGCTTGCCGAACAACACAATCCAAAATAGATTCTTGACGCCTAATAATTAAATGCTTAGGAATCTCAAATCGATGCTTTGACATAAACAACCCAAACATATCCTCAATCGTTGTTTTGCGCTGCGAAAGCTCATTTCTAAACGAAAAAACTTCCATAAGTTTATTATGAACATCATTTTTATTTTTTAGTCGATAGGTCTGCTTAAAAAGTTCAACCGAAAAATGAGATCCTTTTACAATCGATATAACCGTTACACAAAAATTGTAATACGGTGCGCTTTCATCATTTGAATATTCCTCAAGATCAAGCGCCTGTGTTACAAAAGAATCCCCAACACACTTGCCATACAACAATGAAGAAATTTGGTCAGAAAGATCCTCAGGCTTAATTTTTATCCAAAAAAAACTTTTTATTGCCGCAGATAGCGACTGCTCCTGCTCATCAAGCAGACACGCCTCGATACCAACCCAATCAGAAGCCTCAATTTCAAATACTTCACGTTTTTTATATACCACTGACTCCTGATCCATAAATTGCATTACTTGCTTGTCAAGGTCCTTATACCGCTTTCGACGCGAAGCTTTAAACGAAAAATCCCGCCATTCTTTGAGCGAAAAAGGATCCGTTAATGAAACATCAAAGAAAAAAAATAAACTTTTTCCCGCAACATACTCAACATTTGCAAGCCGTGGCTGATTGGCATAGGGAATTTTTTGCGCAACCAGTTCCTGCATAAGACCATCAATAACATGATGATGTAAAAAAAAAGCTTTTATTTTTTTTGCAATTTCTGGACCAAATGTCTCTTCTAAAAATTCTTTAGGCGCAGCTTGATAATCAAACCCCTCTATTTTTTTTCGCTTAAAAAACAATACTGTTTGATCATAAACAAGAGCAACAACAGCCTGATTTATTTCTACACGAACCCTCATAAGATGAGAAGACATTGAAATAAATTTAAAACTCATAAGCTCCCCGCGTGATTGCGCGGGACGAGTACCTAACTCTGGCTGTGCTATACTTTCTAAATCAAAAGATTGTAGTGAGTTATTAACATCCATCGCCTATCCTTTTTTTTGAAGTAATAAAGAAATAGCGGAGGACGTGGTGCAAGAGAGGGGACTCGAACCCCTATCCTCTTTCGAGGACTGGCTCCTAAGGCCAGCGCGTCTACCAATTTCGCCACCCTTGCAAAACCATATTGACGAAAAAAAATACTCTAATTTTTTCAGCCCTCCTCAACATCCTTCAACTCTATACAAAACGCATATAAAAAATCAAGATTTTTGTTGAAGACTTGGTGGGTCGCTAGGGACTCGAACCCTAAACCTGCAGATTAAGAGTCTGTTGCTCTACCAATTGAGCTAGCAACCCGTACGCCAAAAAACGTGTGATGGTAGAATTTTAACAGAATACCTCAGAAAATAAAGTTATTTTTTATATTTTTTTACACCTGCATAAAACTTTATGATAAACTACATACTCATAATTTACTTGAGATGAAAATTATAGCACTTATAACCAATAAGGTCAGAGCACATGATTGAAAAAAAAGATCTTGATGGACCTGTAGAACTTTTAAGCATGCAAGAAACAACAGATGACTTTGCAACTATTTTTGAGCCAAGTTGTTTTGACGATTATCTGGGACAACATGAGGTCAAAAATAAAATTAAAGTCTTTGTTACTGCATCAAAAATGCGCGGCGACCCGCTTGACCATATGCTTCTCTTTGGCCCTCCTGGCCTTGGTAAAACAACACTCGCCAAAATTATGGCCAAGGAGCTCAACGTTCCCTTTCGCATAACCAGTGCGCCGATATTGGAACGCACGGGAGATTTGGTTGCCATACTTTCAAGCATTACCGCACGCGAGATTTTATTTATCGATGAAATTCATCGCCTACCTAAAAACGTTGAAGAAATTTTATATAGCGCCATGGAAAATTTTTGTGTTGACGTCATTATCGGTCAAGGCGCAGGTGCTAAATCAATTCGTCTTCCACTGCAACCCTTTACGCTTATTGGGGCAACCACCAAAACATCGTTGATATCAGGCCCTCTGCAAACACGCTTTGGTATTGTTGAGCGACTCGATTTTTACCAACCAGAAGACCTTGCGCACATTGTTATGCAAAATGCGGATTTTATGGGAATTCCATGTCTACCAGAGGCCGCACTTACCATCGGACAACGTGCTCGAGGCACCCCACGAATTGTCAAACGTATCATCCGACGCGTTCGCGATTTTGCACAAGTTCATAACTATAATATTATTGATACAACCGTAGTTAACCAAGCACTCACCTTTTTAGGCATCGACGAAGATGGCCTTAACAAACTTGATCGTGCCATCCTTACACACATATTGCAAGATTTTGACGGCGGCCCTGTAGGCCTTGACACACTTGCCGCCATGACTGGAGAAGACAAAGAATCTATCGAAGATGTATGCGAGCCCTTTCTCTTACGCATTGGACTCTTGCAAAAATCACCACGCGGACGCCAAATTCCTGCAAAAAAAATTCCCTATCTCCGTCGCAAGCTCTTGGGGCAAATAACCCCAGAACAAAGTGAACTTTTTTAAAAAAAGGACGATCATGCTTATGACCATAGCCCTCACACTTTTTTTTGTGACACTGCTTACCATAATCCTATCCCTCAGACAAATCCAACGCATCAAACAGTTTTACAAACAACTACCACCGTCCATCATTGTTCCTGCGAAAAAAATATACCACCAAAACCCCTTGCAAAAAAACTATGCTCCACATCACGCTTCAAGCACCCAACAACAGCAACAAAAAACATAAGAGGTTCAGACACTCAAAAAACCTTACGAATATCATTCATCATTTTTTTCTAAATGCTCAATAAGATCACCTGACAATTGCCATCCCATAATAGTACCCTGCGAACGCTTTTGAGTTTCATTGCCACCATAAATAACATAACCATCTTCTGGACTCGTTTGTGCTATGCTCTTCCACTTTGTAAGGCTATCAAAATAGTTAGTAACAATTGTTTGCCCCGATTTAACCTCTATAGGGACAAGCGTATTGCCTTGATTAATAAGACAATCTACTTCAATCAAACCATTTTTATCACGCCAAAAATAGAGCGGAGCTTTGGTTCCACGATTGTAATACTGCTTATAAAAATCAGCAATTATCAAAGATTCAAAAAGATGCCCCCGAAAAGGACTTAACGCTACTGTTTCTGGATTTTTTAGCTCAAGTAAAGAACAAGCCAGCCCTGTATCATAAAAATAAATCTTTGGCGTTTTGGTAACCCTCTTATTAAAATTTTCATGAAATGGCTGTAACAAAAAAATAATATAGCTTGCTTGTAAAATTGAAAGCCACTTATCTGCCGTTCTATTGTTAATTCCGCAATTAGTTGCAATGTCAGAAATATTAAGGAGCTGCCCAATCCTCCCCGCACACAGTTGCATAAACTTTTGAAACGTTCTTAAATTTTCAACGTTAACTAATTGCCGAATATCCCTTTCAACATACGAATGAATATACGAAGGATAAAGCTCCTCAGGTTCAAACTGTGATGTAAAAATTCTAGGATAACTTCCTTTGCATAACAATTCATCAACCGATTGCGGCAATTGATTATTAAAAGCAAGTTCCGAAATTGAAAATGGCAACAAGGTCAAAATCCCAATTCTACCAGCCAAAGATTGCGTAATAGCCTCATTCATTAAAAAATTTTGTGACCCTGTTACTACAAAATATCCCGGGCGATCTTTTTCATCAGCTATGAGTTGAACATACGAAAGAATGTGAGGAATATATTGAAATTCATCTAAAATAATCCCATAATCATTTTCATAAATATCAAAAAACCTTTTAGGATCGCTTACGGCAAGCTCTCGCGTCTCTGGATCTTCAAAATTTAAATACTTATGATTTTTAAAAATTGATTTAACAAGCGTTGTTTTTCCCGACTGCCGAGGCCCAAAAATCCCAACAACAGGAAACTTTGCATAACGCAATAACGCTTTTTTTATTTTCCGCTCTAAAAACATATTTTTAAACTCCCGTGCTATTTATGTAGTTAACTACATAAATAGCATAACATTTTTAGCCGTAAAAACCTAAGCCCACGCTAAATTGTATAATTTTCCCCCTAAAATAGAGAAAATAACGAATAGATCAAAACCCAAAAAGAATTCGTGCTATTTATGTAGTCAACTACATAAATAGCACGAATTCGTCAAATCAATTGATCAGATCGCTCATTAGATAAACGGAAGCCCATACTCCTTGGCAAACCGATCCAAGGTGTATCGCAGCTGCTTAGTCCACAAAGGACTAAACCACTCCGAATCTCTCATCTTTTGTTGTTGTACAAAACGTTCTATTTGCTTACACACCGCCATGCGATCAACGTTATGATAAAAGGTTGAAAAAATATGCTCAACCCCATTATGATCAACAACCACACGATAACGCCCCCAGCGCGAAAAATTACGATCAGAACAGACACCATCGCGAGTTATGGTGTATTGGAAAGACCCAATTTCAACCTCACATGCCAATCCACTATCGGCGTCAAAATAAATAATTTCCCCAGGAATATTCCACACATTTACATCGCCAGGAAACCGATCGGTCCCCGCAAGATTAAGATTTTGAAAAAGCAGAGTATCAACACCCCAGGAGAACGTTTTATAAAAATAATCTTTATTATATTTATCGGTCACAAGATGTTTATAACCATGCATTTTACCAAGCAAGGCAAACTCACGTTGCAAATCATAAAAATATGAACCAAGCGAGCGGTCATAACTAAACTGAGATGGTATTTGTTTTCTATATTTTGGCTTTGTCGGTATTTTATATAAACGAATAAGATTATAATTTGTATCGTGCAAAAAATTTGTTGAATCAAAAATAGTCACATACCGATCATCCTCGACAATAATAGGAGCACAGATTATCGATTGAGTTATCAAAAGCCCTAGTAACACAATCTTTTTCATGATCCCCTCCCCGTTTATTATGGGTTAAAAAAAATAAGCACAATATTATCCTTGCGCATTCAATCACCATAAGTCAACAATTGATAAAAAAGTAGATATCGTGATACACTAACAAAAATAAAAAGCCGCGCAAAAATTATGCGAAAGGATTTACAAACACCATGAACTATAAAAAATTTTTCTTTAATTTTTTTTTAATCAGTGCCCTTACAAGCATAAGTTATATCACATATCATTTTTTCTATCCCCCTAAAAAACAACAACTTTTTACCACCGAACAACCACAGCGCCGCACCATAAAATATAAAATTACCAGCACAGGGATATTAGAAATAAAAAATACCTATAAAATTGGTTGCCAGCTTCCCGGTATCATAAAAGAATTATACGTCCACGAAAACGATATCGTTAAAAAAGGAGATATTTTAGCGCGTATAGAAACAGGCAAAGAAGACAAAGACGTTCAACACGCCCACCACAATCTTGAGCGCGCTAAGCAAGAAGCTGCCTATCAAAAAGCTTATTTTAAACGACAAAAAGCTCTTTTTGATGCGGGACAATTGGCACAAAATGCATTTGATAAAATTCGTGCCGACTATCAAAAAGCACGAGAAGAAGAAAACATGGCAAAAATTAACCTCGAAAAAACACAACTGGAATATGGGCTTATAGCCATAAAATCTCCCTGCGATGGGTTTGTAACAGCGGTGCAAGTGAGTGTCGGCGCCTCTGTTATGAATGACTTTCAAAATATCTTATTTGAAATTGCCCACAACATAACACAAATGAAGGCAATTTTTGATATTGATGAAAGTGACATTGGAGATATTCAACCAGGCCTGCCCGTCAAAATAATCATCAATGCATTTCCCGAACAACCTATTATCGCAACGCTCCATGAAATAAACTACGCCCCTAAAGGTACTAAAAATAACGATGAAACAACAACGTACAAAGCAACTGTTTTTATCGACAATACCGATCGTCGCCTACGCCCCGGTATGCGTCTTACCGCTCACATTCTCGTTAGAAAAGAAGCAAACGCACTCAGCTTAAGCGGTATGCCCTTTCAAATAAACTCTGACACCATGGGCATAATAGCACAACAAATGAAGCTCTCCTTTTCTCCGATAAGCAAAGAAGAAAAAGCGTCTTTCAAAAAAAAGCACCCGTTGCATCAACGCAAAAGTGTATTTTTGGTCCACGAACAATCGATAACAGACCAGCTTGTTGCGATGGGAATTAATAATACAAGCCACTGGCACATTATAGATGGACTTGATGAATCAGACATTGTGGTTAAAGATATTGCCGCCGCAAATGAACTAGAAAAACTTTATAAAGACTGGTTTAAAGGGAGCCTATAACATGAACTCAATGGTATTAATCACCACGGCGCTCCGAGCCATGTTTCACCATATTGGACGCTCCTTACTTACGACGCTTGGCATAACGATTGGCGTCGCCTCCCTTGTTGCAATGCTCGCACTCGGCTCCGGTGCAAAAGAAAAAATGAGTAGAGAAATTCTTGCGATAGGGAACAATTCAATCTACATCAGCGCAGGTAATATTATGGATATTGGAAAAGCATCGAAAAAAAAATCAATCATCAAGCCATTAACCAATAATGATGTCCACGCACTCAAACAACAATGCCCACTTCTTGCATACGCTTCACTAACAACATCTCGTACCGTTGTTTGTGAATACCAAGGAGCTTCCGCTTCTATTGAACTAAAAGCAGGAAATCATGAACTATTTCCTATCCTCAATCGCAAAATGAGCTCTGGCTTTTTTTTTACCGAACTTCACAATCAAAAAAGCATACGCGTAATTGTTATGGGAAGCAAAGCAACGAGCCAGCTCTTTGGTTTTTCTAACCCACTGGGGAAAAATGTTATCATTAATAACATTCCATTTGTAGTAATTGGGGTGTTACAACCGCTTGAAAACCAAATGAGTAATCCATTTTATGACGCTAACAATGACTGTTTTATTCCATTTACAGCATATAAAAAATATATTGAAAAATCCTACAATGACCATGGAAGAGACATTATTGCCTCAACCTATCGTGCTCAAGATATGCCCACCGCAGTAATTCAATGTTCAAAAATTCTTAAAATACAACACAATAAAGGCCCTCATGACCCCAATGATTTTACTATTTTTGACCAACAATCCATGCTCAATGCGGCTAAAAAAAGCGCTGACATTTTTACGCTTTTTTTATTTTTTGTTGCCGCCATTGCCCTATTGGTTGGCGGCATCGGCGTTATGAACATCATGTCGGTTACGGTTCAAGAACGAACTAAAGAAATAGGCATTCGCATGGCCATTGGCGCTACGCAAAAAAATATTCTTTTACAATTTTTGTACGAATCTCTTTTACTGTGCCTGGCGGGCGGCATTTTGGGAATAGCTCTTGGCACCATAATCCCATTAATCATTGCAAAATTTACTGGCTGGGGAGTAATTATAACCCCCTTGAGCATCGTTATCGCTTTTGGAGCAATGATGGCTGTTGGCATTATTTTTGGTTTTTACCCTGCATATAAAGCCGCAAACCTTAATCCTGTGCAGGCCCTTGAAGATCGCTAGCACCATAACTATCGCATGTCATTTAAAAACAGTAACCTACTACCCTAATAATATTCACTAATAAAACATATCCCTTTTTTACCAGGATTTTTGTTCTTCCACTCTTCTAGCAAGGCTATACATTTTGTGCGCTGTTCAATATTTCTCGTTATTAATGCAGCATCAACCGTAATATGAGTCCGCAAAAAATCATATTGATTTGCCAAGAAAAAAACATTGGCCCCAGCACCATTGGTAATAAATGGATTTACCTCTTTTTTTGATAACAACAATGCAATCATTTCAGGATTATTGTATTTTATTGCACAATGCAATGGTGTATTACCATCACAATCTTGTACCGCAACGCTCGCACCCGCATCAAGCAATAACGTTGCAAGTTCAACATTGTCATTTTTTAAAGTATAATACAAAGGGGTTTTTCCGTAACTATCTTTAACATCAACCTCAAACCCTTCATGTAACAACATATCTACCAATGCAAAAATCCCAAAATCAACGGCAAAAAAAAGCGGATTTTCATTACCTATGGATAATGAACGCAAAGAAACTTCGGCAATATTGAAAGTACTTAAAACACATGTCTTAAGCAATGCATCTTCATGATTACGAATAGCTGAAAGGAAATATTTGCTAACAGGATGTACTAAAAAGTCATTAGTGCTGATGGTGCGCGGCAAATAACCAGTATGCCGTAATAATCTCTCAATTTTATTTTTTAACGTTAAACAAGCCTCTTTATTGGCTTGCATATCTTCGAAGCTTACACATAGTTGAGTACGTTGCAACTTTTCTAATTTCATAGCACAACAAGGTAAATAGAAGGCAATCACCATTAACCATACATACTTATTTTTTTTGATATCCATCGTAGAATCTCCCTCTACCATATTTATAGTAAAACACCTACAACTCGTTTGATAATTGTATCAATTGGCTCTTGGCTAATAAATCCAGCAGCATTTTTATGCCCTCCTCCACCAAATTGCCGAGCAACAGCATTAACATCATAACGCTTTGACCGCAATGAGCACTTAATATTGCCATTCTCCATTTCATAAAATAACACAGAAACATCCACTAACGAAATGTGTGATAAAAAATTATGAAACCCCACAAGCGCCGGCAAATGAATGTTATAATGTTGTAAATCACCTTGCCGAACAACGGCATAGACAGCTTTTTCGTTATCCGTTACCACAACCGAGCTCAACACCTTCCCCCACAAAGCAATAACGTGGGGATCTTTATGTGCTATAAGTTCAGTTTTTAATGCATATAGATCAGCTCCTTTATGCATAAGTTCAGCGGCAATAGTAAGCGTTTGCGCCGTGGTTGCTTGTGTTTGAAAAATTTGACTATCATATAAAATTCCATACAAAAGCAACTCTGCAATCGTTGTATCAATGCACTCGGGAGCCAAAATCTTCAAAATGAGGTACAAAAGCTCGCACGTACTTGACCATTCAAAGGCAACAAAGTTATACACACCATCAATACTATTACTCACATGATGATCAATATTAATCAATGGGATACCTTTAAATGCGTCGGGGTAATAAGCTCGATCGTAATTTGCCGTATCACATATGATAATCAAATCAGGATGCTGTCGATGTTCATTAATATAAACCGTTTTTGGTTGACGCGTAAACGCAAATTCTGGAGCACTAGGATAAATAGTCTCAACAAATTTTCCTTTTTGTAAAAAAAGATGCTCAAGGGCAGCACAAGCAGCAATTCCATCACCATCAGGCTTAAAATGCGTTAACAAGGTAATTCGCTGTGCTGCTTGCACCTTGCTCCACGCCGCCCCCAACCGATCCTTATTCAAAATATCATCTTGCGAATGACAAACCATACTATTTCCTTATGCTATGTCGACGTTATACTTTTCACGTACACCTTGAAACAAAAAACGCTCATCCCCACCCCAGAAGCATCAATAAAAGGGGAACTTAGATAAACCCATGCGTTTGACAATTATACAAATATCCCCTAATCTGAAGTCAATAAATTTAAATTTGACATATGTTTTTTGATTACACAACCTGTAAACTCCTAATTGAATTTTAAGGTTTTTTAGCACATATGTCCTTGTAACAACCCAAAAGTATATAGGAAAACGTTACAAAACAAAAACCTAAATATTGTGAGAATTCACGTGTTATTTACGCAAAAATTATAGTAAGCAGATGCTATAATTTTTAGCATGACATAATAAAAACTTTAAGGTAAGGGAACGATTATGATGACAAATACACCAGACCGGTTAAAGCAAACGACCGGCGCCATCGTTGGCAAAGTACGAACATATAATGATGTTGTTGAATATCTTGATGGATTAAAACCATCAGAATATTCTGAAGCCGTTATAACCAGAATGCAAAAACTTGATCAACTTCTTGGCAACGTATCAACAAAACTTGATACCATCTTGGTTGCTGGATCCAATGGCAAAAGCTTAACTATGCACTTTGCTGCAAAATTACTCAAAGAAGAAGGCTTTAAGGTTGGTGTTGCATACTCATCACATTTTCTTACCTACAACGAACGCCTGTGCTTTGAAGCTCAACAAATTAACAATAAACAGTTTACCGACGTTGTAAACGAAGTTATTAACACCGCACAAACGCATAACATCCAGGCTACCGCTCATGAAATCATGACCATGGCAGCGTTGCTGCATTTTGTAAATGAAAAAGTTGATATTATTCTTTTGGAAGTTGCATGCGGCGGCAAATGGGATCCAACAACAATTTGTCATCCCAAAATCGCTGCTATTACACGTATAGCGCAAGATCAACGCAACATCAACAATCAAGATCTTGATGCTGTAGCGTTTGAAATGCTCGAAATAACAAAACCAGGAACCTGGTTTATTTCAGCAGAACAAAGTAAAATTCGTTTACAAAAAATGAGAACATTCACACTTGAACGTGGAGCACAATGGGCGATGCCTATTCGTAAATTAGCCTTTCTTCCCTATATTTATGAACAACTTTATGGCCGTATTGCATCTCTTGGTGAACGCATTGCTCAAATGTATGTTGAAGATATCAAAGGTAAATTTTCCCCATTCCTTCGCGGCAATCTTCTTGCCACACAAAAAGGACAACGTGGCAGACCAACGCTTGAAGCTAAGCGTTATTCAGAACTCAACCCCCTCAGAACACTCAAGACATTTTGGGCTGAACACTTTGATCTTCCAAAGGGACGCTATGAATTATTTGATAAAGAAAAACCAACCATAGTCCTTGATAATGCTACAAATCTTGATGCCTATGAAAACTTATTCTTAGGCGTACGTCTTTTGCATTACCAAAAACCACTTGAAGGATTTGCATTAGTTCTTGGCGTGGAAAAAAACATTGCACTTGATGAAGCAATGAAAACAATCCGCTACTTATTCAAAAAGGTTCCAGGCCAACTCTTTTTTGTTCCAATCCCTGGTCATACCGTACAATACCATGAGCCTCAAGAATTAGTTGCAAAAGCAAAAGAACTAAATATAAAAGCAACCGCCTGTTCAAACTTAGCGCAAGCTTTTGAACAAGCAAAACAAGTTGTTGATGAACGCAACGGACTTGTTGCCATTGCCGGTGCTGCGCAAATTATTTCAGAATACTGGAACAATAGAGGAATTAAAAAGTTTTAAGATATACACCTTTTTTAAAAAAATAGGTTGTTGACTCATTAATCAACAACCTATTTTTTTTATCGATCAGATCAATGATTAGATGACAGGAAGTATTGGCATTTGTTCCTTTTTTACCACTGTCATTCTTTTTGATGTAACTCTTTTAGGAGCTTTTTTAGCTGCCTTTTTAGCTACTTTTCTGACTGGTTTTGCAACCTTTTTTACGACCTTTTTGGCAGGTTTTGCTATTTTTTTAACAACCTTTTTCTTAGGAGCAGCTTTTTTTACAGCCTTTTTGACTGCTTTTTTTGCTACAACTTTTTTAGCAACTTTTTTAACTGCCTTTTTTACAACCTTTTTAGGGGCTGCTTTTTTAACAGCTTTTTTAGTTACTTTTTTAGCAACCTTTTTGACTGCCTTCTTTGCAACAGCTTTTTTAACTGCAGCTTTTTTCTTCATAATTGCCATGATACTTCTCCTTCTAAACTCCCTTTAAGGAAACAACACACTTACATTACCATTTCAAAACTATTTCACAACTATTCTTTTGTTCTTCCTATGGTGACTGTCCAAAACCGACTTCGCTTACAGTACTGTTTTGCTCGCTCATTTACATCTTCTAATTTTAGTATAGACAATAAACTAGGCTGTTTGTCAAATAAATTAAAATTTAAATTAAATCTTTTTAGAAATAGAAATGTCTGAGCAATATTAAGATTATTCTCAAAAAGCTCTACAGATGAAGATATCGCAACATCCTTTGCCATCAAAAATTCTTCCTTCGTTACACCTTTTTTTTCAAGCAACTCAAGTGCACCAAAAATAATTTCTATTGCACTTTTGGTTTTTTCAGGTGAAACAAGTGTCTTAATAAACGCCAGCCCAGGAGCTTCCTGAGCACCATGCAACAACGATCCTCCAATTGCATAAAAAAGTCCATGCTGTTCTCGTAACTCAAAAAGACGAGAGTTGCTTGAACTTTGAGCACCTCCAGTAAAAATAATATCCAACAAAGCCAAAGCATGAAAATCACTATCTAGCCGAGCAATCGAAGGGGCCGCAAACGCAAGCGCTACTTGATCTCGAGACACGATTATTTTTTTATCACGAGGTTGTTGTACCACCAACGAAGGAAAAATAAATGGATCTACAACCGGCCCATGCCACGCCCCAAATGAAGCATCCAACTGCTGTTTTATACGAGTACGATCAACATCTCCTACAACAACCAGTATAGACCCTTGAGGCGAAATAAGGCGAGTAAAACAATCTTGTAAATCTTGAACCGTCAACGCTGCAATACTTTCTTTAGTCCCTTCCGAAGGCTTGCCATAAGGATGATCGCCATACACTAACGATTTAACAACTTGGTCAATAAACACAATAGGCGTATCCCAATAATCATGCAACTCATGCAAAATTTGAGCTCTAATTTTTTCAATATTCTCATGCGAAAATGACGGTCTTGTGAGTAAATGCGCCATCATTTCAAGCAACGCAGCACTATCTACGCCAAGGCTAAGACCAGAAAGATAATCGCCACTCGCACCAATATACAAACCATTTTGCTCAAGCAACGTACTCAGCTCCTGAGACCCATAATCGGCCGAACAATCAGTCAACAAACGCAACAAAAATAAAAAGCACCCTTCTTTGCCCGGCAGATCATACAAAGAACTTCCCTTGCACTTTAACATCACCGCAACATTAGGCGCCAAGGTATTGTGGTAATAAACAACCTCTAACCCATTGTCAAGCGTAAATATTTCTGGTTTTGGAAATGAAAATTCAGCATGCTTACCATACACCAGCGTATCTGCAAATTTAACTGGCTCAATTGGAGATGTTCTTATCAATTGAACCGAAAGCGCATCTTCATGTGCAAGTTGCTCGGCTTGCATTTTTTCAAGCACAGCATGCCGATCATCACACGGCAATAAAACGCCACGACAAGCATACCCTTGGCACAAATATGAGGTAACAAACTGTGTAATATCCTCCGACTTTAATGCATCAAGTTGGTCAAAATAATCCTGCAAAAAAGTTGTTTTTTGCGTTGCAAGATACGCCGTTCCAATCAATGAAGCTTGTTTTTCAAAACTTTCCAAAAGAGCCGAATAATCAAATAACGCTTTTTTTCGCGCCCCTTGCAGCTCCCAATCTTCCACTCCATCGTGAGATAATCGCTCAATTTCTTGAGCAATAATAACCCAAATGCGCTCGATATCTTCTTTGGATTTTGGATACACAGAAATACTCAATACTCCAGCCTGGAAAAAACTTACCAGAGAACACTCAACATCAAGAGCAATCCCCTCTTGTTCAACTAACCGCCGATATAAACGAGAACTTTTTCCATTGCCTAAAATAAGCGCCGCAATGTCAAAAATAACATTAACACCAGCCTCGGCCCCTGGCACCAGATACAAAAAGCAAACCCATGGAATAGACACCGGGCGATAAAGCGTTACTTCACGTGTCACAAGGTCTGAAAATAACGGTATGCTTTTTTTGGTATATGCCTTTGGAGCAGGAATGCTTCCAAGCAACCGCTGCGCGGCATCAAAAACATCCTCCACCTGCACATCACCAACCACAACAAGCGTTGCGTTTTTAGGATGATAATGCTGGTGATAAAAATCAAGTAAATCATCATGCGTTAATGAACAAATAGAAGCATGGCGCCCAATAACCGGAACCCCATAGGGATGCTCAGGCCAAAGGGCAGCAAACAATAAATCATAAAGATAACTGGCATAATCATCTTTATACATGCGCAATTCTTCAATAATGGCCTGTAATTCAGAAGCCAACATCTGCTCATCAAATCTTGCCGACTGCATACATTCTGCAAAAACCTGCACCGCCACCTCCCAGTGAGCCCGAGGCAAGCGAAACGTATACCCAGTATAATCTTGCGATGTAAACGCGTTAGCAACGCCAGTAAGCTTATGCGTAATCACATTGATATCGGTCTCAGAAAGAGCCGCTGTACCTTTAAAAAGCATATGCTCAATAACATGGGCTATTCCCTTTTTATCGCAAGGCTCATCTTTGGCCCCAACATGATACAACAAATGAGTCTCAACGCGAGGGATATGATGACATGAGCGCACCAATACCGTCAGCCCATTAGCTAAAACTCTTTTTTCAGGAATAACCATGATATCGCTACTATGCTTTTTTTTTACCATAACACATCCTCACCTACTCCCTTTTTTTTCATTAATAATTCTGGGGCGCAACTCACATCTGAAGCCTTATCTAAAACCCCACCATGTACCTTGAATCCCAAATTCACAATCGTATCAATAAACTCCATGGGCTTAACCCCAAGTTCCGCCGCCTGATGAAACAGGCAAGTCGCTGGCGTAAGCGCAGGCAACGTATTAAACTCTATAATAACAACCCGCGGCGCGCCTGTTTTGCTTTGAGCCGCCGACTGATAAAAACAATCAATACGAGCGTACCCCTTGCACCCAATTGCCTTGAATGCCGCTGCCATTGTTTTTTGCACCAAGGCTATTGCATCGCTTGAAATCAATGCTGGGGTTTGATTTTCACCAGCACCTGGCAAAAATTTTTCCTCTAATGACAATATGCCCTTGTTGGCAACAACTTGAGATGGCACAAGCGCAGTAACATCATCATTACCAACCACCCCACACGTCAGCTCTGTTCCAACAATGCATTCTTCAATAAGTGCATGCTGTTTATTGGTAGCAAACATTGCTGCAATTTTTTCCTCAAGTTCTTGAGGATTGTGGGCTTTGCCCACCATAACGCTGCACCCATCATCATGCGGCTTTATAATCACAGGGAACGTAATGCCGGGTAGGTTATTGCAAAAACGCGCGCGGCGCTCAACATCGTACTCTTCCCACTCTTTACGCGCCAACAAAAAAGAATCCGGCACATCAAAACCCTGATGGCGTAAATATGATGTTGTTTTAAATTTATCCATACACAAAGCACTAACAAGCACGCCAGAACCATTATATGGCAATTTGAGCATTTCAAGGGCACCTTGAACCGACCCTCCCTCACCTTTACCACCATGTAATCCCAAAAAGACAAAGTCCGCAAGTTGTGGCAATTCAGACCACGATATGCGCATTGCATCATCAAGATGAGCTGCTATTTCGCGCGTTGAATTTTTAATCAAATGACGCTGAGATAACCGGTACAACTCCATGGTTTCATGCACAAAAACAGGAATAACTTCATATTTTTTAGGTGATAGTTTATAACAAACATTACGTCCCGATTCTAGTGAAATTTCTCGTTCATTAGAATCCCCACCCAAAAGAACTATAACCCGTTTTTTCTCTTCTGCCGCTGCTACCATAATCCCTTCCTTTTCACGCTGATGCGAAGCCATTGCCGATAATCCATAATGCACCAATTCATTCTCAATTAAAAAATTAATTAACGTTGTATGGCTCATCCCGATCTCTGCCGCCTGATGAAATAAAAATGTTGCAGGCGACATTCCAGTAAGCGTATTTGGATCAATCAAAACAATCCGACCATCCCGCGCCACAAAACCATCGATGCGAGAAATAGTAGTAAAACCAAGAAGATCAGATGCTTGCATGCACGTTTTTACAATTGCATCAGCCTGCTCGCAAGAAAAAGGAGCTGGAGTAATTTTAGTGGCTCGCCCCGGCATATATTTTTGTTCATAGTCAAAAATATCAGAAGTCATCTCTGGAATAACCTGTGTTAACGGAAGAGCCATCCATTCCTTAGTTACAAGCGCATTGTGCTTTGAAACTTTTTGCAATAAAACACAAACAAATTCCATTCCATCAATTTTTTCTTCAACGATAACATCTTGCTTATGATGAGCATCAGCAGACGAAGCTGCAACAACTGCAGCATGAATATCTTCTATGTTTTTAACACACGAGATACCAAGACTCGATCCTTCGTGAAAAGGTTTTACGATTACTGGCAAGTGAACACCAACTCCAGATAACCGCTCAACAACATCCTCGGCCGTTAACGATTCAATTTCATAAGCCGCAAGCGTAATACCTCGTGGAACCTCTATGCCATGCGCCTTAAATAAATCCTTTTGTTTGGATTTATTCATTCCCAAAGCACTCCCAAGCACCTTGGTGCCCAAGTAAGGAATACCCAAAACATCAAGCATCCCTTGCAAAGTTCCATCTTCCGCATACCGCCCATGAACCGCAACATACACAAAATCAACCATTGTTTTAAGCTGATCCCATGTTATACATTGAGCCTCTTTTTGTAACCGATGATAAAAATCAGAAATCTTGCCACGGTGCAAAAAATGCCACGGCAAAACATACAAAATGCCCTCTGCCGTCTGAAAAATAGGCACTATTTCATAAGCATCAGTATCAAGATGATCACAAATTGTTCGACCGGAATTAAACGAAACCTCGCGTTCAATCGAGCGGCCACCCATAAAAACGCCAATCCTTAACTTATGTGCACTACGCGCCCCAAACATAACAAGCCTTTCACAACAACATGCAATACTTATATTTTCTTATATATTTAATTTTTTTTATATTACCCTCAACACGCTTGTGTTTTATAGGTATATTTTTCTATCTATTGTACACAAAAAAAAATAAAAAAAGGAATCAATTTGACAAGGAACGTTCTTTTTTTATAACAGGAATTTTTCTAAACAAACAAAGCAACAAAAGAGCATTGCAATAACCCTCAAATTCGCTATGCTACAAATCGACACTTTACCAACAAATTATCCCAACCCTCAATATAATGACTATGATAAAAAAACTATTTAAACAATTAAAAAACACACAATTTATCAACACTGCGTTTCACTATCTAGCATACGGCATTGCCCGCTTGCTCATAAGTACGTATCGTGTACGAGTAACCTACGCTCCTGGCGTTGATAAAAATCTCATGGCAAACAAAGGTGTTTTTTATTTTTGGCATCAACAAATCATTCCTGGCATGACATTGTTTTTCAAAGAAAAAGCAACAGGCTACTGCGTTGTAAGCCCAAGCGGCGACGGAAAGATTGCTGGTTTTATTTGCCAAAAGCTTGGCTTTACCGTGCTCTACGGCTCATCAAACAAGTCGCCCATTACGCTTCTACGCAACGCACTAAAAGCACTTGAAGAAAGGAACCAACTGTGCATTGTTGGCGATGGATCACGCGGCCCAGCATTTCAACTACAACCCGGCATTCGCTATCTTGCCCAAAAAGGCAATGTCCCCATTATTTTTGTAGAATGCTCCTCATCACGGCATATTACCCTCAAAAAAAGTTGGGATCAGTTTCAAATTCCGCTGCCGTTTAGCACCATTACCATAACCATCCATGCACCCGAATGGTAAGTTATGTACGTTACGGTTCGCCTTTTAAACAGATTCGATAAAGACCTTTGGTACCACGTTCCCGCAAAACACCAAACCACGATAAAGCCCGGCATACTCATTATGGTGCCGCTACAAAAACGTCAAGAATATGCTCTGGTTACTGACTGTTTTTCAAAACTCCCACAAAAGCCAACCTTTACCATCAAAGACATCCTTGGGCCCATTGACTTCCCTTCAGACGCACATTACCAGCAATTTATAGAAAAAATAGCACGCTACTACCTTATCTCCCCACTACACTTTTATGCTCGTATTACCACCTTTTTGCATGATAAAAAACAAGAAGACATCCCCGCCCCAAACTCACACATATTCACCACCCCAGAAAAAATACACCTTACCGATGAGCAACAAGCGATTGTAGATTACCTTGCTCCCCACCTTGACCACCCCACCTATACTCCTACGCTTATTCACGGCGTCACCGGATCTGGTAAAACCGAAGTGTATAAAAAAATCATAGAACAGTGTATTCACAATAACAAAACAGTTATCATGCTCTTACCGGAAGTTTCTTTGAGCCTCCAGTTTGAACGTCTTTTTAAAACGCACCTCCCCCATATTGTAAGTTTTGGTTTTCATTCAGCAACCACACCAGCAGAACGCCGAGCATTATGGGCGGCGCTCAAGGCTCAACAACCACTCCTTATTTTAGGGGTTCATCTTCCCATCATGCTCCCCATAAGTAATCTTGGGGCAATCATCATTGATGAAGAACACGAGCAAGGCTTTATCGAAAAAAAACATCCTAAAATTAACAGTAAAGAAGTTGCAATTTGGCGTGCACACACCTACCAAATTCCAATTATTCTTGGTTCGGCAACTCCATCAATAACTTCTCTGCACAATGTCCAAAACAAACAATGGAAGCTGTTTCGTATTACCAAACGATTTGCCGGAGCTTTTCCCACCGTACGCAAAGTGTTACTCGACACACAAGGAGCCAAGCGCCGCAAACATTTTTGGATTTCTCAAGAACTTGAGCTAGCCGTTGCTCACTGCCTTGAGCACAAAGAACAAGCGATTATTTATCTTAACCGCCGAGGATATAGTTTTTTTGTCCAATGCAAAGCATGTGGATTTATCTTCGAATGCCCCCACTGCACGGTAAGCTTAACCTTGCACACCGTTCAGGGCAATGTACTACGCTGCCATTACTGCGACTATAAAAAAGACCTCCCAACCACCTGCCCAACCTGCTCTGCACCCGAATCACAATTTCTCAAAAAAGGGCTCGGCACCCAACAGGCAGTCAATATTTTTAAAGAACTTTTTCCCACCGCACGCATTGAGCGCGCCGACCTTGACACAACAAGTAAGAAAAGAACATGGAAGCTCACCGTTGAACAATTTGAACAAGGAGAAATAGATATCCTGATTGGAACACAAACCATCACAAAAGGCTATCATTTTCCGGGTGTTACTCTTGTAGGAGTTTTATGGGCCGACCTTAACCTTCACTTTCCGGTTTTTAACGCTGCCGAAAGCACATTACAACAACTTATCCAAGTAGCAGGCCGCGCCGGCAGATGCAGTTCTCAAAGCACGGTGATAATCCAAGCGCTGCAAGACCATAGCATTTTTTCGTACGTTAATGAAACATCATATCTTGATTTTTGCGCCAAAGAACTTGAGCAACGCTTACAAATCCTTTATCCCCCAGCATGTCATCTTGCCTACGTAGAATTACGACACGCAAGCACCCAAATAGTCAAGCTTGACGCACAAACATGCATAGACACCCTTATGGCCCTTTGTACGCAGAACAATCTCAATGTTACCCTCTTAGGCCCCGCAGAACCATTAATTTCACGTATCCAAAATGTTGAGATTCGACATATTTTTTTTAAAGCCCAATCCTTTAAAGATCTGCATACCCTTTTAAAAAACATCAACCAAACCAACTACAAAAGTTCGCTATTTGTCGTTTTTTCTTAAAATTCAACACCCCGCCGAGCATCCTCCCATACACCATTTTACAAAAGCCTAAAAGCCCCTTATAATAGCAAACTCACACAACAATGACATACATTACGCCCAGCTTTAATTTATATCTATTAGTCTTTTATGATTGGAATTTTATGAAAAAAACATGGTTATTTATACTTTTTTACACATATGCCTTGGCAACACTAATTATGCTTCCACTCGAAGCAACACTTGTTCCCGTACCTCAACCAGCGTTCACATTAGAAAACGAACGTATTACAATTGCTGAAGATTTTTACATCAAAGCACTTACACCACAAAAAGAATCACTCCTTTCACACCTCCATAAACACTTTCAAGAAAAACCAGGCAGATATATTCATGGCATTTTCAACCCCCAACAATTAGCAACTTATATTCCATGGAGCGATAAAGACGAAAACTTTGCTCGTAATATTAACAACCTCATTTCATTTGTTGTCACAAGTGATAATAAAGCAATAGCCACCATTTTAGCTAAAAAAAATGACCATCATGTGTTCAATATTCCTTTTTCATTTGACAAAACTATAGGAATAGTCAAAAAAAAGAATGAACAGCAGATTGATACCGATACAATCATTATTGTATTAACTCATTCGGTAAAAAATAATAAACAGTTAAAAATAAAAACCATATATCCCATTGAAAAAAAATCAAGCTACAATGATACCACGCATCTACCACTTAAAATTAAAAAACATAATAATGAAGAACTGATAAGCTATGTAAACAAAACCTTAAACAAAGAAGACTCCTCATTTAATAAGGATTTGGAAAAATTTGAAAAAACAATTCATAATCTTGAAACTAAACTAAAAAACTCATATCTCAATCAAAAAACTGAAGATTTTTTTAAAAGCTACCAAGATTTCCTTGCAAGCCTTGCAAACTCCCAACATCACATACTTCAAATTCAAAACGAAATAACAACCATTGCGAATGACCCTCAATTTAATAAAAATATGAGCAAGCTCATGGCTAAAACATCCAATGAAGAGGCAAAATATCGACAAAAATGCTCAAGGCTAAAAAAAAGATTAAAAGAAGAAACTAAAAACCTTACCGAAACGCGTGGTTCAAGCACACACTATCTTAAAGAAAATATTCAACAAACCCAAGAAAAAATAGATTCACTTAAAAACCTCTACTCAACACAGTTATTTATACCACAAGCAGAACAAGCAAAAATAATACTCAATGGCATTATGTCGCGATTTAATGTTTTACAAATACAACTTGAAGACATCAATAAAGATGAAAATCACAAAATTCTTGATACAAAACCACATGTACCCTCTTTCATCACAGCAAAAATACCTATTTGGGCAAAGCTTTATGCAATAGAAAAAACAGATAACTACCAAGCGCTCAGAAACATAATCATAGAACAAGAAGAGCTCACAAATCCCCATATAGGTGCAGCAAAAATAGCAGAACTGTATGACAACGCAATGCAAGCAATTTGCGAACTAACAACCGATAAAAAAATACAAAACCAAATGGTAAAAACATTAATAGAAGATCTATCAATAACGCAAACAATGCTTTTTTGCCGCAACATAACTAAACAAATAACAGCTCCTCTATTTAAAAGTCTATCATCCCTTTTTCTCAACTTTTATTCGATGGGATTAGCATTATTCACAAAACAAAAACATATACTCAAATTTATCAAAAAAATAGGAGGCGACCCTGTAGTAAGTCATTTTTGCTTTTTAACTACATATTTCAGCAAAGATCATACAGAAGAAGATATTTATAACCAAAGCCCAACCTTTACATTCTTTACTCCTTTTATTAATGAAAGTATAACCTCTCTCAAAAATCTAAATCTTCCAGGCAATAAAATAAATAAATGGGCCATTTATGAATTTTTACACACCATTGCTTTCAACTCATTCGTTGATGAAAAGTTTCATAATTCAGCACTCAAAATAATATATGAAAACAAACAGCAATTTATTGAAAAAATTCAAAAAGTTCAAGATCTGTATGAAAATATAAAAAAAGAACACTCGTTACAATCTTATAAATCTTTATTATCAACCACGCTCAACCTTCTCAATATTCGCAAAGCTTTTTTACCTATAGGATCAGATGCGTTTAATTATATTATTGGAAATTTAATCCCCAAAAAGGAAAAACTTAACGACATAGAAACAATATTTTTAACATTTACCCAAACCATCACTCCAGAAGAAAAAATAAAATTTCACAGCATGCTACCAAGCCCCCAAAAACAAGAGCAAATGCTACAAGAACAACAAACAATACTAGCTAATCTAGACTTTACTATTACATTACTACGCGAACAAAAATGTACCGAGGGTTGTTTTTTTGCAGGCTTTTGTAAAAAAATATTTGAATATTCCCCATCAACCAAAATAGCCACCGAAATCATTATAGAATTATTGAAAATAAACGGACAAAAAACAGACCCCGCAACAACTCATGCTTTAAAACTCATAAGACAACTCTCCCATAATCAACATGAATCATCGGCCAAGCACATATGGAATATCATGCAAAAAAAATCGAATCCCTCACCAACAATAACACCTCTATGCTCACGAATCATCTCCTTTTTACAAACAACAATAACAACGCTTGCTTCACTAAAAGATGAAAAAACCGCACCTTTTATTACTATTAACGCAGAATCTATCATATGGGAGCTTTTTAATAAAAATATTAAAAAAGACAAAACATATATAAACAAGCAACATTTTGACGCAACAATAACGAGCATTCCAGATACAATAAAAAAAACAATTATGAGAAAAATTATGGAATCAAGAAGTACACCAATTAATGAGACTTTTGATTAATCGCACACATATTGTATCCTGAAAAAAAGTCTATTAAATAGCACGGCACGCAACAACAACCGTTATACTTGCCGGATTATAACACGCAAGTACCTGGGCAGCGGCCTTGACCGTTGCTCCCGTTGTGTATAAGTCATCAACAAGTACAATATGTTTACCGGCAAGATAATGCTCAGCTAAATGGCGATACTTGGGCACAAGAACAAATGCACCTTCAAGATTTTTTTGTCGATCAGATTTAGAAAGCGTCGACTGATAAAGTGTTTTTTTAGTGCGACGCAACAATGAAATCACTGGTGCTTTCATGACCGGCGCAATGGTTTTTGCACTATACCACGTTTGATTATATCCTCGGCGTGCATACCGAGTCCAATGCAATGGAATCGGTATAATAAGATCACATGAAATTGATTGCAAAGGAAGCAGTGCAATCATACACGTCCCAAGCTGCTTACTTGCCAGAATATCCCCTTTAAGTTTTTGTAAAACAAGACACCGCAACGGGCCTTCATAGGCACCCGCAGCATAAACGGTCACCATCCTTTTTTGCGAAAGAGCAAACATAACCGTAACAACCGGCTTGATTGTCGCAAAACATGCATCACAAAAAACATCCTCCCGCAAAACCAAACATCCACATGATCGACATGCGGGAGGAAAAAATCCTTGTAAAAAAAAGGAGAACAGCCCCACCTTATCCCTCAAAAAATAATGCTCGAACCATTAAGCCCGAAACACCAATAACAATAAAAATATCAGCGACATTAAAAGTCGGCCAGTACCAAGAACCAAGGTGAAGCTGAATAAAATCAATAACAGCCCCGTACAAAAATCGATCAACACTATTTGAGATTGCTCCACTCAAAACACAGATTTCAAATACAATAAAGGCCCGCTGACAATAGTAACGATAGTAGAACGTATACACCGCAAAAAACAGCGTAACAAGAACAATAAACCCTAATAAAATATAAAAACCAACCTCAGCCGTATCATCAAAAAGCCCCCACGTAACCCCACGATTCCACAAGAGAGAAAAATTCATGCACGAGCAGAGAGTTGTATCAACGCTGGTGGTCATCGCCCACCACTTGGTAACACGATCAATACCTATGCCACCAACAAGCAGCATAACATACCACAATATATTCATGGCTAAGCTCCTGCTCGCAATTGCGCCCCAAGCGATGACACAGCATCAACAACCCGCTGCCATACAGCATCTATCTCTTCTTTTCCCATCGTCTTTTCAACACTAGAAAGCCAACAGCGCATGGTCACAGAACGTCGATCAGCCCAGGCTTTGTTTTCAAAAAAATCAACCAACTCAACGCGTTTCAATAATGGACTTACTGCAGCAGCGGCCTGTTCAAGACAAGCAAAGGTTAATGACAATGGAATCATAAGACTCACATCAAAATAAGTATCCTGAAACCGAGAAATTGGTGTATACCGCTTTGGGGCGTCTGAAAGCGTTAACAAAAGATCAAGATCTAATTCAAATACAAATGCCGTGCTTTCGGGTAGTGCATCAATTTTAGCAAGCATTGCCTGATCCATCATGCCGGCATAACCAATTATATGATCTTGATATTGACAAACAGCTGTTTGAAAACCTAAATACCAAGGGGAAATATTCTCAGATGCTTTATGCCATGATAATGCAGATCCATCTAATCCAATATCATCAAACAACCTCAACAGCTGATCTTTAACGTGATAAAAATCAACGGTAGCACGACGTTCAAACACGATACCCGCAAGTTGCTTGCGCTCTTGTGCTGAACTTTGCGTTGGAATCCATATACGACCACACTCAAAAAAGGCCAATGACTCACGCTCCATCTGATTATCATACATATTTTTTAATAACCCAGGAACCAACGACGTAGCAAGACGAGCATAATTTTCTGACACAGGATTTAAAACGGCAAGCGCATGCAACTCGGTTAATCCAAGACGTTGCAAAAAAGATTCATCAAAAAAAGCATAATTTAACTGTTCCATCATGCGCGCGCCCGAGGCTAAAAAATGCTTAATCTTTCGCTCACGCATCACCGCCTGCATTGCATACGGTTCGCGCGTAATAACCGGTAATTCATGAGGAATGCGAACAAAGCCATAACAACGAGCAACTTCCTCTAAAATATCCTCTTGAATACGAATGTCCTTACTTGCACGAAACGATGGAATCTCAACATGATACACAACCCCATCTTGAGTATTTTCTTGACGCACAATACTAAAACCAAGACGCTCAAGCGGCTCAACCACATCTCGCGTTGCTAACGTCACACCAATACGCTGCTCCAAGAAACGATGACTTATTTCGATTGCACCTACCGCTTTTTCATAACTTCCCACAAGCGCAAGCGCCTGCGCAGGAATGTGGACAATTCCCGTTTTTTCTAACAAAAACAAAAATCTAAACACCGCAGTCGCCGCCCCTTCAGGATCGAGTGACTTTTCAAAACGTGCCGATGATTCGGTACGCACTTTATGCCGTAATGCTGCACGGCGAACCGTAGCCGCATCAAAGTGCGCTGCCTCAATAAACGCAGCCGTACTTGCCAACGTAACACCGGAATGGGCTCCACCCATAACCCCAGCCAAACACATAGGAACATGTGCGTTGGCAACAACCAAATCTTGATCAGTAAGCGTAAGTTCTTGCCCGTCCAATAACAACAACTTTTCACCTGCGTGCGCAAAGCGCACCACAACCTCATTCCCCTTGATGTGCGCCGCATCATACACATGCATCGGCTGCCCAAAGTCAGCCGCAACATAATTAGAAATATCTACCAGCGCATTAATCGGACGATTACCAATAGCAATAAGTCGACTTGCAATCAATACATCGCACGGCTTATTACACACCGAAGTAAGCGCAAGACCTGCAAATTTTTTACTTGCATCACCAGCCAATGATCTTAATCCAATAGGAAAGGCTTCAGAAGACGCAACAGAATGAGCATCGCTTTTTACTGCATGTTGTCTTAAAAACAACGATTCGTCTTTTAGGGGTAATCCCAAAAATGCTGCAATTTCTCGCGCAAACCCACGATGCCCCCACATATCAGGGCGATGATTCAGCGTTTTATTATCAACATCAAAAATAACATCATCTGCATGAAAAAGAGCCTTCCAGCCATCAACAAGATCAGCATCGCCAACCGATAACGCAGGCATTAAGCCTTCCTTGTCCAATCCAAAATCTTTAAGCGTTGCCCACACATAACCATGTTCTGTCTTTTTTACCATGTAAGCAGCACCCACATATGCATCATTTCGCACACTCACAATAAGTTCTTGACCAAGCGCCGGGGCAAAAAATCTTGTCACACCACGTTCTGACATTGCTTGTACTAAAAAGTAAGGAGCTAGATCGTAATGTATTTTTTCAACATGTTCAATTTCAGCAACGATTGCGTTAAACTTTTGAACAATAACCTCAACATCCTGTTGCTTCCAGCACGCATCAATATGATCAAAAATCCATGCAAGTGATAACTTCATCGATAATCCTCAAGGTATTAACAGAGCATTGCACTCAGTACTCACGTCACAATAACAAACTCAACCGATCACAACATACGCATAGCATCTTATGATCGATCATGAAAAGTGTTCACTATGTCTTATGCATCAACACAAGATGTACTATTATAACGGAATTCCAATTTTTTTAAGAAATTTTTCTACTTTATGTTTATAAGATTCAGAATAGCCCGAATGAAGCCATCCATGACGGCATTGAGGACCTATCCACAGTTTGGTATGCGGCGCATGGGTATGTTCGTACAAACGCATACTATGAGAAGGCTTGATGAAACTATCATTGCACGAATGAATGAACAAAACTGGAATAATAATCGCTTCCGCTGCTTTTTGATTATCCATTGTATCAATACTGCAAGAAGCAAAATATTCCAACATCGCCTTTGTGACATATAAAAAAGGAAACATTGGCAAACCTACTTTGAGACTAAATCCACGACGAATCATCTTATTAAGGTTAGAAAATGATGAATCAATAATAAGTGCATCACAAAATCGACGCTCAACCGAAGCCGCCTTAACGGCAGAAGCACCCCCCATAGAAATGCCAAGGACAACTAATGGCAATACATGTCCATCATCACCGCGAACCTCATTTTTCATATACTCAGCCGATGCTAGAACATCTTTGTACTCATGACATCCAATAGTAATAATTTCACCATCGCTTTCCCCATGTGCACGAAAATCAAACATTATAATATTGCATTGAGGAAACATTTCAATGTAGGCATACATAAACTCTTTGGTATTACGATACCCATGACACAACAATAAATTGGCTTTGGCATTCTTTCGTTTAACAAGATACGCAGAAAGGCGAAGGCCATCTCTCGAGGGATACGAAATTTTTTCAATATCAGTGCGTTTAAATAACTCATCGCTAATCATCTTAGCAATTTCAGACTGGCGTCCCTCATAGAGCATTGGATCGGAAACAAATGTTAATTGCGATAAAATATAATATGATACCCCCAAAACCGCCGCAGAAATAACCAAAAAAGTTATAGCTAGAATAACCAAGAGCTTACGCCGTTTGATGTTCATCACAATAAAAACCCACCATCAGTTATAGATTTACCCGAAAGAAAATGCATGTGTAAATGAAAAACACTTTGTCCTGCGTCAGCACCATTATTCATAACTAAATTAAATCCACGCCCCTGGCATAAATCCTTACTTATATCACGAGCCATTTGAAGCATATACCACGCATACTCAGCATGAACATCTTCCATGGTAGCAACATTAATGATATGGATTTTAGGAATTAAAAGAAGATGAACTGGCGCCTTGGGCGACCTATCCTTGATAGCTACAACATGGTCATTTTCTTTTACGACTTGGGCCGGAATATGCCCTTGAATTATTTTACAAAAAACACACGAAGAATCAAACATTGAAACCTCATCTAGAAAAATTGGTGCCGAAGGTCGGATTCGAACCGACACAGTATCGCTACCGCGGGATTTTGAGTCCCGTGCGTCTACCAGTTTCGCCACTTCGGCAAAGCTTTATATGCTTGCAACCTTATGTTACCAAAAGAGGAAACCGCGTCAAGAAAAGTTTATCATTTTTTTATTTTTTTTGTCCCTTTTCAACTCAAATAAAAAAAATGCAAAAAAATGATAAAAACCATAACAAAAAGTTTGACAAAGTTTGGTTTTACTTATAAATTTTAACCATCAATTGAAATTCAGGTCACCAAATAAAAAGTGTGCGGGAATAGCTCAGTGGTAGAGCATTGCCTTGCCAAGGCAAGGGTCGCGGGTTCGAATCCCGTTTCCCGCTCCATTTCTATAAAAATATGGCGAAACAGACAATTATTTGCAGCTGTACCCAAAATTTGCTAGTTTTATTTCACGTAGAGTAAGCACCCGGCGCCTTGCGTTACCGGTTTTTCGTTGAATTTAAGGCGTTGAGACAAGCCATGTGCTTACAGGATGATGCATTTATTATGAAAGGTTTTTTCTCATGAAATCGATGCTACACGAAGCTTCGTCTGTTTCAAAGGCTATCGAAAAGGCATGGACCGATGCCGGCAAGCCCTCTGAATTCACCATTAAAGTACTTGAACCTGGTGAAAAAAATTTTTTAGGCATGTCAAAGCGTCCGTCAATCGTGTCGATCTCCTATGATCCAAAACGACAAACAGCTCCTGCTCAAGATACACAAAAAAAAGACGCGCCCAAACTCCAACCGCAAAAACCTAAACAAGAGCAGCCTGCAAAATCCAGAACTCCAGAACGAAAAGAACCAGTAAGACAACAACGCCCTGCGCAACCATTACAAGCTCAAACAGAAACAAAAAAAACTCCACAGGCGCAACCAATAAAACCTATGCAAGCACCGCAACCTAAACGCCAACCCCAAGAACCGCAACATCAAGGTCTAGCGCAGCAAGAACCACAATCAGCAGAATCATTAGCCTGGCAAAACGAATGGGTTGAATTTGTAGGAACAGAACTTAAAGCATTACTCGCCACTTTGCAAAAACCCGTATCGTTTTCCACCAAAATTGATAAAAAAAGTTTGCTTATAACGTTTGATCAAAAACTTCACGAAGAATCGCAAGATGAGCGTGCTATGTTTGTAAGCCTTTCGTATCTTTTAATGCAATTTCTTAAACGCACACATAAGAAAAAGTTTAGAGGATTCCAACTAACGCTCAACTCAAAAAGATAACGCACTGGCTTTGTTATGAATCACCTTGCCCTACAAGCATTATCAAGCGATCAAGAACCTATAATTGCTTTATGTACGCCCCGCGGTAGTGGGGCAATTGCACTTCTTCGACTTTCAGGTTCTCATGCAATTGAAATAGCCGATGCAATGGGCAGGCTTGCGTCTGGAAAAAAATTATCTGATTCACCATCCCACACCATTCACTTTGGATCACTTGTTAATCCTGACGGGACTACCATTGATGAAATTTTATTTCTTCTTATGAAAGGGCCGAAGACATTTACTGGCCAAGACACTATCGAATTTACATGCCATAATAATCAATTTATCATTGAACACGTTATCGCATGTGCCTGCGCTCATGGCGCCCGACTTGCCCGCGCAGGAGAATTTAGCAAACGCTCTTTTTTAAACGGCAAACTTGATCTTATTCAAGTTGAGGCTATTAATGATATTATTCATGCACAAACCGAAGAGGCGCTGCGTCGATCGATGCAACAACTACAAGGATCGCTTTCGTACCATCTTGCCGATGTGCAAGATCAACTTCTTAAACTACTTGCTCTTACAGAGGCTAGCTTTGAATTTTTAGAAGAAGAGCAACGCGATTTTGACATGCAAGCTCATATAACAACAGCACTGGCACACCTTCACACAACACTCACAACACTGCAAGAAGAATTTGCTCACCAAAACACCTTACGCCAAGGCGTAACGGTTTGCTTAATTGGTAAAGTTAATGCAGGCAAATCGACGCTCTTTAACGCTTTGGTCAAAAAAGAACGTGCAATTGTATCACCAATAGCAGGAACAACACGTGATAGCATCGAAACAAACTTATACAAAAACGGTATTTTTTGGACCTTTGTCGACACCGCTGGACTTCGAACAACACATGATACTATAGAACAGCAAGGTATTGACCGTTCGCATGCTCAAGCAGAAATCAGCGACGTAGTACTCATTGTTATCGACACCAGCACCCCATTGAGTGAACAAGAAGCTGATATTTATAAAACGCTTTTACAAAAACACGCTCACAAAGCACTTATGGTGCTCACGAAACATGATATCACTCATCCTCATTTTTCATTATCCGCACTTGAACAAACCAATTCTCAAACACTGCCGCCGCTGTATGTCTGCGCACAAACAAAAAGAGGCATTCCAGAACTCGAAGCAATGATTGATACAAAAATACAAGCATTATTTGCTCACCTTAATGCACCTTTTTTACTCACGCAACGACAAGCGACGCTTATCAATGAAATTGAAAAAATAGTTGATTTTATTGAAAAAAAATTCATACATACCGTAGAATACGAATTAGTGGCGTACCATCTTATGCAAGCACTCGAAAAAATTGCCGAGCTTACAGGCAAAAATATCCATGAAAAAATGCTTGACGAAGTTTTTGGTGGATTTTGCGTTGGGAAATAGCCATAAAAAAGGGGTTTAGGGTTTAAAAGGGAGATAGGTTTAATGAACACAATAGCTACAAAATATTCGAAGCATACCATGGTGTTTTATTCGATTATTTGCATGATGTACGTCCATTGTTTTCTACAACTCACTAATACACTCAACGCCGCTCCTGCAAAAAAAAAATATCGAATCATTAAAAAAAATGTACGGCATCCCCGCCGTACGCATCAAAAACAAAAACAATCATTTTCAACAACATTCACAAAATTTTTTGATCACAGCTCATCCGCCCCAGCCCAAGAGCTTCTCTGGGAAACTCCATCAACACAACCTTTCACCGAATTAATTCTTTCATGGAACGCACTGCGTCCAGCAACCGGATCATTCACGTTTTGGATAAGTGTAAAATACGGTAAAAATGACTGGTCAGGATGGCAACGCATGTCAGAATGGGGCGCCCAAACCCAACGATCATTTGTAAACAAAAAAAATCCTTACGTCCATACCAAACACGTCCGTGTTGAAATGCAAAAAAAAACAATGGGACGCGGATTTAGAATAAAAGTAACAACCAGCAATGGTGCAAAAACCGACCAGATTAAAGCTCTTTTTGCCTGTCTTTCCAATCTTCATCTATTT
>LBTY01000008.1:62804-66099 GCA_000992305.1 candidate division TM6 bacterium GW2011_GWF2_38_10
TCCCCAAACAATCTCAAATGGTCTTGAAACATCCACGCTACAAAGACCTCTGCTCACCAACATCAACAAGCATTTTAGTAAATTATTTTAAATCAAAACTTGAAACACAGGCAATTATGCAACCCTTACGCGATTACACCGTTTCATTTGCCAACAAAGTTCACGATCGAGGGCGTCTTGACATCTATGGCAACTGGCAACTTAATGTTGCTCAAGCATTTGATGCTGCCCAAGGCGACATTTTTTTTCGCGTAGAACGGCTCAATGGATTTCATGATCTTCATAGCCTCCTGCTTAAAAAAATTCCGGTTGCCGTTAGTGTGCGCCGCCTACGCGGTGGAGCACTTCCTTACGAAAATGGCCATTTTATCGTTGTTGTAGGATGGAATCAGGAAAAACAAGAATTGTTATGCATCGATCCCGCTTTTGCACGAACAACCAAGACCTTGCGTTGGTATAAACTTCGCCATTTCCTTACCGCCTGGGGACGCTCGGTTAATCTCAGTTACATTCCCATTCCATCACCAAATTCTACTGTCATTGTCTAACCATTCATAACAGGAGAACATTATGAAAAATCAACACACAGAAGATGCTGCCCAAGCTCTCGAAAAATATTGCCAAAACCTCACGGAACTCGCCCGCCAAGGAAAACTCGATCCCGTTATTGGCAGAAACGAAGAAATTAGACGCGTTGTACAAATTCTTTCTCGACGCACCAAAAACAACCCCGTACTCGTTGGAGATCCAGGTGTAGGGAAAACAGCCATCATTGAAGGTATAGCACAGCGCATCATCAATAACGACGTTCCTGAAACGTTAAAAGGTAAAAAAATAATAGCACTTGATCTTGGAGCCTTAGTTGCCGGGGCAAAATTTCATGGAGAATTTGAAGAACGATTAAAAAATGTTCTCAAGGGCATAGAACAACAAGAAAATGACGGGATTATCCTTTTTATCGATGAACTACACATGCTTGTTGGCGCCGGCGGCTCAGGAGGCGCAATGGACGCATCTAATCTACTCAAACCTGCGCTTGCGCGCGGATCACTTCACTGTATTGGCGCCACAACGGTTATCGAATATAAAAAATATATCGAAAAAGATGCAGCACTCGAACGCCGCTTTCAAAAAGTTCTGGTCGAAGAGCCAAGCATTCAAGACACTATTTCGATCTTGCGAGGACTTAAAGAACGCTATGAGGTCCACCATGGTATACGCATTAAAGATCAAGCCCTCGTTAAGGCAGCAACCCTCTCGGCGCGCTTGATTGCCGATCGCTTTTTACCAGACAAAGCCATTGATTTAATCGACGAGGCCGCCGCAATGGTTAAAATGGCTATCGACTCAAAGCCCGAAGAGTTGGACAAACTCGATCGCAATATTCGTCAACTTGAAATTGAAAAAGTTGCTCTATCAAAAGAAAAAGATGAGCTTTCTCAAAAACGTCTTGCTGATCTTGATAAAGAATTACTTACCCTCAAACAACAAAATCAAGATCTCCTTACTCGTTGGCAAGCAGAGCGTAAACCACTTGAAGAAATAAAAAACATAAAAACCGCCATTGAAATGCAAAAAAATGCATTTGCTCAAGCAGAGCGTGATGGTGATTATACCAAAGCATCAAAAATAAAATATGGCAACCTTGCAGAACTTGAACGCAAATTACAAGCTGAGCAAGAAAAACTTACAAACCTAAAAACACACATGGTCAAAGAAGCAATTGACGAAGATGACGTTGCCGCCGTCCTTTCACGCTGGCTCCATATCCCTGTCGAAAAACTTAAAGAAGATGAAAGCGAAAAACTTATCTCAATGGAAAAAGAGCTTTCGGCACGCGTCATAGGACAAGATGAAGCAATTACCAAAGTAGCAGATACCATCCGTGTGCACCGCTCAGGCATTGGCGATCCTCAACGCCCAATCGGATCATTTTTGTTTTTAGGCCCAACAGGAGTTGGAAAAACAGAAGTTGCAAAAACACTTGCTTCGTATCTTTTTAGTGATGAACACAAGCTCATTCGCATTGACATGTCAGAATATATGGAAAAACATGCAGTAGCTCGCCTTATTGGAGCTCCTCCAGGATATGTTGGCTACGAAGAAGGTGGTCAACTCACTGAAGCAGTTCGCAAACATCCTTACAGCGTTATTCTTTTTGATGAAATAGAAAAAGCACACCCAGATGTTTTCAATATTTTTTTACAAATTCTTGATGAAGGACACCTTACCGATGCTCAAGGCAGAACAGTATCATTCAAAAACTGCATCATCATCATGACATCGAATCTCGGCTCTGACATTATTTTAGCAGCAAAAACCATAACAAACGAAATAAAAATTGAACTTGAACATCTTTTGCTCAAACATTTTCGTCCAGAATTTTTAAATCGCATCGATGAAACGGTTTTCTTCAAATCATTAGCACCCAAAGACATGCAAGCTATTGCTCAAACCCATATCGCACGGCTTCAAGAACGACTTCTTGAAAAAAACTGTACACTCACCATTGAACCACAAGCTCTTGCATGGCTTGCCGAAATTGGATACCACCAAGAATTTGGAGCCCGACCGCTCAAGCGAGCTATTCAACATTATCTTATCAACCCATTGGCTTTATACATGCTTAAAAACCCAGAAACCAAAAACATTACGGTAACACGAGAAGGCGAAATATTAGTATTTAAACCATAGGCACAATTACGTAGCTACACTACGTGAAAAACTCCCACGCCCGCCAGCTCTTTTAAGCTCATCAAACACACAAGCCACACCAACCTGAGCAGCAAGATGCGTGGGAGTTTTTCCGTATGTATCCTGCATATTGGGAAATGCACCGGCGGCCAATAAACTGCGCGTAATAGCAAGCGTCGATGTTACTGCTTCCTGATGCTCAAACCTTTTCCATGTCTGTCTTGGCACAATCGTAAATCTATTTTTTTTATAATAATTATCTTTAAACACTTTATTTTGCAAATAAACCCCCTCGTCATCAAAACTGCTCATTCTTAACAACAATCTGTGCAGCGGCCCCTCCCCACCCATAAACGCTTCATGCACATTACTTCCAGCCTGAAGTAAAAAAGCTACCATCCGAACATTAAACGAATGAATCGCCGCATACAATGGAGTTTCATAGGTTGCATAACAACGTCGATTAACATCAACCCCAAGATCAATAAGCATCTGAGCAAAAAATAGCCCTCCACACCGAGCGGAAGCATTCAGTGCCTGCACCCCGACAGCCGATGTTGATACATTAGGTGTATTACGTATAATCCATAAAAAATAGGAA
>LBTY01000009.1 GCA_000992305.1 candidate division TM6 bacterium GW2011_GWF2_38_10
TAGATTACTACCATCGCACTATGAGTAACGCCTTGCTGTATGGAGATCGCATTAACAGCAACTCAGCGGCATACCACGCACGTATCAATGGTAATACGTTGGCGTATAACTTTAGAACAAACAGTAACGCATTAGAATTGTATCATCGGGTGGATAGAAACATGATAGATTACTACCATCGCACTATGAGTAACGCCTTGCTGTATGGAGATCGCATTAACAGCAACTCAGCGGCGTACCATACACGGATCAATAGTAACACGTTGGCGTACAATAATCGCATAACAAGTGGTGTGCTAGCATATTATGCTCCAATCATTCGAAACAATAGCTACTTAATTTTAAATACTGACGATGTGCAGCAAAATATTTTGCTCAAAGAAAATAGCAACTCACTTAATGAATTACGTCGTGACTATCAATTTTGGAAGGTGCATACAACCCACCAAGCGTATACAAACAATACGATAATTAATAATCCAGAATGGTTTAAAGAAGGTTTTACGGTAGCGCCGGGAAAGGAGCTTGCGCTGGATATAGCGTTGCCGGTTTCAGGCAATATTAATTTACAAGAATCTGGTATTTTAAAACTTAATAACGACTTGATGTTAGACTCACGTGCTTATCTTACCGCTGGTGGGGTGTTGCAGGGAGAGAGACATGCATTATTGTTGACTTCAAGTTTTGTTGTGCCGGAAAATAAAATAGTAAAAATTACTTCTGATATTATCATTGATGGCCAAGGGAACAATATTGTTATGACTTCGGGCTCAAAGTTTATTATTGATTCTGCGGTTTCGGTAACCATCAAAAATTGTAATTGGTGTGCCGATGCTGGGGCTTCTATTCTTGAAATGCGTGCCGATACGGCGCAGCTTACGCTTGATTCAGTGATTATGGCATTTGATACCAATTTTGCTGTAACGCAAGGTGAGCTTTTTATGCGTAATGATGTTGTGGCCGTCGGGCCTTATGAGTATGCGTGGAATTCAATAAAACCGTTGTATGTATTGCCGTTTTCTACCTTGCGGTTTGATGTGGGGAGTACGTTTAGCTATAGTCCAAATCCGACTGGCCCCCACACTGCCTTGCAGCGTGATTTAGTCCGATTAGTTGATGATTCTTCTCAATTATATTTTGATAATTGCATTGTATGTGCTCCCGACTACGGCATGCAGCTTACGCGTGGAATGGTGCTTTTTGACAATAAGGTAACTGTCTGGGGAAATCTTGTTAATAGTGATGAGGCACATAGTATAGAGTTTGGTGATGGGGTTGATGCTGCGCATGATGTTGAGATCAAAATTCTTTCCGGCGCCAATGTTGAACTTAATGGTTATTTATATCATCATCCTGCAGTGTGAGAATGTATTATATAAGTTTTGCTTTGTCCTGTAATGATTAACATTTGCTCTATTTAAATCAGTGGATTATTCGGCTGCAGGTGCAATAAAAATTCTTCGCAAGGAATACATAGTACATTATTTTGAACCAATCTTTGTTTCCCTCGATACAATAAAATACCTTGCGCCATAGGATAATCTTGCAAGAATGTTTCCAATGGTTTTGTGTCCTGAGAGTGAACTTTAGTTGCATTTTTAACTTCAATAGCCCAAAATCCTAAGGGGCCGTAAACAATAACATCTACTTCAACGCCAGATCGTGTTCGCCAAAAGGCTAATTCGTGTTTTTCAATGCTATAATCATTCCAAGCGCGAAGATGTTGTACAACAAGACCTTCTAGCGCAGCTCCATCGATTTCTTCTGAACGATCAAGCATTCCTTTAGGCCGTAATGTTCTAAACACACCTGCATCAAAAAAATAAAACTTAGGATGAACACTTAATGATCGTTGTGCCCTTTTGGTAAACATGGGTAATTTAAACGCTAAAAGTAAATCCTCTAAAATATCGATATAATTTTCAACTGTTTTGCGTTTAACTTCACATTCACGGGCAATGTTAGTCACATTGAGTGTTGCGGCATGCGAATAACTTATTACCTCCAAAAAACGTGAGAAGTTCTCTAAGCTTCGAACAAGCCCTTCTGCCTGAACTTCTTCCTTGATATAAAGGCCAACGTACGCTTGCAATGATTGTTTTATGTCAGCTGCGCCAAAAACAACAGGAATTAACCCAAAGGTTAAAGCATGTTCCAATGAAAAATGTTCCCCTAACTCCGCAGCCATAAAAGGATGCAATTGTTTTAGTAAGGCCCGGCCTGCCAACAAGTCAACACCCGCCCGTTTAATTTTTCGCGCACTTGAGCCGGTAAGAATATATGTTATTTTTTTATTTTTCTCTATAAGCGCATGCACAACACTTAAAAGTGCTGGAACTTTTTGTATTTCATCGATAATAACAACACCAACGGTAGAGTTTCCTGCAATTATATCACTCAGGCTTTCTGGACGCGCGCTCAGCGAGCGCAATAATTGAGGATCTAATAAATCGATACTTAATGCATGAGGATATGTTGTATGCATTAATGTTGACTTGCCGGTTCCTCGAGGGCCAAACAAGAAAAAGCTTTGTTGTTGCATTGGAAAAAAACGTTTAATAAGATCCATAAGGGCCTTTCGTATAATTATTGCAAAATGGCATCGCTTTTGCCATTTTGAGACTCATTATGGCATTTTCGTTGCCATTTTGCAATAATTGTGAAAAACTACCGGCAATTTCTTGTTTTTGATATATTTTTGGGGTAAAACTTTTTTTATTTATTTGACATCGAGTGTTTCTAAATTTTGCCATGAACAAATGTTTCCATTTGATCTTTTTTGATTTTCGTTGCCTCCATAAATAACCATAGGTAGGCACTGAATGTTATGGTTTTTTATTTGTTCTTTAAACCATAAAGGTGTATCAAAAAAATTTGTGTTGATTGTGGTGGTGGATTTTATTTCTGCTGCGATAAGTGTGTTGTGACTTTCAATGATAAGATCAACTTCGTTTTGATTAGAGTCTCTAAAAAAGGTAAGCGTTTTTTTTAATTCTTGGGCATGGTTATTTTTTATGATATCAACAATAATCATGTTTTCAAAAAGACTTCCATAGAGCATTCTTTTTTGTACAATTGTTTCTCTATCAACTCCCATTAGTATTTATGAAAATCTTACACTCAATGCAATGAAAATCATAACATGGGTTATTGGTTTTTCATTGCTTGGTGTGAATTTAGGCAATTAACATATGTTTTATGAAGAAATAATCATTATTTTTGCCAAAAATAGACTTTGCCTTGCTGATCTAGCCCATAAATAGTGGTGCCATCGGTTGCGACGTTTACAAATGTTTTATTTCCTAATGGTTGCCAGGTATTTTTTTCAAATACATGTATTTTTTTTGACAAAATATCTACACCGCACAAAAGACCTTTATCGCAGGCAATATGAGCAAATCTGTTTTTTGAAACTGGCATCCATGCAGTGTTATTCCAGCGAAGGATTGTGTTGAATGGAGTTTTTTGGAGTGCGATGATCGTTGTGCCGTCAGCAATAATTTGTGCAATTTTTTCAGAACCAAGTGGTTGCCATGTTTTGTTTTTTTCATTCCAAAGAACTCCACGATCATTAAATTGAGGGTGATCAACATTGCGCTCAATGGCACAGCACAAGGAGTTTGAAATACTTATGGCACTTACTTCTATGGGGCCCATTACGCTCCATGTTTGATCGTTGGATTTTTGTCGATATACTTGTTTGTAAAAGGTGCTGGTGATTGCAACCAGATCATAATCATTAATTGCAATTGTATTAAAAAAAAGAAAATTAGGCTCTGCAATTAGAGGAGTATTTCTTCCAAAAAGATGAATGGGCCAATTGTTATTTTTTTTTATACCAATAACGCGTCGTCCGTTGGTAGCTCCATGAACCATTTCTTCAGAGCTTAATTGTCGCCAGGTTTTGTTCTGCCATAAAAAAGCTTGGTGTGTTGTTTTGGTTATACCAATAAGATGATTGTTTTTACCGATTATTAATGAGAATGTAAGGTTATTATTAGTTTCTTTCCATTCGGCATTTACTTGCGTTACTGAGAATGTTCCTAGCAAAAGAATTAAAAATGTTATGTTTTTTAAAAAAAATATATTTTTCACACTACCCCCCCCGATATTATTTTTTAGCTAATTGCATAATATTACTTGGTTATCCCTTTAATTTCATTATATAAAAAATGATAGAATATTTTCAATAGATTATATTTTTTGAGCAGATGTGTCCTTTAATATGATTTGTTAAGCAAATTACTTAGCATGATTTCTCGATACAATGTGCTACGCATATTATTCGAGATAAGCGGGAAGAAGAGCTTTCTTCTCTGTTCGCTTTGAGTGCGGGCCGTAGGGAGGGATGGAGGCGTATCAAACTAAGTGGCCGGTGGGTTTTTAAAAGTGTTAATAAATTGAGTAAGAATCTTTTTCGAATTTGAAGATGTTTTTTTAGAAAAAGTAAAAACAGACTTGCGCTTTTTTGTTACTTTTCGTACACTCTTAGAGTGAAATTTCTTTTTTCACTTCTTATGGGGCTATAGCTCAGTTGGTAGAGCGCTTGAATGGCATTCAAGAGGTCACCGGTTCGAATCCGGTTAGCTCCACCATATAATTAGTCCAAGATCCTATAAGAAACGAAGTGTTTGGTTTTATTTTGTTCATACAGAAAGGTGCTTACCATGCAAGTTCCTCGTTGGGTCGTTGTAACGGGTGTTTTTATCGCTGGTTTATTTGCTTTTTTTATTTTTTTTAGATCGTTATGGGATGTTGCTCGTTTTGCAATGGGACAAGAGAGAACATTTGCCATTATCAAGCCCGATGCGGTTGCAGCTCGATCAACGGGTAAGATTATCGATCGTATTGAACAAGAGGGTTTTTTAATAAAAGCTATGAAAAAAATTGATCTTCAAAAAGATCAGGCTGAAAAGTTTTATGGAGTTCATAAGGATAAAGAGTTTTTTAGTGATCTTGTCGCATTTATGACGAGTGGCCCTGTTATTGTTATGGTTTTAGAAAAAGTCAATGCTGTAAAAGCTTGGCGAGATCTTATGGGTAGTACCGATCCACACAAGGCTGCGGAGGGCACCTTGCGACAGTTGTTTGGGACTTCGATTAGTCAAAATGCGGTGCATGGTTCAGATTCGCTGCAAAATGCAGAACAAGAAATTTCATTTTTCTTTCCTGAATTATAATAATGAGTTGATTTGATAATAAAAGGCCTCCTTGTGGGGCCTTTTTATTTTTAAGGGGCTTTGTATGTTTTTTGTTTGGTGTGAAAAGGTTATTATTGTTTTTAGTGTTGTCATTTTTTCTTTTTGGGCGTTTGGCTGTGCAATGTTGCCCGATCATTTTATGGTTAATGGTTCTTGTTTTTCCTTGGGGAGTTATCGGGGAAAAACGGTTGATGATCTTTTTACAAAAATTGCGAAGGCAAATGACAAAAAGGCGATGCTGCGGTTTTTAGACGATGCCTATATTGATGTGAGCACTGGCCAGAGCTCTTACCAAAGATCTGCTTCTTTATCGACAACACCGTTGATTTTATCGTGTATTTTGGATGATGAGCAGGTGGCTCTATCTATGGTGCAATTTTTTCTTGATTGCGGTGCTGATCTTAATATGCGGGATCGACAAAAATATCATACGCCATTATATATTGCTGTTCAGCATGGTTATAAAATGGTGAGCCAGCTCTTAATTAAACATGGGGCGCATCGGTTTATGGTTGGGGGAGGTGGAGCTACAATTTTGCATGCGGCGGCTACTAGTAGAATTTGTGATAAAGATATATTGCTTTTTTGTTTGCAGCAGGGGGTTGCCATTGATGCTGTGGATAGCTTAGGTCAGACTCCTCTTATGCTTGCAATCATAACAAAAAACATACAAAGTGCTCTTTTTTTACTTGCTCACGGCGCCAATCCTTCGGTACAAGGAGGATCGTTAGGGACTCCTTTGCATTATGCGGTATATGCTAAAAATATTGATATGATTAATACCTTGTTGGCATGCGGGGCTGACTGTACCATTGCTGATGGAGAGATTATTCGGCAAACACCACTTGAGCTTGCGCAAGCGCTAGGCTTTGTTGAGATAGCAAATATTCTTAAAAGTTTTGTAAAAGATTAAATCTAGATTATTCGGCGCGTTGGAGAGCTTGTAAATCGGTTCCTATGATTGCTGGAATATTTCGTGATATTTTTTCATAAGGCCAGTCCCACCATGCTATTGTTTGCAGTGTTTCTATTGTTTTTTCATCAAAACGCATTCGTATAATTCGCGCGGGGTTGCCGCCGACAATTGCATATGCGGGGACATCTTTGGTAACAACGCTTTTGGTGGCAATAATTGCTCCATTACCGATTGTAACGCCTGGCATAATGGTTGCACCATATCCAATCCAAACATCATTGCCAACAACAGTATCTCCTTTGTAGGGGAGACTTTTCATAGCAAAATGTTCTTCCCATCCGCGTCGAAAAATAAAAAATGGGTAGCTTGAAAAACCGTCAAATTTGTGGTTGGCATTGTTCATAATAAATGTTGCGCCGGCGGCGATTCCACAAAATTTTCCAATAATTAATTTGTCTTGTGAAAAATCGTAATGATAGAGAACATTGGTGTTTTCGAAGTTTTCAGCGCAAACCGGATTGCTAAAATGATCACTATAGTATGAGTAATCGCCAACAATAACATTGTGGCGTTTTATAACATTTTTAAGAAAGACGGTTCCGCGGTGATCAAGATTTGGAATGCCAAGCCCTTCAAATGGGTATGTGGTTGTTGGAAGAGGTCCTTTGTTCATATGTTCTCCATGTTTTATGTTTTTTAATCCAAAATATAAAAAGTATGAAATTATGGTTGTAGCTTATTTTAATCATAACAAGATAATAAAAGTTAAAAACTGAAAAATTATAAAAATGAAGTATTATTGCAGAATTATGTAAAATTCAGCCATAATAAAAACACTATTAAATGAAATTGTGTATTATTATAAGGAAAAAAAGGTGAAATATGGTTTATGTCGCGAAAGCTATGAGCTTGTTTTTTTAGTTGCAGCGCTCCGCTTTTGTGGCGAAAAACATATCCAGAAGCATTGTTTGAATGTATTAATCAAGATAATTATCTGTCGTTTATTGGGGAATAAAAAAATACGATGATACATGCAACAAAAAAGGGCTCCTTGCAGGAACCCTTTTTTGACTACTTCTTAGGCATGCGCAATTTAATTTAAAATTATCGATTCTTTGAGCGGCACACCTACTCCTTCGCTATTTTTTAGACTTGCTTTACTCCTTGCATTCTCCCTCTTCCGCTTTGTTTTTTTGTTGCTGTAGATGTATTATTTGTTCGTTTTTTGGGTGTTGTTTTTTTATGTTGTAAAGATGCTGTTTTTGGTGTTGCAAACTGGGCAAGGCTTTTTTTTAGTGCATAGACCTCATGCGCAAGATCTGCAACGGTTTCTTCAAGCTCTATAATTTTTTTACCTTGGAGAATACTCTCTTGTTCGTATTGTGCAATTAAACTATTTACTTGATTTTGTTTAGATGCAGAAGGGGCTAATTTTTTTTGAATGGCCGCTGTAGATTTCTTGGTATTCGAAGATGATTTTGATGTTTTTATAGGAGATGGATTTTTTTTGGATGGGGTGGCTTGTGATGTGCCTGATGAACCAAGCATTGTAAGAACGATGAGTAGGTTACGAGAAAATAGTCGTGTATACCACGCCATTTTTTGCATAAGAACTCCTTACAAAAAGAGATTCAGATCAATTTATTAAAACTTGTTTCCATTTTACTCGAAAAAAGAGAAAAAATGCAACAAAAAGCTTTAAAATTTTAATTTTTTTTTAACTTTAGCCAAATGCCTAGCGAGTTTGTTATTTCTTTGCTAGAATGCATTCTCTTTTAGTGCTTTATAAAATGTAAAATATATACGTTACGTAAGGATTTTTATGATGGATAAGAGATTTTGGCTTACGATTAGTTTATCAATTGCGACTGTTTGGGGAATTCAGTGGTATTTTGGTAAAAATATTCCTCAGGGCGACGGCTCAAGTGCTGGCCCAATTCAAGTTGGTGGAGCACTTTCGATGCCTCAAAAGCCAAGTAAGGTTATGAATGCTCAGGATTTTTATCGTCCACTTAACACAACGGTTGTGTTTGATCAGGAGCAACAAGCGGTTGATGTGCACCAGGTTGAAACGCCCTTAGCGCAGATTGTGTTTACCAACCAGGGAGGGGCGATTGCTCGTTTTGCCTTTAAAAAACATAAGGGTAAAAATGGGGAGTTTCTTTCTTCAGTTAACGATTATGGTTTTTTGTCACAAGAAGCAAAGATGAAAACCTGCTTTTTGCTTGCATTAGATGAAGCAACACCGTTTGTGTATACTTTTGAACAAGAGGTTCGCGATGCAAACAAGGGAACGGTTGCGGTTGTTTATAAGGCTGAGACCTCTGATTGGATTTTGAAAAAAACATATACGTTGTATGATGCAAGTTATCAGGTGGATTTGGGAATTGCGTTAGAACCTAAAAAGGATGATGCAAAGCCAGTACGTGTTCGCTTATTTGTTCAATCACCATGGATACAAGAGGTTACAGAAAATGTTCATGGCCTTTTTGCGCTTGATGCGGCTAAAAATAAACTAGAAAAAACAGACCTTGATAAAGCTGCTGGAATTGCATGGCCATGGAATGTGGAGAGGCCTTTGTTCGGACTTGAAGATAAATATTTTGCTCACGCACTAGTGGGGGACAAAGATTTATTTGTTCAACGTTCATTTATTAGAGATCTTAAGGTTGTTCCGCAAAAGGTTGGCGATGTAGGGTCTCGTGAGGTTTTTAGTATTTTTGAAAGTGGGTTGCATGATGCTGCTGGGGCTTGGACGCTATCTTTTTACATGGGACCTAAAACAGTACAAGATCTTGTAGCAGTTGATGATCGTCTTGATGATCTTATGTCTTTTGGATGGTTGTCATGGTTGTGTAAATTATTGTTGACGCTGCTTGAATGGTTATATGCATATTTTGGTAACTATGGCCTAGCAATTGTTGTATTAGCGTTAGCTTTGCGTCTTCCGTTGAGTCCACTTTCGATTCAAAGTCGTCGCAAGATGGAGTTATATCAAAAATTTAGCCCAACCATTCAAAAAATTCGCAATAAATATAAGCATGACCTCAAGCAACAACAAGAAGAGCTTATGCGATTTCATAGAGATCATAACTTGTCTCCATCCACACCTATTTTTGGATGTTTGCCAATGTTAATCCAGCTTCCTATTTTGTTTGCGTTGTTTAGAGTTCTTGGGAATCATGTGAATTTATATAATGCACCATTTTATGGTTGGGTTATTGATCTTTCAAGCAAGGATCCTTATTACATATTGCCAGTTTTGATGGGTGGTAGCATGATTTGGCAACAATTAATGACTCCTTCAACTGACGACAAACAACGAGTTTTAATGGTATTTATGTCGGTTGTCTTTATGGTATTTTTTGCTAAAGCAGCAGCAGGACTTGTTATTTATTGGTTGATCAATAACGTTGTAACGCTTGGAGAAGATTATTTGCGTCGAGCATTATATCGCTAAGGGAGTGCTTGATGCTTTCTCAATTACCAACATTGCAAAAGCTTATTCGTCAGTTGCAGCGAGTGCCCTATCTTGCATCAAAGAATGTATATCGCGTTGCGGCGCATTTTTTGCATGCCGATCAACGACAGATTGAGGCTTTGTGTCAGGCTATTATGGATGCGAAAGAGCACATTCATCATTGCAAACGATGTTTTAATTGGACGGAGCAGGGGGAATTATGTTCCCTTTGTTCTTCGGTAAAACGGGATTCGTCAGTTGTTTGTGTTGTTGAAACGTGGCACGATGTGTGGGCGCTTGAGAATGTTGGTGATTATCAGGGATTGTATCATGTTTTGGGCGGGGCATTGTGTCCTTTAGAGGGCATTGGTCCTGATAAGCTTACGATAAAACCGTTATTAGAACGTATCGAATCAGAGTCCATACAGGAAATTATTTTTGCGACCAATCCTACTCCAGAAGGTGAGGCAACCGCAAGTTATATTCATAGCAAAATGAAGCATTATCCTATCCATGTATCACGCCTTGCCAGTGGAGTCCCTACTGGTGCTAGCCTTGAATTCATGGATAGGGTAACGTTATCAAGAGCTTTACAGGGGCGTCGTCCATTTTAATGTATTTACTTGAGAAAATGTGCTGGTGATACAAAGAAAAATAAGTTTATTAGGGTTCATTTTTTTTATAGCAGGTTGGTGCGAATTTGTTGTGTGCGGGGCAATGAATTATACATTGTCGACGATAAAAACCTTACACGTTGAAAGTTCTGTACAGCGAATAGTCCGACCAGATTTTTTTGTTTTTGAGGGTGCCGTTCATATTTTGGTTGATGATCGGTTAAGCCTTTCTGCTGATTATGTTGAGCTTGACAAGCTTAAAGGAACGCTTGTGGCTGAGAATAGGCGGGGAAGTCCTGTTTGCTTGGAAAATAAAGACTTTATTTTTTTATCTGAACGCTTGGTTTTGGATTTTGTTAATAAAACCGGTTACGCCGAGCATATGAGTATCAAGGCTGATGAAGGGTATATTTGCGCCGAGCGTGCGCAAAAGCTTGATGAAGAAGATTGGGCATTAGATCGTGTTATGTATTCACCGTGTGATGCGCATTGTCCGCATTGGCATTTTCAAGCAAGACGAGCAGTTTTACGTCGCGGTGGTTTTATTAGAGCATCCAATATTGTTTTTAGAATAGGACAGCTTCCTATTTTTATGATGCCTGGCATTGTTCTGCCCATCCAGGGTGCATCAAAATCTGGGTTTTTAATTCCTAAATTTTCGTATGATTGTGCCTTTGGATTTGGGCTTAAGCAAGATTATTATTGGCATATCAATAGGCATTGCGATACAACAATAGGGATTGATTGGCGTGAACGTCGAGGTATTGTATTTTCTGATGAGTTTCGATGGGCTCGAGATCCCGACAGTTTTACGAAGGCTAACTGGTGGTATGCGGTCGCTCGTAATTCTTTTGTTCCGCGTCGTGGGCACGTTTTGCAAGCGACGGATCATCGATATTGGTTTACGGGGAGTGATTTTCGAAATGTTGATAATGTTTGGGGTGCCGAGAAAATTGCAACGCTTTCTCGTATTGATTTTGGTACCGATAAGCGTATAGGATATTCTTTTTTTAATAGCCTTGATGATGTTGATGATACATTTAATAATTCGTTTATTGTTCGGAGTTTTTATCCACATGATATTGTTGAAGCTAAAGTGGATGCTTCAAAAACGGGGGTAAAACTCTTTATGGATTTAACAGCTGAGGAACGGCTTAATGTTGCTTCGTTGTTGCCGTTAGACCAGCACGATGCATTGTTGTCGGGGGCTGCTCAGGCTAAAAAAGAACGAGAAGATCAAGTTTCTATTGCGTATATTCCTCATTTTGAGTGGAATAGCTTGTACAAAAAAATTGATTACTTGGGTATTCGTTATCGGCATGATCTTTTTTTTGATCACATTTTATATAAGCAAGAAGAATTAGAAAAATTTTATGTGCAAGCACAGCATATTTATGCTGCTGATCAAACACTCTTATCCTTTGATAAAATTAATTTATTGCGAGCATGTTATAAAGGTTCTATGTATAGGCCTTTTTTTTGGGGGAATCATGTTATAACATGTGCAGTGCATCCACATATGCAATTTCGTAGCCAGGTTGCGCAGGATGATTATTTTCATAAAAATGTTATTGAGCAACGTTTATTTGCCAAAGGAGCGTATCGTTTTTTTTGTGACTATGCTACTGAGATTGCCTTTCCTGAAGTTTCAGGAGAAAATGAAACGTTTGATGTGCATTATTCATTGCAGCCACTTATAACATGGTCATATATTCCTAAATTTTACCAAAAACATTGGTTTTGTATTGATCGTCGAGATAGGGTTTTTCCAAAAAATGAAGTGGCGTTGAGTGTTCGTAACAATTTTAGTCATCATGACATGGACGGGGATATTTCGCTGACGCAGGGTGTTGAATTCTATAAACAAGATGATATTTTTTATGGGCGGCGTGGGGCAGAGGATTCAATTGTGTTGCCGTTGCAAGTGCATTGTGCAGTGCAAGGGGAGCAAGGGCATGTATCGTGTGCTCAAGAATATGATTGGAAAACGAAATCGATCCTGCAATCTGAGATTGCAGCTTCGATTATGATTAAGCCCTTTCGATTTGGTATGGAGTATGTTTTTCAAAATACGTCTGCACAAAAACAACGTGATTTATTGTCGAATATTCCTCATTTTTTAACGTTAAATTTTATGCTTCCGTGCTCGCGGCACACAACATTGTATTATGATAGCCAATTTTATTCTGAGCATAAGCAGCATTTTGGTGATTTGAGTAGCATTCGTCCCTTATTGCAACGTGTTCGATTGGATTATAGTGGACATTGCTGGGGTGCCTATATTGGATTTGAGCACAAAAAATATAGAGAATATGGGGTAGATCGTTCAGAGAAAGTATTTGTTTTTTCGTTGCGCCTTGATTCATTAGGTTCTTTTGCCAAAAAATTTAAAGGCTTGCCTCTTTTAAAACAGAGCGAGTAAGGTTTAGAAGGTATCTTATTGTTTGATTACTCGCTTTTTTTCGGGTTATTAGAAAGGAAGATTATGATGTTTAAACCACTTTCAGATTTTACGTTGTTTGCTGATCGGCGTGATCGATTACTTTCTGTTTTGGATGATGTTTATGGATTTGAGGGGCCTGCGCTTTTTTTAACGCTTGCTGATTTTGAAGGGTTGAGAACATCGTTTCGGCAGGATAGTACGTTTTATTATTTTACTGGTATAACAGAGCCTGCTGCAATTGGGTGTTTTTACTTGCAAGGTCATTCAACCTTGTATATTCCCAAATTTTGGGAGCAGCGGGCAATGTGGGTAACGTCCACTATAGGGATGTCAAGCGATCCTGGGCATTATGGGTTTAATGAAATTCGTGCGCTTGGCAATGCTGAAAAATCATATTGTTTTAAACCACTTTTGCTTGAGGCTCAATATTATTCTTTTATTGCTGATATAACATCGTTTATAAAAGCTGGCGGTCGTATTTTTGCTTGTGTGCCAACACACGGTTTTGGGGCATTGTTATTTGAACGTTTGGCAACATGGATTAGTGGATTTAGTAATGCATTAGTTGATGTTTCACGTGATGTTGCACGGTTGCGGCGCGAAAAGGATGCGTATGAATTACAGTTAATTCATGCGGCAGCACAGATTACTGCATTAGCTCATGAGCAGGTGGCTGGGTTTATTAAACCTGGTGTTTTTGAATATCAGGTTAGAGGGTTGGTTGATTATGTATTTGCATCAACAGCTGCAGCGGTTCCTGCCTTTCCAAGTATTGTTGCTTCAGGATATAATGCAACGATTTTGCATTATACTGATTGCTCACAGCAATTACAAAGTGGTGATTTGGTTGTGATTGATTGTGGGGCTGAATATGGAAATTATGCAGCCGATGTTAGTCGTACCTATCCTGCTAATGGATCTTTTACGCCGCGCCAGCGATCTTTATACGAAATTGTTTTAGAAGTTCAGGAATACATAGCATCTATTGCTCGTCCAGGCATGTTTTTATGCAATAAGGAGTACCCTGATATTTCTTTGCACCACCAGGCGCTTGCTTGTTTTAAACAGTACGATCTTGATCGTTATTTTTGTCATGGGTTGGGGCATTTTTTGGGTCTTGATGTGCATGATGTGGGTGATGTGCAAGAACCATTGTCACCGGGAGATGTGTTTACGCTTGAGCCAGGAGTGTATTTACCACACGAGAGTTGTGGGATTCGTATTGAAGATGATTATGTGATGGCTGACGATGGCGCGGTTTGTTTGAGCGATGCGCTTGTAAAAAAACCTGATGACATCGAAGCATTAATGACTCGTTCTTTGTAACGATATTATTAACGGTACTTGTTTTTGTGAGGGCTTTTTATTAGAATAAGCGGATATTAAATAATGGAATTTTTGAATGAAGGGTATAGTTGTGACGAATCCAAAAATTATGTTACAAGAACTCGTACAAAAAGTGCGTGCTAAAAAAACAAAGTTTATTACGATTACTGGTGGGGTTTGTTCTTCAATTGGTAAGGGCGTTTTAATTTCTTCTCTGGGGGTTTTGCTTAAAAAAGCGGGCTATTCTCTTTCAATTATTAAGTGGGATCCTTATTTAAATGTTGATCCGGGAACAATGTCGCCGCTTGAGCATGGGGAAGTTTTTATTACCCATGATGGGGCTGAAACTGATTTGGATTTGGGGCATTATGAACGGATTGTTGGTGTTCATCTTAATCGGTTATCATCAGTTTCTTCGGGCCAAATTTTTGAGGAAATTATAACGGCTGAGCGCACCGGAAAGTTTTTAGGCAAATGCATTCAAATGGTTCCTCACGTGGTTGATGCAATTAAACAGCGCTTGCTTACTTTTGCGCTTGATAATGATTTTGACTTTGTTTTGCTTGAAATTGGGGGAACGGTTGGCGATATAGAAGGTGAGGTTTTTTTAGAAGCTGTTCGTCAGTTGCGTGTTGATTTGGGTGCTGGGCGCTTAATGCATGGGCATTTGAGTTATATACCATTTTTAGAATGGACTGGTGAAGTTAAGACAAAACCAACTCAGCACAGTGTTAATGAACTTATGCATGCGGGATTGACTCCGGATTGTTTATTTTTACGCGCTAATAAGGATGTTGGTTCTTCGGCTCTTAAAAAACTGGCGGTTATGTGTGGCTTGCGGCAAGAGTTTATTTTTCAAGTACTTACGCGCAATCCTGTGTATAATCTTTTTATAGATTTGCAGCAACAAGGGGTAGGTGATCGTATTCAAGAATTTTTTGGCCTAACGCCAATTCGGCCTTCAGATTTATCGGAGTGGCAAAAGCTTATTGCTGTTATTAACAGTAGTTGCGAGGTGGTACGTATTGGACTTTTGGCAAAATATGTTGGTAGCAATGATCCATACATTAGTGTTGTTGAGGCAATTAAAGCTGCTGGCTATGCTGTTCACAAAAAAGTTGATATTGTTGTTATTGAGGCTGAGCTTTTGGAAAAAGATACGTACAACGGGGATAATGAAGCATGGAAACAGTTGCGAGAGCTTGATGGCATTATTGTTCCAGGGGGATTTGATATTCGAGGAGTTGAAGGCAAAATCTTTGCGGCTCGTTGGGCTCGCCAGCAGGGCATTCCTTATTTAGGATTGTGCCTTGGCATGCAGATTATGCTTATTGAAATTGCACGTTCACTTTGTGGTTTTGAAGATGCTCATAGTACAGAGTTTAATCCTCAGTCCAAAGCGCCTGTAATAACATTGATAGATGAACAACGATTTGTTGAGCGTAAGGGTGCTTCAATGCGGTTGGGTTCATATCCTTGTACGCTTAAACAGGGCACGGTTGCTCATGCCGCATATGCACAGGATGTTGTCCAGGAGCGGCATCGCCATCGCTACGAGGTGAATAATGCCTACCGAAAAGATTTTGAGCGGGTAGGGGTTGTGTTTTCGGGAGAATATAGAGAAAAAAATCTAGTTGAAATTTCTGAGGTCCAGGGGCACCCATTTATGATTGGTGTACAATTTCATCCTGAATTTTTATCATCTCCGTTGCAGCCGCATCCGTTATTTAGAAGCTTTATGGAAGCTGTTGTTGATAAAAAGAAAAAAACATCTTCATTTTCTGTTTGACCGGAACGTGTTTTTGTTTTAGAATGAAGCGAATATTATTCTTAATGAATTTATATCTTTTAAAAGTTTTTAGCATATCAAAAGGTTGATGCACTATGGACATGAATAAAAGTTTTGTGATGCGCAAGGAAGATAGAGCTCCTGAGTGGCATGTTGTTGATGCTTCAGGAAAAGTTCTTGGTCGTCTTTGCACGGAAATTGCAACACGTTTGCGCGGTAAAGATAAGGCTGTATTTACTCCTCATACTGATGGCGGCGATTATATTGTTGTAACGAATTGTGAAAAAATTGTTTTAACAGGCAACAAGTGGGAAGATAAGATTTATGATTTTTATTCCGGCTATCGTGGCGGGCTAAAACAAAAATCAGCAAAGGAAATGTTGCAGCGCGATCCTCGTCAAATCATTATTTTGGCGGTAAAACGTATGCTTCCTAAAAATAGATTAAGCCGCTCAATTTTAAAAAAATTAAAAGTCTATGTAGGAAATGAACATCCTCATAGAGCGCAGGTTGGTGCTTAAACTATTTGCGATAATTAAGATATAAAAGCTTGACCGCGAGATAATCGCGGTTTTGCTTTTTCTATGGGGTTTTTTAAAACATATATGAATAGACCAAAGCAAAAAACAGTTGCTCGTGAGGTAGTGTTTACCGGGATAGGGGTTCACTCGGGTTCTTGTGCACGTGTTGTGGTACAGCCTAATATTGACAAAACTGGTATTGTTTTTCATCACAAGGATTATCCAGGTGATGATATTGTGATTGGTAAGGTTATTCCAGAGCTTGCTATGCATGCAACGGTTGTAAAGGCCCGCTCGTGGTATTTGAGCACAATTGAGCATCTTATGGCGACTTTCCATATGCTTGGAATTACGCAGGCACACGTTTATGTTGATGCGTTTGAAATTCCTATTCTTGATGGGAGTGCCCTTGGTTTTGTTCAAGGGTTTTTAGATGTTGGCTTATCAGTGTGTGAAGAAGATTTATTGTTTCTAACCCCACGGCAAACACTTTCATTTGCAGATGAACAGGGGCGATCGATAGAGATTGCGCCGTTTGATCGAGCGTCGCTTGGTGATGAGACTGCGATGTTGCATATTTCTTACGTGGCTGATTTTTCAAATCCTTTATTGGGGCGATCTTATTTTGAAGGTGGCTTAACGGCTTGTAGTTTTATAGATCACATAGCTCCTGCGCGGACATTTGGTTTTTTGGAGCAGCTGCCGATGTTGCGTTCTCATGGGCTTGCACGTGGGGCGTCACTTGGCAATACTGTTGTGCTGAGCAATGAAGAGTTTCTTAATGATCGGCGCTTTGAGGATGAATGTGTTCGTCACAAAGTCTTAGATTTTTTGGGGGATGTGGCTTTGTTGGGTTATCCGCTTGCGGCAAGCGTGCGTGCGGTAAAGACGGGTCATAGTTTTAATAGAAGAGTAGTAGAGCATTTTCTAACTACTCCTGATCAATGGGCGTTATTCTAACGTTTGTTCAATTTTAATTGCTTTACCCAAAATAAGTGCGGCGCCTACTTTTTGATGTGCTCGCTGAATAAGGCGTGCAAATGTTGGTTGTGAAATATTCATTGTTGCAGCGGCTTGTTTTTGGTCGTATTCTAAAACATCGTAAAGCCGAATTGCTTCAAATTCATCTGGCAAGATGGTTATTTCTTCAAGTAAACGCAGTGGGATGCCCTGCGGTTTAAAAAAAACAGCTTGTGGACACCCCTGCATTATTCTTGGCTTTTTTGGCCGGACCATTTATTTTAGATCCCTTTTTAAGCGAAGAATTTCTTCTTCAATGAGTTTCTTTTGGTCTTCAAGTGCTTCAAGTTGTGTTTGAGCGTTGGTGTTTGGCATTGGTGTAAGCATGCGACCTCTGCCGCGCCCACAGCCAAAACCTTGTCCTCGGCCACGCCCGCATCCTCTATTATTAAGGCGCATTTCTTGAGCATATTCGCAACGGCCTGCTCCTCGACCGGTCATTGGGCCTTGACCTTGAGGTCCTGTTCCATCAAATGCTGGCATAATAATCCTTTCTATGCGTTAGGGTATATCATAAATGAATATTGTAACGATTAGTGTTATAATCATAGTGAATATATATTCATAATATACCCCTGGGTCTAAAGATGTCAAGCCGTTATTTTTTTTTTATTTAAACAGATTTATAATGCTTTGCATCATGGATTTTATTGTATTTCCAAAGATGGTATTAATATCTCTAAAGGTAAGGTAGAGCATAAGACCAATGAGGAAAAACCATGATACAAGATTAATACTTAACTTGACAATTTCGGGGACTTGGCGGCGGATAATAAATTCAATTGTGACAAAAAGTAATTGTCCTCCATCGAGTGCTCCTATTGGTAAAAGGTTCATGATGGCAAGGCTAAGGCTTATAAGTCCAAGAAAGTGAAGCAGGGGAATAAAACCTTGTTTTGCTGTTGATGCGCCCTGAGAGAGAATCATAATCGGTCCGCCGGCGCCATCAAGATTTCTGTTTTTAAATAAATTGGCGAGAGATTGAGCAATAAGGGTTAAGATTGTTTTAGTATAGTCTAGTCCCGCTTTAAATGCGTATAAAAAGGGGCGTTGCGGAGCGCTAAATGCTGCGCCAATCATACCAATTTCATGCTCGCCTTCTTGTCGAGACCCTAGCGTTACGGTGAGGGGTTGTGGTTCTTGTTTATTTCGTTTGATAAGAAGTGTGATTGGGGTGTTTGGATGTGCTTGAATTTCTTTGAGAATAACAGAATTAATTTCCTTGCTGAGTTGAACGGGGTCGGTAGATAGTGTTTGATTGTTGATGGCAAGAATGGCATCATTTTTTTGCAGCCCAGCGCGCTCGGCGGGGGAGTTTTGAACGATGGACATAATTGAAACGTTATGTTTGGGGGCCCTGTTATTTCCTACCATGAAAATAAGGCAAAAGGCAAGATAGGCAAATATAATGTTAAAGAGGATTCCGCCTAGAAGAACAAATGCTTTTTGCCAGTAAGGTTTTTGATTAAAGGCGTTGGTGCTTGTATCCTGTGCGTGCTGTTGTTCACCTTGTCCAACTTCGGCTAATCCAGCGATTTCAACATAGCCACCAAGCGGGATTGCCGCAATGCGAAATCTTGTTTTACCGATTTGGCGCTGGTATAATTCTGGGCCAAACCCTATAGAAAATGTTGGGGTGTGAATGTTAAAGATTTTGCAAAAAATGAAATGGCCAAATTCATGAACAGCAATAAGCAGGCCAAATCCTATCAATGAAAAGGCGAGCGGAAGTATCTTATTGATAAAAAGCGTTATTTGTGAAATTTCCATAGTGTTATTCCTTTTGGTAAGGGGTGTTAGAGATTTTTTTTGTTGGACTTTTCTCATTACTTATACGATGCCAACAAATATAATTGCTAAGAGTATTTATAGTATGTCAGATTTTATTACAAAAAACTATGTGTTTGCATTACCGCATTATATGCGCTATTGTACATAAACTGAAAAATGCTTGTAGGTGGTTATTTTTTACTTGAAAAAAGTGAAAAAAAATATAGAATTAGGCTGTCACGGGTCACGAAAAGTGACCTTCTATTTTAGATAAGTTAAGCATATAGCGGCCTTAATTTGAGTGATGCCAAACCGAATGTACGATTTAGACGGCTTGTGAAGAGGTTTGCGGTTATGCATTTTTCTTGTATGGCCGATGAGTACGTGGAATTGAATAGGGTATAAAAGTTATCAGTTTAGTTGTTTATCAATTTGTAGGATTGTAAGATATGCCAACGATAAATCAATTAGTGCGCTCTGGGCGTACACAGGTAAAGAATAGGACAAAATCACCAGCTTTGGTTTCTTGTCCATTCCGTCGCGGAACTTGTATTCGTGTGTCCACTATGACACCAAAAAAACCAAACTCAGCTATGCGTAAAGTTGCGCGTGTAAAGTTGACGACAGGAAAGGAAGTTACTGCATATATTCCAGGTGAAGGCCATAATTTGCAGGAGCACTCAGTTGTTTTGATTCGTGGCGGTAGGGTAAAAGACTTGCCCGGCGTTCGTTATCATATTGTTCGCGGTGCGCTTGATGCTGCTGGCGTAACTGCAAGAAAACAAAGTCGTTCATTGTATGGTGCCAAGCGTGCCAAAAAAGCGCAATAAGAAGGAATTAGACGATGCCTAGACGTAAAGTTGTTAGTTTTGCTCGAGATATCGGTGTTGATGCCCGATTTAACTCGTTTTTGGTTCAAAAGTTCATCAATGTTGTTATGGAGCGAGGTAAAAAAGATTGTGCCCGCCGCATTGTTTATGAAGCCTTTGATGTTTTGAGCAGTAAATGTAATGGAGATGATAAAAAAGCTTATGCGCTATTTGAAAAGGCATTTGCTCAAATTAAGCCATTCGTAGAAGTTCGCTCTCGTCGTGTGGGTGGTGGTGTATACCAAATTCCTGCCGAAGTGAGACCAGAGCGTCAGTTATCCCTTGCGTTGCGTTGGCTTATTGAAGCCGCTTCAAAGCGTTCTGATAAAACCATGGGCCGTCGTTTGGCCAGTGAACTATTGGATGCTGTTGAAGGACACGGCAATGCAGTCAAAAAAAAGAATGATGTGCACAGAATGGCAGAAGCTAATAGAGCTTTCTCTCATTATGCCTGGTAAGTGGGGAGTGGTTAATGAGTATTGAAAATTTACGTAAGTACAGAAATACTGGTATTATTGCGCATATTGATGCTGGTAAAACAACAACGTCAGAACGTATATTGTTTTATACTGGCGCATCACACAAAATAGGTGAGGTTCATGAAGGTGAAGCCATCATGGACTGGATGGAACAAGAGCAAGAGCGTGGTATTACTATTACTTCTGCAGCTACAACATGCTTTTGGAAGGGGCATCAAATTAACGTTATTGATACACCAGGTCACGTTGACTTTACCATCGAAGTAGAGCGTTCATTGCGCGTGCTTGACGGTGCTGTCGTTGTGTTCTGTGGTGTTGGTGGCGTTCAGCCTCAGTCTGAAACGGTGTGGCGTCAAGCTGATCGTTACAAAGTTCCACGCATGGCTTTTGTTAATAAGCTTGATCGTATTGGTGCTGATTATTTTGCAGTCGTTGCAGAAATCGATGAAAAACTGCACGGTAATGCGCTGGCTATGCAAATTCCTGTTGGGCAATCTGAAGAATTCAAGGCTATCATTGATGTTTTGTCGCGTAAAATGATTACGTTTGACGAAGCTTCTCAAGGTACGGTCATGAATTATGAGGATGTGCCGGCGGAATATCAAGATCAACTTGATAAGGCATATGAGCGTATTGTTGAGCGTGCTTGTGATTTTGATGATGAGCTTGCGGAAAAATATCTCGACGGAAAAGAAATTTCGGTTGAAGAAGTAAAAAAAGCATTGCGTAAAGGCGTTTTAAGTTTAGGTGTAACCCCTGTATTTTGTGGGTCAGCATTTAAAAATAAAGGCGTCCAATTAATGCTTGATGGTATTGTTGAATATCTTCCTTCTCCGTTAGATGTTCCTGCTATTGTTGGTGTTAATCCAAATACACAAGTTGAAGATAAACGTGAAACAGATCCTGCGGGACCATTTTGTGCGTTGGCATTTAAAATTGCTGTTGACCCTTTTGTTGGCTCGGTAACTTTTGTTCGCGTATATTCAGGTAAGCTTGATGCTGGTTCTTATGTGTATAATGCGACTAAGGGCAAAAAAGAACGCGTTAGCCGTTTGCTTCGTATGCATTCCAATAAGCGAGAAGAAATTAAGTCAGTTGCTGCTGGTGACGTGTGTGCCGTTGTTGGATTGAAAGATGTAATGACCGGTGATACGCTTACCGACGAAAATACTCCAATTATTCTTGAATCTATTAATTGTCCTGAACCAGTTATCAGTATGGCTATTGAGCCAAAAGGTAAAGGCGATTATGAGAAAATGGTAAATGCATTGCGTAAGTTAATGCAAGAAGATCCTTCGTTTAAATTTACTTATGATAGTGAAACGAATCAAACGATTATAAGAGGAATGGGTGAATTGCACCTTGAAATTATCGTTGATCGTATGCTTCGTGAATATAAGGTTGAATCAAATGTGGGTGCTGCTCAGGTTGCCTATAAAGAAACAATCCAGCGTGAAATTCAAACCGAAGGTAAATATATTCGTCAATCTGGTGGCCGTGGTCAATACGGACATGTTTGGCTTAAAATTGAACCGCTTGAACGTGGTAAAGGTTTTGAGTTTGAAAATAAGATTGTTGGTGGATCTATTCCAAAAGAATATATTCCTGGCATCGAAAAGGGTATTGCCGAAGCTCTAAATTCAGGGGTATTGGCAGGGTATCCAGTTGTTGACGTTAAAGCAACGGTTTTTGATGGTTCTTATCACGATGTTGACTCGTCTGAACTAGCATTTACCATTGCAGCGTCTATGGCATTTAAAGATGGATGCTCTAAAGCATCTCCTGTTATTCTTGAGCCTATTATGAAGGTTGAAGTATATACACCAGAAGAAAATATGGGTGACGTTATGGGTGATTTAAACTCACGTCGTGGCCGTATTTCTGGTATGGAGATGAAAAAAGGCGTACAAGTTATTGACGCTGAGGTTCCGCTTGCAGAAATGTTTGGTTATTCAACAGGGTTGCGTTCATTAACCAAGGGTCGAGCAAGTTATTCCATGGAATTTTTAACATATCGTGAAGTTCCTAAAAATATTCAAGATCAAATAGTAAGTAAAAAATAATTGTTATAGGTTTTTTAGCGCCTAGAGGAGTTAAAATGGCAAAGGGTGTATACGAAAGAAAGAAGCCCCACGTTAATATAGGTACGATTGGGCACGTTGACCATGGTAAAACCACGTTGACTGCTGCTATCACCAAAGTATTAGCAGAAAAAGGTATGGCAGACTTTAAGGCATATGATCAAATCGATAAATCGCCTGAAGAACGTGCCCGTGGTATTACTATTGCAGCTACTCACGTTGAGTATGAAACAGATAAGCGTCACTATGCACACGTTGACTGTCCAGGTCACGCCGACTATATTAAAAACATGATCACTGGTGCTGCTCAGATGGACGGATCAATATTGGTTGTGTCCGCTGCAGATGGACCAATGCCTCAAACCCGTGAACACATTCTTCTTGCTCGCCAAGTTGGTGTTCCTGCAATCGTTGTTTTCTTGAACAAGGTTGATATGGTTGATGACGCAGATATGGTTGACTTGGTTGAAGAAGAAGTACGTGAATTGTTGACCAAGTACAGTTTCCCAGGTGACAAAACTCCAATCATTCGTGGATCTGCTCTCAAGGCTCTTGAGGGTGATCAAAGCGAAATTGGTGCTCCAGCTATTTTGAAGTTGATGGAAGCTGTTGATGCATATGTTCCTCAACCAGAACGTGATACCGATAAGCCATTCTTGATGCCTGTCGAAGACGTATTCTCAATTTCAGGTCGTGGAACAGTGGTAACTGGCCGTATTGAACGTGGTATGGTTAAAGTTGGTGCTGAAATTGAAATTGTTGGTTTTGCGGACACAACAAAAACAACGGTTACCGGCGTTGAAATGTTCAATAAGGAAATGAAAGAAGGTTTTGCTGGTGATAACGTTGGCTTGTTGCTTCGTGGTACCAAAAAAGACGAAGTTGAGCGTGGACAAGTTATTGCTGCACCTGGTTCAATCACTCCTCATAAGAAATTTAAAGCTCAAATATTTGTGCTTTCTAAAGAAGAAGGTGGTCGTCATAGCCCATTCTTCTCTGGTTATCGTCCACAATTTTATTTTAGAACAACTGACGTTACCGGTATCGTAACACTTCCTGCGGGTCGTGAAATGGTAATGCCTGGTGATAACGTTGAAGTTATCGTAGAATTGATTAGCAAAATTGCTATGGATAAAGAATTGAAGTTCGCAGTCCGTGAGGGCGGCAGAACTATCGGTGCCGGTGTTGTTACAGAAATTATAGAGTAATTTAAGACGAGATTGTAGCGAAATGAAAAAACATAAGATACGTTTAACGTTAAAATCCTACGATCATCAGCTTTTGGATAATGCCATTAAGCAAATTGTCTTGACGGTAAAAAGAACGGGCTCCCAGGTTTTGGGCCCCGTTCCTCTTCCCAACAAAAAAAGAATTTATACTGTTTTAAGATCTCCTCATATTGATAAGAAGTCTCGTGAACAGTTTGAATTAACTACGCATAAGCGTATATTAGATATTGTTGCGCCGTCAGAACAGACAATGGATGCATTAATGAGATTAAACATTTCTGCTGGTGTTGATGTTGAGATTAAGTAATATTACCGGATAAGATGAGGCTTCTATGTTAAGTGGTGTCCTAGGTAAAAAACTAGGAATGGCGCAAATTTTTAGTCCAGACGGGAAAGTAATTCCTGTCACTGTAGTGGACGTGGGTACGTGGTATGTAACCCAAATTAAGACGCCAGAAAAAGATGGTTACAGTGCAATACAAATCGGGTTGCCTCGCAAGCGCTACCAAGGGAGTGCATTCTCTCCTGAGTGGCTCAAAAAGAAAAGTGATTTCTTTTTGCATATAAAAGAGGTTAAATCTGTTGATCAAAGTCATGCTTTTGAGCTTGGACAGCAAATTACACTTGAAAATGTAGCATTACAAGAAGGTGAATATGTTGCTGTTACAGGAACAAGTACAGGTATTGGCTTTCAGGGTAGTGTAAAGCGTTGGGGTTTTGCAGGCGGACCAAAAACTCACGGTTCTAAATTGCATCGACGTCCAGGTTCAAGTGGTTTTTTGCGTAGACAGGGTGAGATTATGAAAGGAAAGAAATTTCCTGGCCACTGTGGACATGATCAAGTTACGGTAAGTGGCTTGAATGTTGCAAAGATTGATAAGAATGCTGGTTGTTTGTTTATCAAGGGTGCTCTTCCTGGCAAAAAAGATTCTTTAGTGATTATTCGCAAGCAGGGAGTATAACGTATGTCACAAATACAAATGTTTAATGCACAAGGACAATTGCAAGGAAATATTGCGCTTGATCTTGATTTAACAAGAAAAACAGAGAATCAAGTTGCATTTGCTCGTGCAATCAGAGCTTTATTGCAAAATTGGCGTCAAGGTACGGTTGGATGCAAAAGTCGTGGACAAGTTGCATTTGCAAATCGTAAGCCATGGAAGCAAAAAGGTACTGGCCGCGCTCGTGTGAGTTCTTTGCGTTCTCCGTTGTGGAGAAAAGGTGGTGTTACGTTTGGACCTCAAGCACGTGTTCGTAAATTATCAGTGAATGATAAAGAGCGTACACAGGTTCTTAATAACATATTTTTCTCTTTATTTGATAAAAATGCTATTCATTGTCTTGACTTTGGTGCCGATATTCAAACACCAAAAACAAAGACTGCTTATCAAATGATTAAGGGAATGGATCTTACAAAGCAAAAAGTTGTTTTATTTCTTCATTTTGATGATATGGCAAATTTTGCTACTTTTAGAAATATTCCTAATATCAACATTTTATCATTTGATCAGCCGAATGCATATGATTTGAGTAATGGTGATTGTTGGGTCTTTTTGAAAAAAGATCTCGAACTTTTTAAAGAGATGATTTTGCAATGGAACTAAACATTTATGATATTATAAAACGGCCGGTGATAACCAGCAAAAGCATTGAACTCTATAAAAAGCTAGGAAAAATAACACTTGAAGTTCATACTTCAGCAAACAAAACAATGATTAAAGATGCTGTAGAAAAAATATGGGCTGTAAAAGTTGCAGGTGTTGGTGTTGTTAATTTAGAGGGAAAAGTCAAAACGTTTGCGCGTCGCGATTTTAAATCTTCTGATCGCAAAAAAGCCATCATCACACTTAAGCAAGGATATAAGATTGAAATTCCTGGCATGTTAGAAACAATGGGTGCTGTTGAATCTGCTGGTGTGGAAAAAGAGGATAATTAATTATGGCAATTGTAACGAGAAAACCTCGCAACGCTTCTCTTCGCACACAGCAGTTTATTGTTGATGAAGCGTTGTCAAAAAAAGCTCCTGAAAAATCGCTTCTTGCTCCATTACATAAAAAAGGTGGACGTAATGCGTATGGTCGCATTACCTGCCGACATAAAGGTGGCGGAGCAAAGAGAACCTATCGTATTGTTGATTTTAAACGTACAGTACGTGATGTTCCAGGAGTTGTTGTAGCATTTGAATATGATCCTAATAGAAACCTTCCTATTGCTTTAATTCATTATAAAAATGGAGCAAAAGCATACAATCTTAAACCAGAAGGTCTTAAGGTTGGGGATATTGTCTTGGCAAGTGAAAAAGCTGAAGCCCAAGTAGGGAGCAGCATGCCAGTTAAAAATATTCCTGTTGGTTTTTTTATTCACAATGTTGAAGTTGTTCCTGGGCGTGGTGGTAAGTTTGCACGTAGTGCAGGTTGTTCTGTACAGCTTGTTGGTAAAGACGGTGATCGTGTTATTTTAAGAATGCCATCTGGCGAAATGAGAACAGTATGTTCTGATAGCTGGGCAACAATTGGCGTGCTTTCTAATGCTGATTATCGTAATATGATATTAGGTAAGGCTGGAAGAACTCGTCATCTTGGTATTCGCCCAACGGTTCGTGGTATGGCTATGAACCCTATTGATCACCCACACGGAGGTGGTGAAGGTAGGTCTAAGTCAGGATCGCATCCAGTTACTCCTTGGGGTAAGAGCTGTAAGGGTGTGAGAACAAGAACGCGTAAGAGTACTGCAATTTTGAGACGCAGAAAGTAATATAGTAAAGGAAACATGAAATGGCTCGTTCGATAAGTAAAGGCCCTTACGTAGAAGCTTCGCTCGTTGAGAAAATCAATAAGGCAAAAACCTCGGGCAAGCGCGATGTTATTAAAACATATAAACGCGCAAGTATGGTTATTCCTGATATGGTTGGTATGAATATTGCTGTGCACGATGGCCGTAAATTTATATCTGTATTTATTACAGAAAATATGGTTGGTCATGCATTAGGTGAGTTTGCTCCTACCAGAACGTTTAGAGCTCACAGCGGACAAAGAAAGGCTGAAAAAGCCGGAAAATAGGTTACAAGTTGGTTCTTTTTTGATACAATAAGGTTTTGAATATGCTATCTAAAGCTGTAAGCAAGTATATACGCGTCTCTCCATATAAGCTACGTCCTTTTGCTGATGTAATACGTGGCAATTCTGTAGAAAAAGCGTATGCTTGGTTAAAAACATGCTCGGTAAAGCGAGTGGAGCCTCTTATGAAGACGCTCTATTCGGCATACTCAAATGCAAAAAATTTACGACCAGAGATAAGCTCAATGAGTCAAGTTTTTATTAAAGAAGTAAAAATTGATCAAGGGCCTATCATAAAATACTTTAAGCCAGGCGCTATGGGTCGGGCAAGTATTCAGCGTAAGCGTTTGAGTCATATTGAAGTAATATTAGATGAAAAATGGTAATAACTGGTTTTGATAGTTAGAGGTGCCCAGTGGGACAGAAAGTACATCCATTAGGTTTTAGATTAGGTGTTTTCGAAGATTGGAACGCGCACTGGTTTGCCAAAAAGAGTTATGGCAAAGAGTTGCTTGAAGATTTTGAGATTAGAAAATATCTTAAAAATAAGCTTAATAATGCTGATGTTGCAAAAATTGTTATAGAAAAAGCAGTTGATAATGTTCGCGTTGTTATTCATTCTTCTCGTCCAGGTTCCATTATTGGAAAACGTGGACAGGGGATTGAGCAAATCAAACAAGAATTGCATCAAAAGCTTGGTAAAAACATTGAAATATCAGTACAAGAAATAAAAGATCAAGATACCAATGCTCAGTTGGTTGCAAAGAGCATCGCGGAACAACTTGAAAAGCGTGTAAGCTATAAGCGTCTTATGAAGAAAGCTGGGTTTGCAGCACTCAAGGCTGGTGCGAAGGGAATTAAGATTTGTATTTCCGGTCGTATCGGCGGAGCAGAAATTGCTCGAACAGAGTGGCTTCGTCTTGGATCTATTCCGTTGCATACGTTGCGTTGCAATGTTGAGTATGCACTTGCAGAAGCTTTGACAACGTATGGAATTATCGGCGTTAAGGTATGGATTTGCAAGGGTGAATACTAAACAACGAGAATAAAGGAATAATACTATGTTAATGCCGAAAAAAACTAAATATAGAAAAATGCAAAAAGGCACTATGGGCGGTCGCTCAAAGGGTGCTCGTACTATTGCATTTGGTGAATATGGTTTAGTTGCTGTTGAGCCATCATGGGTAACAGCTCGTCAAATAGAAGCTGCGCGTGTTACCGTAAGTAAGCGTATTAAAAAAGTTGGTACGCTTTATTTAAGAATGTTCCCTGATAAGCCAGTTTCTAAAAAACCTGCCGAAACCCGAATGGGTAAAGGTAAGGGTAGCCCTGAGTTGTGGGTAGCCGTTGTTAAACGTGATAGAGTTATCCTCGAAATTGGTGGTGTTTCAAAGGAAGAAGCGCGAGATATTTTAAAAGCAGCAGCGTATAAATTTCCAATGAAAACCCGTTTTGTGTCTAAGGAAGATCTTTTGGCGGCAGATAGTCAAACGAATTCATAATGTGGTGGATGGAACATGAAAGAAAAAAAAGATCTAAAAAAATTAGATGCAGTAGCATTAAAACAAGAAGTTGATTCTTTGCGTAAAGAGTTGTTTAATTTGAGATTAAATAAAATTACCGGGCAAGTGAAAGATTACACTCAGTTTGGTAAATTAAAAGTTCAAATTGCTCGAGCTCTTACATTTATAACACAACAAGAACAAGCAAAGTCTCAGGAATTTGAAAATAAAAAAAGCTAACAAAGCTTTGAGGTAAACAATGGCAGAAACAGCAAACGTAGTTTCACATAGCAAAGGCAATCGCATATTGAATGGCGAAGTTCTTTCCAACAAAATGAATAAAACAATTGTTGTAAAGGTGGAAAGAACATTGAGACATCCTTTGCTTGGTAAAGTAATTAGAAGACATAAGAAATATCACGTACACGACGAAAATAGTGTTGCGCAAGTAGGTGATTGGGTAGAGATTGCAGAAACGCGACCTCTTTCAAAAACTAAATACATGACGCTTGTTCGTGTTGTTGAAAAACAGTAAAAAGGGTAAGCACAATGATATTAGAACGAACAATGCTTGAAGTGGCCGATAATTCTGGCGCAAAAAAGCTTCAGGTAATTCGCGTGACTGGTTCAACCAGAAAACGATATGCTTATTTGGGCGATATTGTAAAAGTTGCTGTTAAGAAAGCTATTCCTGGTGGAACGGTGAAAAAGAGTGATGTTCTTGATGCCGTAATTGTGCGCACGAGAAAAGAAGTTCGTCGTCAAGATGGTAGTTACATACGGTTTGACGATAACGCCGCAGTTATCATTAATAAAGACAAACAGCCAGTGGGTTCTCGTATATTTGGACCTGTTGCGCGTGAATTAAGGGCTGCAGGGTATTCAAAGATCATATCTTTAGCACCTGAGGTATTGTAAGCAAACGAGGTTGGATAAATTATGTTAAGCCGGGTAAAGAAAAACGACACTGTCCTTGTATTATCTGGGAAAGATAAGGGAAGACAAGGTTTAGTGATTTCGGTTGATCCTAAAAAGGATCTTGTATTAGTAAAAGACGTGGGAATTATAACAAGACACGTAAAGCCTCGTAGAACAGGCGAAAAAGGTGGTCTTGTTAAAGAAGAAGCAAGTGTTCCTTTGTGTAAGGTAATGCCTGTGTGTCCTTCTTGCAAAAAACCATGTCGCGTGCAGATTAAATTTTTAGAAAATAACGATAAGACAAGAATTTGTCATCGTTGTAAAGAAGCATTTTAACGCAGGTGGGTAATTATCATGATAAAGTCGCGATTAGAAGAACAATATAAAACGCAGCTGCGTTCTGATATTTTCCAAGAGTTGAAGCTTCAGAATATGATGCAGGTTCCTGCGTTAAGCAAAATTGTTGTGAATATCGGTGTTAAAGAAGCGGTTAGTGATGGTAAGGTTTTAAACCAAGTTAAAGACATCATTGAGCAAATCACTGGACAAGTAGCTGTAAAAACATTGGCTAAAAAGTCAATAGCAGCATTTAAACTTCGTCAAGGGATGCCAATCGGTGTTAAGGTTACCTTACGCAAGAACCATATGTATCACTTTCTTGATAAATTAATCAATGTAGTACTCCCTTCCGTACGTGACTTTCAGGGTGTTACTGCAAGTTTTGATGGCGATGGAAATTATAACTTAGGCATCAAAGATTGGTTAGTTTTTCCTGAAATTGATTACGATAATGTTGATAAGAGTCGTGGTATCAATATCACGTTCCATACAACAACGAAACATGACGAACATGCTCATGTACTGTTAAAGAAATTTAATATGCCATTTTGCAAAAAATAGGCGTTATAAAGGTGTTTTATGGCAAGAAAAGCGCTCATAGAAAAATCAAACAAGACTCCTAAGTTTTCGACACGAGCAAGAAATAGATGCCGTTTGTGCGGTCGTGCACGTGGTTTCATTCGCTTGTTCATGATGTGTCGTTTGTGTTTTAGAAAGTATGCATTAGATGGGTTGTTACCTGGTGTTAAAAAAGCCAGTTGGTAAGATGTGGAGTTGAGATAATGTCAATAGATACGATTGGTAATTTTTTAACAGCTATACGCAATGGGATCTTGGTTGGCAAGAGATCGGTAACGGTTCCTGGATCAAGCCTTAAAATCGAGATGGCCAAAGTGTTGAAAGAAGAAGGCTTTATAAAAGATTACACGACAGCTCTTGAAGGAGCAAAAGCATCTTTAACTATTTTCTTAAAATATGTTAATGGTGAAAGTGTTATTCACGAAATAACACGTATTAGTAAACCAGGTCGACGTCATTATGAAAATGTGCGTCAGTTGACACCGGTTATTGGTGGTTTAGGTATTGCTCTTTTGACAACAAGTGCAGGAGTAATTACTGACCAAAAAGCCAAGAAGCTTGGTGTTGGCGGAGAAATTCTTTGTCACGTTTGGTAAGGATTACGAATATGTCAAAAATTGGACGCAAACCGATTCCATTTAAAACTGCTAAAGTAGAGATAAATGGTAACGTAATTAAAATAGATGGTGGCAAATCAAAATTTGTACACGAGTTGCCTGCTGGATTAGTGGCAAAGGTTGATGGTAAATCTTTAGTTTTATCAGCTGAAGAAAATACCAGAGACGCAAGAATGGCTTGGGGTTTACACCGTGCGCTTTTAGCAAACAAAGTAAAAGGTGTAGAAACAGGCTTTGAGCAAAAGGTTACTATTGTAGGCCTTGGATTTAAGGCACAGGCTGCCGGAAAAAAAATGACGTTTACGCTTGGTTATACACATAAAATTGATTATGATTTGCCAGACGAAGTAACGGTAGATATTGATAAAGCAGGACAAAATCTTGTTTTTAAATCAGCTGATCGTTTTATTCTTGGTAATGTTTGCGATGCTGTTCGTTCGTTTAGACCACCAGAACCTTATAAAGGTAAAGGTATTATTTTAGAGGGTGAAACGATTGTTCGCAAAGCTGGTAAAACAAAATCAAAATAAGAGAGCATAACGTTAGGTAAGTTTAGAAAGGTTCTACTGTGAGTTTACAAAAACGAATACAAAAACGAGAAGTGCGTCGAACACACAGAGTTCGCAATGCACAAAAAAGTCGCGGTGTAAAACCACGCGTGACTGTTTTTCGCAGCTCAAAGCATATTTATGCTCAGATTATTGATGATGCTCAACATGCAACCATTATTGGTTTTTCTACCTTGAATTTGCAAGATAAATCAGGCGATAAAAAAACGCTTGCGCACAGAGTTGGTGTTGAACTTGGAAAATTAGCGTTACAAAAAGATGTTAAAGAAGTCTTTTTTGATCGCGGTGGTTTTCTCTATCATGGCCGTATTAAGGCATTAGCTGATGGATTGCGAGAAGCTGGTTTAGTTTTTTAAAGAAGCTTGTGATAAGCTTTGAGTAATTAAAGAACTTTTAATTAGGATAAAAATGGCAGAAGAAAGAAACAGAAGAAATACGGCAAATAAAGCTCCGCAAGCACCGGTAGAGGAATATGCAGAAGCGGTTTTGAATGTTCGCCGTGTAGCCAAGGTTATTAAGGGAGGGCGTAGATTCGCCTTCTCAGCACTTGTGGTTGTTGGAGATCGCAATGGCAAAGTTGGTATTGCATTAGGTAAAAGCAGAGAAGTTTCTTCTGCTATTGCCAAGGCGCTTAAAAGAGCACGCAAATCAATGTTTGCTATTCCTTTGTATAAGACAACGATTCCTTTCAGTGTTGAAGGAACACATGGCTCAAGTCGTGTTATTATTCGTTCAGCATCAAAAGGTACAGGTGTGATTGCTGGTGGTGCTGTCCGTGCGGTTATGGAAGCACTTGGTGTTCGTGATATTTTGGCCAAGTCCGTTGGTTCATCAAATTCACAAAACGTTGTTAAGGCAACAATTAATGCATTAAAGAAATTGCGTTCTGCTCAGCATATTGCTGCGTTGCGCGGTAAATCTTTGCAAGATTTATTTGGAGAGAAAAAACATGTTGCAGCTTAATCAATTAGTTTCTACAACAAAAAAAAGAAAACGAGTTGGTCGTGGTGGCGATCGTGGTGGTATGTCTGGCCGTGGGCATGATGGACAAAAATGTCGTCCAGGTGCCGGCAGCGAAATAACTGCCGTGTTTGAAGGCGGACAAATGCCATTAAGCCGTCGTTTGCCTCACCGTGGATTTAACAATAAGGTTTTCAGAACAGAATACGCCATTGTTAATCTTGATGTTTTGGAAAATCATTTTAATGGTAATGAAGAAGTGACCCGCGATGCGTTAATTGAAAAGCGTATCTTGAAAAAAAGCGCTCCATGCCTTGTGAAGGTATTGGGTGGCGGTGAACTTAAAAAGAAGTTAACTGTTCACGCCGATGCTTTTAGCCAGGGCGCCGTCCAGGCTATAGAGAAGGCTGGTGGTAAAGCTCTTGTAACGAGCAAGGAGATAAGCAATGGTGGTAAGGCTACAGAACTTTAAAAATATTTTTTTGGTACAAGATTTGCGTAAAAAGCTTGCGCTCACGTTTGTTATACTTGCTGTGTTTCGATTTGGAGCACATGTAAGTATTCCAGGTGTGGATGTTACTGCTTTGTTTAATATGTTTAGTGCCAATTTACAAGGCGGCATTCTTGCGCACCTAGATCTTTTTTCTGGGGGCGCATTGAAAGCGTTTTCAATTTTCTCTTTAGGAATGTCGCCGTATATTACGGCTTCGATTATGTTTCAGCTTCTTACCATAATGGTTCCTTCACTGGAAGCTTTATCAAAAGAAGGTGAATATGGTCGTCGTATTATTAACCAGTATACACGTTATTTTACGATAGTATTGGCATTTGCGCAAAGCTTTGGGTTAATAAAGTATCTAGAGAGTCAGCCGGGATTGGTCATTGATCCAGGTTGGGGCTTTAGATTAACAGCGGTGTTATTGATGTCCGTTGGATCTCTCGTGGTTATGTGGCTCGGTGAACAAATAAATGTTCATGGACTTGGGAATGGAAGTTCTATGGTAATTTTTGCAGGTATTATTGTGGGATTACCTGGAGCGCTTATTCACATATGGGAAAACTTTACCCTTGGTCAAACCAATATTTTTATAGTTGCACTGTTGCTTGCCGTTTCATTGGCAGTTATTGCGTGTATTATCTTTTTAGAAAAAGGTGAACGCAAAATACCTGTACAATATGCAAAACGTGTTATTGGTCATAAGGTATATGGTGGGCAAAGCTCCTATATACCATTGAAATTGAATCCATCTGGTGTTATTCCAGTTATTTTCTCATCAGCTATTTTAGGTGTTCCTGCAACATTGGCTGGAATGATGACCAATTGGTTTCCTAATGTTTCACGTGTTTTGCAAGATTGGTTTATGCGTGAATCATTAGTATATAATGTTTTTAATGCCGGTTTGATAATATTTTTTGCCTTTTTTTATACGGCAATTATTTTTAATCCGGTTGAGTTGGCAGATAATATCAGAAAGTCTGGTGGCTTTATTCCAGGGATTAGACCAGGTAAAAAAACAGCAGAATTTTTTGATTATTTGCTAACAAGAGTTGGTTTTCCTGGTGCTTTATATCTTGCAACGCTTGCTATATTGCCAAGTTTATTGCAAAATATGATATCATTTCCTGTTATGTTTAGTGGCGTAAGTTTACTGATTGTAATAGGAGTTGGGCTTGATACATCTGCGCAAATTGAGTCGCATTTGATCGAGCGCCGCTATGAAGGTTTTTTAACAACAGGTCGTTTAAAGGGCCGGTTGGGACGATAATTGAGTTATAAACACGCGAGGTATAATTATAATGTTGATAAAAAATAAGGGTGCTATTGAAAAAATGCATATGGCCGGGCAGCATTTAGCTCAGATATTGCATAATGTTGCTGATAAGGTTGTTGCAGGTACTACGACATTAGATTTGGATGCCCTTATTGAACAAGAAATTGTATCTCGCGGGTTGAAACCTGCTTGTAAGGGATATGCTGGATATAGGCATGCAACATGTATTTCAGTAAACGATGTTATTGTTCATGGAATTCCTTCAAAGGAAAATATTTTAAAATGTGGAGATTTTGTTAAGATAGATGTCACAGCATCATATAAATCATATTGTGCCGATATGACGCGATATTTTTTTGTTGGACAGACGAGTGAAGTTGTTCAACGATTGGCAGCTACGGCTCAGCGCGCATTAGATGCTGCTATAGATGTTGCTGTTCCTGGAAATAAACTATCTGATATTTCAGCATGTGTACAAGAAATTGTAGAACGTGATGGATTTTCTGTGGTAAAGGTTTTTTCAGGACATGGTATTGGTAAAAATCTTCACGAAGAACCTGATATTCCCAATTATGGGAAGCCTGGAAAGGGAATTGTTTTACGTGAAGGGATGGCTTTTGCAATTGAGCCAATGATTACCGAGCGTAGTTGTGATGTTGTGGTAATGGCTGATGGTTGGACGGCAAAAACGGCAGATGGTGGCTTAGCTGCTCACGTTGAAGATACGATTATTGTGCGTTCAGGCAAGGCCCAAATTTTAACAAGATTATAAAGGCATAGCCTTATTTAGAGATATAATTTTATGAAAAAAAAAGACGACGTTATATTGGTCGATGGCATTGTGGAGAAGGCGTTACCAAACGCAATGTTCAATGTGAAACTTCTTGATAGTGACCATGTTGTATTGGCTCACGTTTCTGGTAAAATGCGTATGCACTATATTAAATTATTACCGGGTGATAAGGTGGCTGTTGAATTGTCTCCTTATGATTTGACAAAAGGGCGTATAACGTCTCGATATAAATAAAATAGATTTTTTTTGAAAAATATTAAAAAGTTAATAATATTAAACAATTAAGAGTGTAGGGAAAATTCATGAAAGTGCGTACATCGCTTAAAAAGATTTGTAAGGATTGCAAATTTATCAAGCGTAAAGGTGTTTTGCGTGTCATTTGCAAAAAGAGTCCTAAACACAAGCAGCGTCAAGGTTAAGAGTTAGATTTCATTTTGGAAGAGGATTTTAATGGCTCGTATAGAGGGTGTTGTTTTACCAGGTGAAAAGCGTATAGAGATAGCGCTCACCTATTTGTATGGTATTGGACTGCCGCTTTCTAAGAAAGTTTTGGCTGATATTCAGGTTAATCCTGATACGCGCGTAAAAGACTTGACTCAAGATCAGGTTGCCGCTATTCAAAAATATCTGACCCAAAACTTTAAAGTTGAAGGTGAACTTCGTAAAGAAGTGACGTTAAATATAAAACGTTTGCAAGAAATTGGTTCTTATCGAGGAATGCGTCATAAAAAGTCGTTGCCGGCTCGTGGTCAGCGCACCAAAACAAATGCTCGCACAAGAAAAGGACCACGTAAGGCTTCTAATGTCGTTTCAAACAAAAAAGTTGTATCTAAAAAATAAGTGATGAATAACAAGGGTGACAATGGCATATAAAAAGAATAAAAAACGACAACTTAAGCACCTTGATTCAGCGGTTGCTCATGTGACGTCAACGTTCAATAATACAATGGTCTCTATAACCACCGTTGATGGTGACGTTATTGCTCGTGGTAGTGCTGGACAGTTGGGTTTCAAAGGTGCTCGTAAAGGTACTCCTTATGCAGCAACTCAAATTGCTAACA
>LBTY01000010.1 GCA_000992305.1 candidate division TM6 bacterium GW2011_GWF2_38_10
CGGGTGGCTAGGAACACGACAACGAAGGTTTCGATCAAAGGCGACGATCAGACGAAGAAAGCCTTTGATTCGGCGACCAATAATCTGAACACAATACTCGCTTACATCCTACAATAAGCTCCTGTTCAAGTCCACGCATACGATCAAGCACAACTAACTCCGTTATATCATAACGCCGCGTACCTTCTTGTACTGCACTAAATCCATGATAAGCATCTTGAAATGCCCCTAAACCTAAAGGTTCTAATACACGAGTAAACGCATCATTATCAACCATGTTGAGCAATGTTGACGTAGAAGAAAAATCACACCCTAATCCATGTGCTACACCTAATTGCACCGCAACACTTTCAGCACGATTGGCCCCAGATGAGGTAATAACAAGCGCTGAAATAATTAGTGCACCTCCCTGCATACAAACGGCCAACGTATCATAGGCTTTTTCGTCAAACTTCATTGAAATATACGCATCAAATGACTCGGTAAACAACCGTTTATTTTTTTTGAACAAGGGAACGTACACAACATGTGCTGCCAACGGCGTCCGCCATTCGGTTAATTCAATCCCCGGCATATCAACCGACAAGCAAAGACTATCTTTAATCAACGCACGCTCGTCCCCCCCAAGCTCAACACGTATGCACATTGTTTTTGAACTTATCATTGTAGGAATATCATTAACAACGTGAACAGTAAACCCATGCACTATACCTCCTATGTGCACCAAAACACCAATAATCCAATATATCCTATTTTTCATAAGTTCTCCTGCTAGACTAAACATAAGCTCATTATAACAAATAAAATATTTTTTTTTATTTTATACACATTTATCACGTTATTGTGATACAAAAAAAAAGAGTTCTCATTATCCAGATATCATAACCATTTCTAAAAGAAAGGACACGATGAAAAAAATATCCACGGTGCTTACCGCACTCTTGCTCAGCGTTCCCGCACAAATGCTGCTCCACGCATCACCGGAAGCCGCACCAAAAATAACCGTTGTTCTCATTGCGGATCAATTCGCACATTTTTATATACCAAAACTACAAAAATATTTCAAACACGGTATTAAACAACTCTTAGAAGAAGGTGTGGTCTATAACAATGTTTTTCATCCACACGGCACACCAGAAACAACAACAGGACATCATGCATTAAGCACCGGCTGCTATGCAAAAGATCACGGCGGCGTCACCAACCAATGGCTTGACCGAAATGGAAAAAAAATCCGCTACGAAGCCGATAGTGACCACCAAGCTGAGCTTTTACCTTCCCCTTCATCCTTTATAGGCAAATCAAGCCATAATACGCCAGTTGATACCATTTGTGATCAATTTGTTACCTATACAACCATTCCCACCCCAACAAAGGCCTATGTCATAGGGCTTAAAGATTATGCAACCATAGCAACGGCAGGACGTCTTGGAAAACCATTTTGGTTTGATGAACAGCGTGGCATTTTTGTAACCAGTAAAAAATACTTTGACCACACACCTTCATGGATTACCGATTTCAATAAGACTCTAGAAAAAAAATATTTCAACACCCCGTGGCGGCTTTGTTATGATCAAGACGATGCGTGTTATGATTTTCCCTTTATAAAAAATTATGACTTTGCTGCTTACAAAGAAAGCTTTATCAACAAAACCTATAAAACAGCCGAAACAGGCAAGTCCCCTTACTATTTTATTATGCGCGCCCCTTGGGCTAATCAAATGATTTTTGATCTTGCCCAAAAATGTATCGAAAAAAAAATACACACCACCAAAAATGATCGTATGCTTTTGTGGCTCTCACTCAACCAACTTGATCTTCTTACTCATCTTTTTGGCCCAGACAGCCTTGAAACAACCGATACCATTTATCATTTAGACAAGCAAATCGGTAATTTTATACACTATCTTCATAACCGTTTTGGCAAAGAAAATTGTCTCATAGTCTTCACCGCCGATCATGGCGTCGCCCCAATTCCTGAACTACAAAAACTCAAAGGATACCAAAACGCTCGTCGCATTATGGCACAAACACTCATTGACGATAGCAATAACCACCTTCAAAAAATGTTTGGTAACAACACCTATGTTAAAGCGTTTGAACCAAACTCATTTATTCTTGATGACACAACCTTCCAAAACATTGCACCAGAAAAAGCTCGTAAAATAAAACATGAACTTTGCTCATTTTTACGTTCTTATCCAGGAATCAAAAATGCTTGGACCTATGAAGAATTACAACAAAAAAATACAAGGCGTGACTATCCTACTAAATTTCATAAAATGCAATGTTACAAAGGGAGAATTGGAGATATCATATGCCTAACACATCCCCATTGTCAAATTACTGCATATCCAACTGGAACCTCTCATTGCACCCCCTACGACTACGATACTCATGTTCCGCTTATTTTTCATCATCCTCAAACACTTAGACACCAAATAATAGACCAACGCGTATTAACCCCTCAGATCCCCGTAACACTTGCCCACCTTCTGCACATTAATCCATCGGCAGGGACACCATTTTCAACACTTCCAGGCCTTAATAAATAACCCATAAAAATAAGGATTTTACAATGACCATAAAAAAAATAATAGCTCTTGTCATGACATGCATATTCTGCACAGCGCAAGCTTATAAAACGCCCAAAATAACACTCGTTATTGTTATCGATCAACTTGCATACGAAACATTTGAACGTTTAAGTCCATCCTTTCGCAATGGGCTCAAAAAACTGCGCAAAAGCGGATTTAACCTCACACACGCCTATCATCCACATGGCAATCCAACCACCGCAACAGGACACGCAACCATAGGAACAGGAGCATATGCCAAAGATCACGGGGTTGTTCTTAACAGCTGGATGCAACCCGATGGATCATTTATTGAATTTGGCTATGATGACTCTCCTGATGCCGCCACCTATAAAGAAGATGGCGTTTATCAAACCGGCTACTCAGGGCAGCATATCAACACAGAAACCCTCTCTGACGTCTTAAGCATTTCCTCAACCAAAGACCAATCGTTTACCGTTTATGCAATAGCACAAAAACCTCGTGCCGCCATTGGTATGGGTGGCAAGAAAGCACTCACTCTGTGGCTTGACAAACAAACAAATAACTACACAACGAGCAAAGCGTATGCGACAAGCTTTCCTAATTGGCTTAACGAATTTAACAAAAAACACAATGGGAAAGATCAACCACTTGTTACATGGAAAACACGTTATCATGAAAGTGATCCAGCATATCAATTTCCTTTTGCGCACAATTATACCTATGCCTCATATCCCAAAACCCTCCTTAACCGTCCCATCAAACCATATCGATCCCTTGGCACCATAGATCTTTCGGACGCATATGAACAAGAATTTTTATATGCTCAAACCCCAATGGCCAATAACATAACAACCGATTTATGCGTAACGTGCATAGATCAAACACCCCTTACACTCAATGATAACAACCATCTTGTGCTCTGGGTTTCATATTCCAACTTCGACGCCCTGGGACACATTTATGGGCACAATAGCATCGAAATTGCTGATATGCTCTACCACCTTGATAAACAAATAGGAAATCTTATCTATCATGCACGATCAAAAGTTGGCAAAGAAAATGTACTCACGGTCCTTACCGCCGATCACGGCTGCTGCCCCATCCCAGAAATAGCACAACAACAAGGGCAAACCTTGGCACAACGTGTTAATATAAAAACCATAAAAAACTCAATTAATGCATTAATAAAAAAAGAATATAACATTGATAATATCATCACTTCATTCAAAAACACTCAACTTTTCTTATCACCTCAGGCACTCCAAACCCTTGATAACGCCAAGCGTAACGAAATCATGCAAACAATTAAAAACTCCATTTGTGCATTACCAAGCATTAAACAATGCTGGACTAAAGATGAACTTGCAACCACTTCATTTGAAAAATACGAATACGAACAATTGTATAAAAACCAACTATTTTTCCAACGAACAGGTGATTTTGTCATCATGCCAAAACCATACATCTATCTCTCAAAATACGAAACAGGAACAGGGCATTCAACCCCCTATACCTACGACACACACGTCCCTCTCATATTCTATTACCCAGGAAGTATTATAAAAGGAAAAAAATCCCAAAAAACATCAATCACTCGTCTTGCCCCAACGCTTGCCTCACTTTTAAACGTCAAACGGCCAGCTGCTGCTTTTGATAAAATAATAAAACTTCCACGATATACACAAGCCATAAAATAACGAGACCAAGGACCTTTCCTTAAAAAAATAAATTCTTTTTGCTCCATAAAAACTATTTGTGCTACAGTAAAGATGTAAGGGGTAAATTTTAGATATTTTTTTAGGGAAAGGAATACCATGAACATTCGTTCATTGATTAAACTAATACCTGTCATCACGGCATTTTCGTTAGCATTACCAAGCGCCTATGCACAATATTCACAATATCCTCAACAGCAACAACAATACGGTCAACAACCACAGCAATATCCTGCCGCGGGGCCACAATACAGTCAACAACCACAGCAATATCCTCAACAACCACAACAATATCCTGCTGCGGGGCCACAATACAGTCAACAACCACAGCAATATCCTGCCGCGGGGCCACAATACGGTCAACAACCACAGCAATATCCTCAACAGCAACAACAATACGGTCAACAACCACAACAATATCCTGCTGCGGGGCCACAATACACCCAACAATATGCTCCCTATGGAGCAGCTGCACAAAAACCTAAAAATCCACGTATGGAAGCGTTAAAAAACACCGCTCTTACAACACTTGTTACATCACTTCCTGGACTTTTAACGGCAGGCGTAAGCGCAGCAACAGGGGATACCGAAGCCGCCAAAAAGGCACTTGTCCAAACAGGTGTTCAAGCAGCAACAACGGCTGTAAGCGTTGGAGCACAAGAAATGATACAAGCCGAAGAACAAATGGATCAATATCGTCAAGAAGAAGCTGGTTGGCAAGCCCAACAAACATGGCAAGCCGAACAAGACGCTGCAGCTGCAGGACAGGACCAAACAGGAGCCACTGGACAGGAACAATCGCAACCTGTACAAAGCCAACAACAACAGCAACAACAAAGTCCTCTCCAACGATAACATTATAAAAATTATGTCAAGGCAAACAAGGGAGCCGGATCCGGCTCCCTTGTTTGCCTTTTTCTCGTTATTTCAACCCTTATCAATTATTTTTTTGCTTTACATGATGACAAAATAAACTAAAATCTTAGTAGTCGAACGCTCTGAGAAACGATTTTCTTTGAACCATTTCTCGTGAGAATTGAGAATATTACGGTACTAACATCACACATTAACCCATAACTCAAAGGGTGAAGCATGTCATTCAAAGCACTTGAAAAATTGTATAAGGGTGATTCGTTTAAGCATATTTTTTTATATTGGCTTCCGGAACTCATAACCGCTATCGTGTTTGTTGTTCTTCCTCCAATGTACGATTCTTACCTCACTGCCCAACTTAAATCAATTGCTACCTATGGCGCCATTGGCATGGCATCCAATTTTTTACATACGCTCATAAAACTCTCAGAAGCCCTACCTACCGCAATGATTGCAATATATGGCCGTTATAACGGCCGCAAAGAATATGAACAGTGCGGGCAAGGTCTTGGTGATACATTTTGGACTACCTGTTTTCTAGGCTTCTCGCAATTTATTATTATTCTTTTAGGTGCCAATTTTATTTTTAGGGCACTCGGCGTCCCCACCGAAATGATCTCAATAGGAGCATCTTTTTTACGTATTAAATCACTCGGTTTTTTCTTTATGTTCACGCCTATGGCCTTTATTGGCTTTATGCGAACCGTCAAAAATACTCGTATGCCCATGTTTTTAACCTCCTTTGGGGTGGGGTTCTACCTGCTCATTGCACCACTTTTTGCGTTTGGAGGACTGGGTATTCATGGCATGGGGCAAAATGGCATAGCACTAGCAACCGTCATAGAATTTGCCGTTATGAACGCAATAGCAATAGGTTACATCATGTTTAATCCAGAATATAAAAAGTACTTTCCGAAAACATTTTTTTACATTTTCAGCTTTAATCGAGTTAAACACCTTTTAAATATCAGCTGGCCTATCATCATCGATAAAAGTCTTGTTTCGTGGTCATATGTTTGGTTGAGCAGCCTTATAGCCCCAATGGGGGCGGTTGCAATAGGATCATTTGATATTGTTAAAAACCTCGAACGTTTTGCTTTTATTCCTGCCATTGCCGCAGGACAAATTGTTTCATTTTTAGTAAGTAATCGCCTAGGACGCCAAGACCCCGACGGCGCAAGTGCGAATATCAAAAAGGTCCTCATCCTCACAGCATTCACCGTTATTCCGTCACTTATCGGACTTTGCATTTTTTCTAGTTATTTTATTGGTTTTTTTGATACCACTCATGAGCTCTCAGCCTTTGCCTCAAAAGTACTCCCTTACATAAGTCTTTTGGTTATTTTTGATTTTACACAAATAGTATTGTCCGGCGCACTACGCGGTGCGGGAGATGTAAAAACTGTTATGCTTGGACGTTTTTTAGCTTGCATTGTTTTCTTCTTCCCCGTATCCTATTTCCTCAGTCGTTTCCCCAATGTTAGCAATACAGTGCGCTTTACGTTAACCTATGGTGCATTTTACCTAGCAACAGGCGTGATGGGATTGATATTTTTATTACGCATGCGTAACCACGCATGGCAACAACGAAATGTGTAAAAGACATACTAAAAAAAGGAACACATGAGTACATTTAACCAAGAAGAACTCAAAGCCATAGCAAAACTTTCAGGCTTAAGCATTGGAAACGATGAGCTAGCGCTCTTTACGAATCAAATTACCAAGGTACTGTCACTTATCGACCAACTACAAACCGTTTCAATTACCTCATCGCAAGCTAACACACGCAATGTTAATATTATGCGTACAGATATGGTAGAGCAAGAAAGCAATGAACTTATTTTGGGTAATGCACCCCAAAGCCAAGAATCGTATTTTGTTGTTCCCACCATTTTAGATGAAAAATAACGACATGATTCCATCATTTACAACTATTAAAGAACTTGTTGACAAACTTGCACGCAAAGAAGTCACCCCAACTGAAATAACCCAACATTATGTGCAACGCATCAAACAACACGACCCATCATTACAGAGTATTTTAGAAATATTTGAACCAACAAACGATATCACCGGCAACCTCCAAGGTCCACTTGCCGGCATTCCCTTTGTCGTTAAAGACAACATTTGTCAAAAAGGAAAATTGGCAACAGCAGGTTCTTGTATTCTCAAAAATTACCGTGCCTCTTATAACGCAACCGTCATTAATAAATTACACAGCGCAGGGGCTTATTCAATAGGCCGCGCCAATTGTGATGAATTTGCCATGGGTTCTTCAGGAGAAACTTCAGCATGGGGCCCAACGCGTAATCCGTGGAATATAGACCATGTTCCCGGTGGATCAAGCTCAGGCTCTGCCGCCGCAGTAGCGGCCGGACTTATCCCGTTTGCCATCGGTACAGAAACCGGCGGCTCGGTACGACAACCCGCATCGTTTTGTGGACTTGTAGGCATGTATCCAACCTACGGACGTAATTCCCGTTATGGACTTATGGCCATGACATCATCGTTTGATCAGGCTGGAGCATTAACCAAAACAGTATATGACAATGCCTTGGTTATGAGCTGTCTCTCGGGACAAGACAGCAACGACAGCACCACCATTCCGCTCCCGGCACAAGACTTTACCGCAAACCTTGATGGCAAGATTCCTCAAGGCATTAAAATTGGCATTATTAAAGACGGCATTGCCGCAAGCATAGATCCTGAAGTTGCAGCCGCCTTTGAACGCGCCTATAAACAACTCGAAGCTTTAGGCGCAAAAATAAGCATCATCGATCTGCCAAGTTTAAAGCATGGAAATGCCGCTTATTTTATTTTAAGCCGCGCGCAAATAGCCTCAAATCTTTCGCGCTATGATGGATCATTGTATGGCAATCGTATTAAACAAGCCGAATCACTCGAGCAAATGTACGAAAAAACACGCTGGGAAGGTTTTGGCCAAGAAGTAAAAACACGTATTTTAACCGGCAACTTCGTTCTTTCAGCTGGACACAAAGATGCCTACTATAACAAAGCGCTCCATGTTAGATCCATGATCAACGCTGAATTTGAAGCAACATTTGCCGATGTTGACCTTTTGATCAGCCCAACCGTCCCAACACTCCCCTTTAAACTGGGACAATTTTCGGGTGATCCAGTTTCCATGTACTTGGCCGACTGCTTTACGGTTGTCAATTGTGTTATAGGAACCCCCGCCCTCTCTATTCCGTGTGGATATTCTAAATCAGGACTTCCCATCGGATTTCAATTTTTAGGGCCACGACTTTCTGAGGCACTTTTGTATAAAGTTGCCTATGCATTTGAACAAAACAACGATTATCACCTTAACCATCCAAAGGCTTATGAATAATACCTCTTTTTGGCAAGAAACAATTTCGATCGGCGGCCAAGCCGCCGTTTCTCGTTTTATGACCGCACCACTTGATGGCGTTATTGACTCACCAATGCGTCAAATGATTCGTCTTTTTAGCCCTAACGAACTTATGTTTTCAGAAATGCGCCATGTCGACACCGTTGCAAACGAAAAAGAAGGACGCTCTCTTATCTATGCTCCCTGTGAACAACCGCTTGTTTTTCAATTTTCGGCAAATCGCATTAATTTTATTCCCAAGGCCGTTGAACGTGTTTTAGCTGCAGGATTTAAAGCCATTAATCTAAACTCCGCCTGCCCCGCCCCCGCCGTTGTCCGATCAGGATCAGGCTCAGCGCTCATGGGCAACATCCCGCAGCTCACCATCATCCTTAACGAATTACAAAAAAGCATTGCGGGGCGCGTTCCTTTATCAATTAAAATTCGTGCTGGTTTTAAAGAAAAAAATGCACTTACCGTTGCTCAACTTGCACAAGATGTTGGGTGTGAAGCCGTTATTATCCATCCACGCACACAACCTGAACGATTTTCTGGTCGACTTGATTTTGACCTTGTTGCCGCTATAAAAAAAAGTATCTCCATTCCTGTGATCTATTCTGGAAATATAACAAAATTTGAAGTGGCACAACGCATTCATAGTTTAACCGGCGCAGATGGTTTTATGATCGGACGAGCACTTTGGGGCGCCCCTTGGAAGCTCAAAGAAATCGTAAGTGCAAGCCAAAACATTCCCTTTAGCGCAGGACTTTCAACAGCCTTTGATTGTATTGTAAAGCACCTTGACCTTAATGCACAATTTTATGGCCCCTATGGCTATGGACACTTTAAAAAGCATCTTGCATATTATATTAGAACATTTCCCAATGCAGCCAACTGGAGAACGTTACTCCTACGTAGCCAATCTGAAGAAGAAATGCGAACAATTCTTAATGCGCTTTTACATGAAGCTCGCGAAAGTAATCTATGGCTCCCTTTATAAAAAAAGTGATTATCCTTGCAAGTATTCTTGCCTTTGTACTCTTTGCCGTACATCGTCTCTTTTTTTTCACCACAGGCATATGGGAAAATGTTGCATCAACCATGACTAAACCTTTTATAACTGGTGCTCACGGAATAACAAAAATCATTACATCATGGCAAGAAAAAAAACAATCGTACAAAAAACTATTGCGGCAATACGAACAATTGAAAATTGACCATGACACCATGCGCATGATCAATATAGAACTAGCATCACTTGTTCATTATGATACTATGAGTAAGGAACTCTGCGAATTTAAAGAGCGCTATGCCACACACACCATGAAACTTGCCAAAATTTTAGTAAAAAATATTACCGACACCGAACACTATTTTTTACTTGATAAAGGCTCAAAGGATGGTATACAAAAAAATATGGTTGCCCTGTATAAACACCAGATTCTTGGAAAAATTAGCGAAGTCTACCCTGCCTACAGCAAGGTCCTTCTTATAACAGATCAAAACTGCAAAGTAGCCGCCTACACACAACAAACTAATGCTCAAGGTATTGTGCGAGGCCAAAATAATAAAAACCGTTGCAATATGGGATATGTCAGCCACCTTTATGACGTTGTCGACAATGACCTTGTTATTTCAAGTGGCCAAGGCCTTATATTCCCTGAAGGGTTTTGCCTTGGAAAAGTTCAATTTCATGAACTTAAAGAAAAATCACTTTACCATGAAATTGAAGTAGAACCACTCATAGACCTTACGAAAATAGATCATTGTCTGATCACCCACAACGCAATAACTGATACAACATCATAAAAAAACAGATATTTACTAGCCTTTTTTTATTTTTTCTGGTAAAAATAAAAAGAACTTTGAAACAAAAAATAATGCGCCTGTAGCTCAATTGGATAGAGTGTCGGACTTCGAATCCGCAGGTTGCAGGTTCGAGTCCTGCCAGGCGCACCATCTTCATGAGCCTATAGCTCAGATGGATAGAGCGAGCGATTCCTAATCGCTAGGTCGCAGGTTCGAATCCTGTTAGGCTCACCACAATGGTCAATCAATATTACCCTACGTGAAAGCACATGAAACATAATAACATACGCTATCTAACATCAATTGTATTTTTTTTACTCGCTCTACCCATGCTTAACAGTATGAGTCGGCAACCAATTATATGCATCCCAACCCCTAAGCATTATTCTTCACTCATGCCCAATGAAGCACCGATAATGAAAAAAAGATCTCATGGATATATCCATACACCCATCCCGCCAATTCCGCTACAAAGTCTACAAAGAAAAGCGCTTTCTCAACTCCCCACCCTCCCCGTTCGCATTTTTATAGCTAATTTTCCTTTATCACTTTTTTTTGATATACACACCTTTGAGCCTATCCAAGAAATAGCAAAACAAAAAACCTTTCTTTCGTTACTACAAGAAGCTCGCCTTATGGGAACAGAGATTATAATCGGTATAAGTTTATTATCTTACGACCATTTTCTTTTTCACCTTATTGAAAAAACACAGCTAGAAAAACTTACTGAATACGCTGATGAAATTATTTTTGATGCTCCAGCAATAATCACACGTCAGTTTGTCCAAGAAAAAAATATATCAAAAATCCTTATCCCCAAGCATGACGAAATAATTAAAAATTTTTCAAAATTATATGCAGAAATTCATTACATGACCTGTATATCGAAAATTAAACTATAAAAATACCATGAACCATTTTATAAAACATTTATTCACACTTATAGTCACAACGGTCATTCCATCATTGCTAGCCCTTAATAACCAACCCACAATATTGGAGAACTCTGTGAAAAAAGCTCTCATCATTTATGAGTCCCAAGCAGGCTCAACCGCAGACACAGCACAAAAAATGGGAACCTATTTAAAAACCAAAGGATTAGAAACAACCCTCAGTAAAGCTTCTGACTGGAATAAATCACTCGATCCTTTTGATCTTATTATCATTGGCTCCCCCATTATTATGGGATCACCAGAAAAAAGCATCGTCGATTTTGCAAAAAAACATCAATCAATACTTGCTCAAAAAGAAACTGCTGTATTTGCAATCTGTTTAGCTATTAACGAACCAGCAAAAAAAGAAGAAGCTCTTTCATACCCTAAAAAAATTATTGAATCCCTCCCCGCATCTCACCAGGCCGTTTTTGCTGGTGTTATGAATTTTAATACCATCAACTGGTTTAAAAAAATAATGCTAAAATGCATGGGCGTGAAAGAAGGAGATTATCGCAATTGGAACGAAATTCATGCATGGCTTGATTCTATAATCCCACAATCACAAGTAGTAGAAGACGATCATAAAAGTACATAAATTACGTCCCATGAGGAATATGTTGGATAGAATATCGCCCTCGTTGCTCATAGTACTCATGGGGAATGTTTTGAATTGAAAACCTCCCAGATTTTGCTTGATCTTGCAACTCTGGCTGTTTAAGAGACTCCTGCCTTACAACATTTACCACGCTTGCAATTGCATCACGTCCCAACCGATCTGATACCTCATCCTTTTGAAACTCTTGATAATGCTCAGCCACTAACAATGGCATATGCTTTCTTTTGGCGATGTAAGCAGCAGTATCACCATCTTGATCGATAATATAAGGATCCGCCCCAACCTTAAGTAAGGCATGAATACATGGATAATTTCCTAAGGCAACCGCACTATGGAGAGCCGTTTGACCATAACGATCAACAGCATCAATAAAATAAGAAGATTGCCCTTGAACAAGTTGCTCAACAACATTAACATGTTGACTCTCAACTGCCTTATGAAGCGGTGTTTTTCCCTCGTTATCACGAGTAAATACAATAGCACCACCCTCATAAGAAACTAAATATGACACAATTTCAGGATATCCCAATATGCACGCAATATGCAAAGGTGTATAGCCAGCACTATTTTTAGCATTTACATTTACTCTTTTACTTAAATATCGCACCAATTCAAAATTATTATTTCTTACGGCAAAATGAAACAACGTCCAACCTTCAAATCCATCATTACTATATGCATCATTCCACAAAACTCCTTTTTCAATCAAAAAATTCACAACACTCATAATTTCATGATTAAAGTCATAGGCATTTTTAAGAACAGGAGCATCCTTTAAAAAATCAAAAAGCCATTCCGTCACCAGTTTTTTTCTATACATATCTAAAAAAGGTTTATCCGCACTTCCTCTTCCCTCAAATACACATCGAAATCTATCAGTAACAACATTTTCCACAGGCTCTGGTGGCCACGCATAGGAAATCTGCATTCCACACATCATACAAAACATTCCATACTGCACAATGCTTCGAAACTGTTTTAAATAATAAGTTTTCTTCATTACAACCTCCATTTTAATGATAATACACAATAAAACGCTTAATATTTATTTGCTTTTAGTATATAAAAAGGCATACAATAATACAATAAACCTAAAAAACAAACCTCTCCTTATTCCCCAATGTCACCATTTAACTTATTTACCTTAATAATAATTCACCATTCACATAAAATTAATTTGCAGTTTTATACGTTTTCTGGTAAAAATATGCGTATAAAAATTATCGATGGGAAGTCGTCTAGCGGCAGGACTCTGGATTCTGGCTCCAGCAACAGAGGTTCGAATCCTCTCTTCCCAGTTTTCGCTTAGGGGGGTAACGCTGAAAGAATTCTAAGCTACAACTGGACAAGCCAGCCCCAAAAGGAAAATTAAGCGAAAACTGTCCCGTCGTAGCTCGGTTTACCCCATGTAATACTTCCCCGAGCGTAGACGGACCGAATGACAAGTAACATTATGTACCACGTTTACCTCCTTCGTTCAATAAATCATCCTGAACATATCTACACCGGTTATACAACAAACATGAAGCAACGACTAGCCGATCATAACTGCGGAAAATCTATATACGCATCAGCATACAAACCATGGCAACTTGAGGTATGTGTAACATTCAGAGAAAAAGAAAAAGCGGTCGCTTTTGAAAAATATCTAAAGTCTTCAACCGGCAGAGCATTCGCCAAAAAGCACTTTTGATCACCATAAATGAGCCTTTCTCCCCTACTGCTACAATCCATTTTTGAGCAAAGCTTAAAAGACAATATGTCTTTATGTTCCAAGATAAAAAAGGATGGAAAAGTATTGTATGGTTGCCCTGGATAAAAGTCAGTATTAAACATTTGAAAAAAATAGAGAAGGTGATACGCTTTACAAAACAGAAAAAAAACAACTAAAATCATATAATCTATTTACCCAAAGGAGACCGATGAAAATCATTATACGCAACTATTTTTACATCATGTTTTGCATTCTTGGATGTGCACCCCTTAACGGTATGGTCGATAACCAAAAAAAACCTCACTATCTTTTTATTAATTGCAAAAACTATACCTTTTCAACAGAAAAAGATAACAACATAACCGAAATATATTGCCGCGAGCTTCGTAATAATCAAATTGATCAACTTATCGCCCTTTTTCCTCATCTTCAAAATCTCACCATAAGCACCTCAGACGAAATCAATGATCAAAATTTAACAGAACTTTTAAACAAAATATCGCTCAACAAACTTACCCTACACAACTGTCCTTTTATTCGATTTACCTTTCTTGACCCTGAATCGCTAAAAAATATTACTCACCTCTGTATTAATCGATGTCATAATGTAAAAGATGCGGGGCTCAAAATCATACCTTATCTTGAAAACCTCTATCAATTGGATGTCATTGATTGCGATAAAATAAATGGCTCTGGACTTCACGGCATTAACAATCTTCATTTCCTTACAAAAATAAGCATCCAATGGTGCAAAAACATATCACACGATTTTTTTAAAGCCTTAGAAGGCTGTGAATCCCTGTTAGAACTTGAAATCACCGGAGCCCCCACTATAAACAACGACGATTTTAGAATCCTTAACACCCTTGCCCAACTCGAAACACTTACGTTAAGAAATTGTAAAAACCTTACCAATGATATTCTTCCTCAACTCTCCACACTTTCGCTCTATGTTGAACAATGCCAAAATATAAACCTTAAAGAATATAATAATCAAAACATTTTTACTAAATAATAACCCACCAATAAAAAAGGCCCTACTATGATCTTTAGCCGCTCCACAATGTTATATGGAATAAGCATTTTGGGCTCTTGCATGGCGCTCAATGGAATGTCCAATCAAACCCAATCCCCAACATGTAAGATTTTTGTATACAATACTATGATATCAGCACAATCAATCGATGATAAAAATTTAAAAACTACTATTGACGAACATCCAGACCTTGAGGTATTGCGATTAGAAAAATGCTCTTCACTTTCAAGTGATAGTCTTGCTGTCCTAAAGAATCACCAAAACCTTCAAGCGCTTTTTCTCATCGATTGCCCAACACTTCAAGATAACTCATTTGAATTTTTAACAACACTCCCTCATTTGCAAGCATTTTTAATAACTAATAATCACCACATAACCGATGATATTTTTGAACAACTTAACCGCTGCACTTTACTCAAAAAAATATATATTTTTTCATGCAATAAACTCAAGGGTAGCAACCTTGATCTTCTTAAACAATCATATAAATTTGCTCGAGTTACATCTGAGCGACTGCTTAAATATAACCATTCCCAAAGAACTCAACCTCCCCCGCATAGAAAAACTCAATATTTCGTATAATCCCAAAATAGATCAAACATGCCTAACAACTATTGCACAATTTACAACATTAAAAAGTCTTGATTTATCAGGAGATTATACAGTAAACCCCGAGGATTTACACCAACTACAAACGCTTCCCTGCCTTGAGGAACTATATTTATTTACTCATTTGATTCATACCCCCGAATCTCCAATAAATATTACGAGTTTATTTCCTCATGCAAAAAAAATAGGATACTGTAATCGCTTTGTAGTCAATGAGGTTATTACCTCAATAGCTGAAGGATACATTGCTCAATAACCCATCAACATGTTTTAGAAAGGCTTATTTGTGAAACTTTTCAATACCACTATGAGATTAGTCATTATTTTTTATATGGGCTGTTACACCGGTATCCTTGCGATGCAGTCGCCGTGCCACAAGATTATTAATAGTTCGAATATCAACGTGCTCGATATCGCACACCATATTTTACAAAAAATGTATGAATTTAATTATTTTTGCACACCGCAAGTAGAAGATTCTCCCAAACAAAAAGCCTGTCGACCTCATTTTTATATTAAAAGCGATTACGACCTTGATAACCTATTGCTCGGCGAACCGCTCATAACCTCATATGAATGCGCAAATCTTCTTGAGGACGCTATCAATCTGTACGAAAAAACACTCAATGCCAAAACCTCAGTTTGGTTGCCAACGCTCGATTGCACCAAAGAACAGCAATCTAAAAACATTATTTATGCACAAGCAAAAGTATTACCATCCTCTACTCGCATTATTGTAATGGGAGATTACCATGGATGCGCCCACTCGCTTGCTCGCAACATCATGTATCTAAAGTATAATGATCTACTCAATCAAGAGCTCATCAATGAAAAAGGGATTTTAGATCCATCGGTACAAATTGTTATTCTTGGTGATCTGGCAGATCGAGGGCATTATGGTGTTGAAACATGGGTGCTAGCACTTGCACTTAAACTATGCAATCCGCATCAAGTCACCATTTTACAAGGAAACCATGAAGGCGGAGAATTGCATAACTTTTATGGACTGACAGCTGAAGTAGAGTCAAAATTTGAAACACTCTCGGCTAAAATTAACACATTATTTCCAAAACTTTTTAATCTATTACCTCAGGTTCTTTTTATCGGCGCACAAAATGATAGAACCAACAAAGTTTCTTATCTCTATTTTTGCCATGGCGGCATGGCTCTTCAGCCCCAAAATTATCGTGCGTTAACTATTGATGATTTATTTCCTGATGAAGATGATGATAATCCACCAATTCCAGAAGATGCAGTTGTATCAGCTACCGCTAATTTTCAACACCTCCTGTCTACTGCCGTAAATATTCCCTATAAAAATATCTATGCAAACTACCAAGTAAATGCCGCACGATCAGGATTTATCTGGGATGGATTTATTGCAAAAAGCCCTCTTGAAAATCAATTATTTCGACCTGGAACTCGAGGAGGCGATTGGCTGATTCATGGGTCTATTGTTATGGATTATTTACAAATGCTTTCTAATAAAAATAGTCACACCATTGCGGGGATTATCAGAGGACATGATCATCTTGATTATGGTATTAACATCCTTACCAACTTTGCAAAACCCCCTACAAAAAATGACCCTCTCTACTGGGAGCCTTTGAAAAATCCTAAAAAAATATTTTATAACGAAAATATCAATGCATTCCCTATTTTTACCATAACGAGTATTCCGGAAGTATTTGGCAAAGATGCTTTTGCATTATTAACATTTGATGAACATGATGACGCCTGGATCATTACCCCTTATATTAAAAATACATATTATCCAGACGCCCAAATGCGCTGGCTCAATAAAGCTTATTTTCAACAAAACGATCAAGAAGCTCAGGAAGTATTGTTCAAACCATATGATATACGCCCCATCAATCAAGATGAAGAAGAATCTTGCCCAGAGAACCCTTCTCTGCAAGCATAATCAACCCAATAGCATCTTTTAGTCCCGGCCTGTATAGCCGGGATTTATTACGTTAATAAGCAACACGAACTTTGGTATTGTGCTGAACATATCTCATCTGATCCAAAGAATGAGTTATCGCTTTTGTTATCATTTGTTTTATAGCTCGTGTTATACGTTTTTTTTGGTTCATGAAACTCAAAAAACCCTGGTTCGGAAGCTTCCAATAAATCATCACCATCAACAATAAAATGCTTAAGCATACCAAACCGCTCTTGGCCACCCAATTCATAAAAAATATTTTTACCAACAGAGCACTGACCAATACATACTGATTCTAAATCGGGAAAACTCGTTAATATACTTAATCCTGCAGAAGTTATCGTTGAAACTTTTTCTATAAAAATTGATTTTAAAGAAACAGCATCTACTAGAGATAATAAAGCATCATCACTAATGTAACAATTAATAAAATTTACATGTTCAAGATACGGTATACACACAAGCTCACTCATCATTTCTTGCGTAATGTGCAAGGATACTAAAACAACGGTATGCAAAAATTGAAACTGCGAAAGTAACCTATAACCCCGTATCGTTAACCATGGCGAATTTTCAATAGTCACATAACGTATATGAGGTGACGACTGAATAACCGAACAAATATTACAATCCATAATATCTTTAAATTTAACATAGAAAGCTTGAACAACATCATTATGATCAAAATCAACAATACAACAACCTTTACTTAATCGAGAACTATCTATAATCTCAACTGTATCATAACAAGCATTCCTGCGCATATATGAAAAATCTTTTTTAAAGTTGACTACCCCTGGCAACAAAATTTTCAAAGCGCAAAGACTACCATACCAAACAAAACCAAAGCAAGCACCCAAAATACCATACAAAATATACCTATGTTTCATTGAGCATAACCCTTTATGTCTATAGATTTAACATTTTTCAATTCTTTTAGAAAGACTACGATGTTACCTCTTTTTTTTGGTATACTCAAATAAAAAAATAAAAGAAGGAAAACGTATGAACAATCACCATCACCCATACCAAATGTATGTAACAATCGTAAAAAAAATACTCGGTGTAGTTTTGATTATCATTGGCATTGCCGGACTATTTTTGCCTTTTTTGCAAGGAATAGCCTTAATCCTTGGTGGTATTTTTCTTATAGGTGGCAAACCAGCAGTCAAAAAATGTACTATGATAATCCGTGATATAAAAAATTGGTTTGTTGAAAAATATTCAAGATAACCTACTCAACGCGTTGCAACCAACGAACCAAACGAGCCAACACACTATCGTGTGAAATAAAAACGTTGCAATATCGACCAATTGCATACATAACAACAACAAAAGAAATAACACTTACCCCCATTAAAAGCAAAAAGAATAAAAAGGCTTTCACCACATATGCAATCACAATAGATCCTCTATGGTTTCTTATTTAGTTTTTGCGCTGCTTTGAAATAATACATAGCATCGTTTTTCCAGCAGAAGCTTTAAGTCTTATCATACGCTCATAGGGCGATTGCCGACAAAACCAAAAAAACTCATCCCCTTGTGAAAACTCAGAATATTTCCATCCCCCAAGCTCAAGCTCTCGTCGAAAAAATACACGTACTTGATCACATGATAACGAACCGCAATACGATGATTCAACAACATGATTATCGTTTGTATCATCGATCTCATTATATTTTTCTACGCTAAACCCAACGGGAACATTACACAATTGGCGCTCTCGTACATAAGCGCAATCAGACGCGCGCACATCACCCACCTGCCCACTACTACATGCAACGTTACCGGAACTACGCTTGACCGATGTACTTCTATGAACGCACGCAGTGAAAAAGGGCACGGCCATAACGACCATGAAAATTCGTATACTTATGCGATTAATCATGGCATTCATCATAACCATTGCCCTACACAATTTTATAGTAAAACGTCCGCAAATTACGCTGCGCTTACCGTCTTATCTTGTTCCTTAAACATAACATTTTCTTTTATACGAGCAGCTTTTCCAATTCTTTCGCGAACATAATTAAGTTTTGCTCGACGAACAGAACCATGGCGCACAACACGAATATCTGCAACATTTTTGCTATAGTAAGGGAATATTCTTTCAACCCCAACACCATTAGCACCAATACGACGAACGGTAAATGTCGAAGAAGCTCCGTTTTTACGCATACATATTACATCGCCTTGAAAAAGCTGAATACGTTCTTTATCGCCTTCTTTAATCACTTGAGATACTTCAATGGTATCACCAGCTTTGAATTCTGGGAAATTACGTTCAACAATTCCATAATCGAGGATCGTTTCTTTTGTTAATTTAGCAGCTTTCATTGTATTCCTTGAATAGAGATAATTTTTACTTTTTTTGGGGATTATAAACCTTTACAAAACACATCGAAAAAATCGATGCCCCTAGTATATAGGCAATCTCCACACTTTACAATAGGTTCTGAGTTTTTTTCTTGCACTCCGGCAACAACGCTAGATCTGGCTGCAGGCCTATCCAACGATCAAGTATGATAGAAACGGCCGACCGAACGGATAAATGGTTATATGTCGTCAACCCTTGAACCGGCACCAACAAATAATCTGCCTGACTCAAAATAGCATCACTTAATCCCTGACCTGTACCAAAAACAAACAAAACCGGTCGCTCATGAGACCAGACAATAGATTGACTTCTATAATCAACCCTTTGCGCAAATTCATGTTGTTTTGCCGATGTTGTCACGATAATTGGACGCACACCCTCTTTTTCTTCTATCGCAGCAATAATATCTGCGAAAGAATCAACAAGACGAACGATGCTTACCGCATGCTGTCGACTTGGGTTATACTTTGTGCCCTGCTCAGAGCGCCAAAAACCCAAAAAGGTCTTCACAATATGCTGTTGATCAACCAGTGGCGTTGCAATGAAAAAATTTTCTATAGCGTACGTAGCACATGCTCGCGCCGTATCGTGAATATCAATAGATGCTATCGATGTTGTTCCAACGCGCCCATCCTTAAGATTGACCTCCGTATGCATTAAGGCAACGTAATGATTCGGTATTTTTTCTTTGGCATGAGCAACTTGTTCACGCGTTGGGCCACTTGATGCAAACCAATCAAACCGCCGCAAAACCGTTGTCTTCATAGCTTGATCAGTGCGCCAAGCCTCAATAGCTGCATGATTTCCAGAGCGTAAAATATCTGGAATTTCATAGCCCTTCCATTCAACAGGAAGTCCATATGATGGATAATCCAAAACAGCACCCTGAAAAGAATCATGCTCAACCGACTCCTGCTTGCCAACAATACCCGGCAACAAACGCAACAACCCCTCTAAAAAGAGCTGCGCTGGCAAATCCCCACCCATAACGACAAAATCGCCAACAGAAAGAACAAGGTCAGCATAATGTGCCTGAACACGTTCATCAACGCCCTCATAACGAGAGCATACAAGAACAATATGATCATGACCACATGCATCACAATGTGCCTCGGCACACGATTGATCACCAGATTGCACGGCATGCCCACCGGCAATGCGCGTAACTATCCGATCCAAAATACGCTGCGTAAGCGTAACTCCCTGCGGAGAAAAAAAGATGGTATACCCACGGCCCCATTTTTCATAGCACGTATTCAAAGCCTTTTCGACAACTTCAGGCTTTAAAACCATGCCAACACCAGGCCCCACCGTTGGCTCATCTATACGCTCTTTTGGCGCACACATATCAGAAAATCGAATAAGATTGCACTGCAACAACCCTTTATCAATTGCTCTGCCAATGATACTTGTTTTTAAAAAAACTTCATGTAATTCAGGGAAAACCGTAATAATAGAAATTTTCATGCAACCCTTGATGATAAAAGGGTCGGACTGCACCGACCCTTTGCATTCATTCTTTACTTACAACAACGTACTATTCTAAAATTTCAAGAACAGCACGTTTATGTTCTTTAGAAGCAGCCGCTTGAACCAATGTTCTAATTGAACGAGCAGTTCTGCCTTCTTTTCCGATAACTTTACCAAGATCTTCTGGAGCAACACGTAATTCAATAATAGTTGATTGTTCGCCAGTAATTTCAGAAACATACACTTTATCAGGATTATCAACAAGCTTTTTTACAATTTGCTCAACTAATTCTTTTAACATGATTCCTCTTTCTTAATACAAACAGTTACTCAATAACCTGTATCAATATGAAACATACTTTTTTACAAATAAAACCTATTTATTAGCATACGTCTTAAGAATGCGAACAACCGTTGGGCTGCACTGAGCTCCGCCTTCAATCCAATTCTTAATGCGATCGTAATGTAGTTGGATGACTTCATGTTTAATTGAGTCATAGGTGCCCAAATCTTCTAGAAATGCACCATCTCTTTTACTGCTTTCTTCAATAGCAACAATACGCCAATAAGGACGATGTTTCTTTCCAAGTCTGCTAAGACGAATCTTAACTGCCATAGTCGTATTCCTTTCTGGAAACTCCAAAATAACTATCAGTAGTACTTACTTTACCATTAGGGGAGATCAGGTTCACCTGTTTTTACGTTAAGGAATTTATCTGAACTTGCCCACATTCTTAAACATTTTAACAAATTGTTTACTTTGTTCAAATCTTTGTAACAATTGATTAACATCTGCAACGAGTACCCCCGCCCCGCCGGCTATTCTTTTTTTGCGCGAAGCATCCAAAAGCTGCGGCAGCACGCGTTCTTTAGGTGTCATTGACGAAATAATCGCTTTAAATTTTTTAATTTCAACTTGCCCTTTTTCCATGGCCTCTGGCGAAATTGACCCAACCCCTGGCAAATAGCGAGCAATTTTTTGCAACGAGCCAATCTTATCCACCATCGAAAGTTGATCTGCAAAATCCTGTAAGTTAAAATTACCTTGCAACATTTTCTTGCTCATTGCTTCTTGTTGCTTGGTATCAATATTTTCACCTGCTTTTTCAATGAGCGTTAAAATATCACCCATCCCCAAAATACGCGATGCCATGCGCTCAGGAATAAAATTTTCAAGATCATCAATTTTTTCACCAGACCCAACAAATGCTATTGGCTTTCCTAGAGCAAAACGAAACGCAAATGCAGCGCCACCGCGCGTATCACTATCCATTTTAGTCAAAATAGAAGACTCAAATCCGATAGCATCACTAAAAGCTCGCGCCACACGCAACGATTCTTGCCCCGTCATTGCATCAAGAACAAGGAACTTGTGCTTTGGTGCCAATTTAGCATTAATTTGAACAAGTTCTTGCATCATCTGATCATCAATATGCAAACGGCCAGCGGTATCAAGAAATAAAAACTCATAACTTTTTGCTTTAAAATAATCATAAATTTCGCACGCCGCTTTTACAACATCAGTACTAGCAGGCCGAAAAAAATCAACCCCTACCTTGCCAGCCAAAACCTCAAGCTGATCAATAGCCGCCGGACGATAAAAGTCAACAGACGCTAACAATATTCGTCGTTTTTTACCTCGCGTAGCCGCTTGCTTGATTGCCCAATGAGCTAGTTTTGCCACCGTCGTAGTTTTTCCTGATCCCTGTAACCCCATCACCATAATAACTGATGGAATTTGAAACGTTGGCGCGGTAAGCGCATGCGCCCCACCCAAAAAATGCAATAATTGCTCATGAACTATTTTAATAAAAAAATGGCCAGGATTTAACGATGCTTGAACCTTTTTACCAACAACATCCTTTTTTATAGAATCTAAAAACTGATGAATAATATCAAGTGGAACGTCGGCATCAATTAATGCCTCCTTAACCTGACCAAGCGCCTGATCAATATTTTCTTCAGTTAAGCGCCCGCGGTCTTTTAACCACCATAAAACACCAGAAAATTTCTGTGATAAAAAATCAAACATAACGGTTCAACCTCGTGTATTACACCCTGCACGGTTTTATTACGATAACTTATAAATTATGGAGACTCAAATTACCAAAAAAAAAGAGCTCCTTCAAGGAACCTTTTATAATTTCACTAATTATACTGCGCATAAAATCTAAATAGACTGATTACAAATCTCCCAAATCTTCTTTGGTTACTCCAAAAATGCAAATGATGATAAAAAAAATTAGGTGAATATAAAAAGAAATGGTGCCGGGAGGCAGAGTTGAACTGCCGACACAAAGATTTTCAGTCTTCTGCTCTACCACCTGAGCTATCCCGGCACGCAATTTTTGATTGCGTAGCACGCATCAACAGAGAGTATATTACCAGGTGAAAATTTATTGTCAACACATCAACGGTGAAAATAATAAAAAAAATAACATTTTGCTAAAAACCTAACGTAAAAATCGAACACCATACCATACTATCATAGCACTTAAAGAACCATAGAATGCAGGCTTTACAACATCTATATTCCACCACACAAGCAACGCATTAGAAAGTGTTATCACAATAAATAATGGATAACACATAATCGCAAGTGGTTCAATAACACGAGCTACGCCAGAAAAACCAAGATTAGAAACAATAAAAACCGCAATGACCGTACCCAATAAAACATAAAAACGTTTACATCGTCCATGCAATAAATCATAGTATACATAATCAGTAAAAACCTCAACCAATGCTAATGCCGTGGTAAAACAAGCAATAAATGTCATAAGATGCGCAATCCAAGATAACGATGGGCCAAGAGAACGTGTCGCAACAACGTAAAGCAATTGAGCCTGTGAAGTAACGGATAAATAAGTTCCTGAATAAGCCGCAGTAAAGGCAAATCCTAACGCAACAAGTGCAAGCAACCCAAACCCTACACCGCCAACCAATACACCAAGACGCATAAGTCCCCTGCGAGCACACACCTCTTTGCGCTCCTGCAATAACGAACACAATGGCGCATATAAAACACCTGCAAAAAAAATGGTATACAATAAATCTAGCGTAAAATACCCCAATTTAAACCCATATAAAAAACTGTGCCCCTTACTATATACCGTCGAAGTAACCCCTGTAGTAGAATATAGACTGGCAACAATAATCACAGCCAAAAGCATCATCATAATGGGACCCAAAAATGCACCAAAAAGAGCAACGATCCGCCCCTTTTTGCATGATAATATGAAAATGAGTGCCACAACAACACTCGAAAACCACACCAATGAGCCATGAGGAAAAAAGACAGAAAATGCCTCGTGTGCAAGCGTAACACACCGCGGCGTTGCACCAAGCGGCCCAACAAGTAACATTGCAAAGGCACCCAACACAAATGCAGGAACTATACCCGTTGTCGCCAAAAAGGCCTTACTCTTACCTTCAAAAGCAAGAGAAACTAAAAAACCAAGAAAGGGCAACACAAATGATGTCACTAAAAGACCAAGCAGCCCGATAACCGTGTGGCCACCCAAAGCCCGCCCTAACACAAGAGGAACCACAATATTCCCCGCATCAAAAATCATGGTAAACAACGCAACAGAACAAGAAAAAAAAATAATTCGACGCATAAGACCTCCGAGATTCACCCAACCCCAAACACCTACTTCAATATATGAGAAAAAGCCTCTCAAGACATCAAAAGTATATCGCGAAATAAATTAATTAGACAATAAAATAAAAACTCAACCTTGAAGAGCACACCACCCTTGTGCTATGCTGCTCTATAACATTTTAGTAACTTTGGCTCTTACCGAGGTCTTAATTATGATGCCGCAAAATACAAAAACCGACGCATCTCATTATGCGCCAAGCTCATCAAATCAAACAATGGGAACAGTACTCAGAATTCGCAGCACCGTTGTTGATGTACAATTTGATCCTAACGCTATTCCTGAAATATACAATCGCCTTACGATTGAATGCAAAGATGCACACATACCTTCAGGACTTACGCAAATAAATCTTGAAGTTGCCCAACATATTGGCGATGGTGTAGTGCGCTGCATAGCGCTTGATCCGCTTGAAGGAATAACGCGCGGCCTCCCAGTCATCAACACAGGCGCACCTATAACCGTTCCTGTTGGCATAGAAACCCTCGGTCACGTTTTTGATGCACTTGGCAGACTTATTGATGGGACATCTTCTATCCAAGCAAAAAGTTATGAACCAATATTCAAAGCAGCCCCAAGCCTTGTAGAACAAAAAACAAGCGTTGACATTCTTGAAACAGGCATCAAAGTCCTTGATCTTTTTTGCCCCTACATTAAGGGCTCTAAGATAGGGCTTTTTGGAGGAGCAGGCGTTGGTAAAACTATTTTAGTACAAGAACTCATTCGCAACGTAGCAATCGAACACCAAGGCTACTCCGTTTTTGTAGGCATAGGAGAACGAACTCGCGAAGGCAACGACCTATGGCTCGAAATGAAATCATCAGGCGTTATCGAAAAAACAGCACTCGTATTTGCTCAAATGGGCGAGATGCCCGGAGCTCGTTTACGTGCAGGCCTGTCTGGCCTTACCATGGCAGAACACTTTAGAGATCAAGGGGGCAAAGACACCCTTTTATTTATTGACAATATTTTCCGCTATGTTCAAGCTGGTTCAGAAGTCTCAGCCCTTTTAGGCCGCATGCCATCAGCCGTTGGCTATCAACCAACACTTGCATCAGAAATGGGCATGCTCCAAGAACGTATAACCAGTACCCATGCAGGATCAATCACATCAATCCAAGCTGTTTATGTTCCCGCCGACGATTACACCGACCCTGCACCAGCCACAACCTTTCAACATCTTGATGCAAGCACCGTACTCTCACGCAAACTACATAGCGCAGGACTTTATCCAGCTGTTGATCCACTCGAATCAGTATCTAATGGGCTTAAAAGCCATGTCGTTGGAAAAAAACATTATGATGTTGCTCGCGCCGCTCAGATAGTATTACAAAAGTACAAAGAGCTTCAAGATATCATTGCTATATTGGGAATGGATGAGCTTTCTGATGCCGATAAGCTCATTGTTCACCGTGCAAAAAAAATGCAACGCTTTTTAACTCAACCACTTTTTGTTGCGGAACAATTTACTGGCATGCCTGGTAAATTTATAAAACGCGATCAAACCGTACAAGACTTTGAAAAAATACTCTCAGGAGAATGTGACGCAATGCCCGAACAAGCTTTTTATATGATAGGAACACTTGAGGAAGCGTACCAAAAAACACAGGTGAAAGCATGATCGACCTTGATTCATTTGATTTTGAAATCATCAGTCCCCAAGAAAGCTCTCGCCAAAAAATATACTGGATTGAAATTGAAAGTCCAACAGGAAGCTTTTTTGTAGGACCACAACATTCCCCCCTGGTTTCAACAATTAAACGCAAAAGTTTTGTTGTCTATAAAAAAATTGATGGCTTGGATGAAATAAAACTCATGGTCCATGAAGGCTTTTTTAAAATAAATACACAAGGGCAAGCAACGCTCGTCATAACCTTGTAATATTGACAAGATTCTATTGACTATAAAACGGCTTTTGCTAAACTTTGACTTCATTCAGATTAACGCACCTTGAAGAACGTTTACTGGTTGTAATATTTCAAACAAAACATTTTTCTTACCATTCCCCACGGGATTATTTGAAAAATGTTTTGTTTTTATTTTTTAGGTACTTTTTTATGACAAAAAAAATTATTCGCGCCCTTTGGGGAGATTTACACGGCAAAGAACTTGTCAAATTTTCACTTCTTGCCGCCGGCATTTTTTTTCTTATTGGTTCATACTGGCCACTCAAAACGCTCAAGGATAGTATTTTTATTAACCTTGTCGGCCCACTTTATCTTCCTCAAGCCAAACTCGCGTCACTTGCCCTCTTTTTCCCGCTTGTACTCATTTATTCAAAATTGGTTGATATCTTTTCTAAAGAAAAAATGATTTATATCCTAGTAGCTTTTTACAGTACAATCGGACTCGGGCTTATTTACGGACTTTACCATCCAGTATGGGGCATTCAAAACACCACCTCAAGTCCTTCGCGTGTTGTTGGGTGGGCGTTTTATCTTTTTGTTGAAAGCTACGTTTCGCTTATGGTTTCACTCTACTGGTCGTTTATTAACGATATAACCACACCAGAATCTGCCAAAAAGGGATATGGCCTCATTATATTTGGTGCACAGTTTGGCGGCGTACTTTTTTTACTTCTTGGTAATTATTTGTCGTACGACACAACACAATATGCAACAAGCGTTCCCATTGTAGCATTCATATCGGTCATGATGTTTTTTATGATCGCAGCAATTGTTTTTCTGTTAAAAAAACTTGTAGGCGATGAGCATATGGAAGGATATGTTACCCAAGCAATGGAAGAAAGCGCTCCTGCAAAGGTCGGTTTTTTTGATGGGCTTAAAGTACTTATCACACGCCCTTACGTTTCGGGTATTTTTATTCTCATATTTTTTCAAGAACTCATTACAACACTTATGGGATTTCAAATGTCCATCATCGTCAAAAAAACATTTGCCGATCCTGGAATGATCAATAAATTCTTTTTTGAATTCAACCTTGCAATCCAAGTAATTGCATGCGGCTTTGCATTGATAGGAACATCATTTTTCCAACGTCGATTTGGCATAAAATTTTGTTTAATAGCATTTCCACTTCTTATCGGCGTATCAATAGCAAGTTATGTTCTTTACCCATCGCTTTCTTCTATTATTTTTGTTATGCTTATCGCTCGTGCACTAAATTACACGCTGTACCAACCAGCAAAAGAGGTGTTATACATCCCTACGTCAAAAAATATCAAATACAAAGCAAAAGCCTGGATTGATATGTTTGGCGTTCGTTTTGCAAAAGCAACAGGATCTGGCATTAGTGGACTCATCGGCCCCGTTATTAGCATTGTTGGCGCAACTTGTTTTGGTATTATAGCGGTATGGATTGGGGCATCAACAATGATTGGAAACATGTATCAGAAAGTAACAAATAGTAAGAAATTTATTGATTAAATTCATTAAATGAATTATTTTTGTTAAGCGATTATGATAACACAAACTGCATAAAGGAGGCCACTGGCAATTGTAGAGAAAATGAAGTAAAAGAATTGAATGTAAATAGTTTTTAACATGTACACGGTATTTTATTATTTTTTTAGAAGGGTACTTATATGGCTGCTAAAGTATTTCGTTGGTTATGGGGCGATTTAACAAAAGAAGAATATAAAAAATTTGGGCTCCTTGCCGTTGCTTTCTTGTTCCTTATTGGAACCTATTGGCTCATGCGCCCGCTCAAAGACGCATTGTTCATGAACATCGTAGGAAAAACATTTATTCCTCGCGCAAAGATGTTGTCTGTTCTCTTTTTGCTCCCGCTGCTTTTACTTTACTCCAAGCTTGTTGACCTTGTGGAAAAACACAAACTTCTTTACATCATTCCAATGTTCTATGTTTGCTTGTTTGCCGTTTATGGATACTTCTTGGCTCATCCAACAATTGGTGTTGCCAATACCGTCCCTGATAAAGGCAGAATCTTTGGTTGGCTTATTTACTTAACCATCGAAAGCTTTGGTTCAATCCTTCCTGCATTGTTCTGGTCATTTATGAACAGTACAACCGATGCAGCATCTGCAAAGCGCGGATACGGAATTATCATCTCGGGAGCACAAATTGGTTCCATTGCTGGACCTGAATTTGCAAAACATGCTTCATACTTTGGCATGCCACTTCTTGCTTTCATCGTCGCAGTTGGTATCTTTTTTGTACCGGTTATGATTTTTACCTATATGAAAAGCCAATCAGGCAATGCAACCGTTGATCCTTCAACCGTTGGTAAAGCCAAAAAACCTGCAACAGGATTCTTAGAAGGTTTACGTTTACTATTCTCCCACAAATATCTTATGGGTGTTTTGGGTATTGCAACATTATATGAAGTTATTGGTACTATTATCGATTATCAACTTAAATTCTTAGCTGCAGAAAATTATCCTTCAGCAGAAAAAGTAGCTGAATTCCTTGGTTTATATGGCCAATGTGCAAACTTACTTGCATTAGTATTTGCATTAGTCGGAACAAGCTATATCATTCGTACCTTTGGTCTTCGTTTCTCATTGGTAACATTCCCAATCTGCGTTGGCGCCGTTATTCTTTATGTATGGCTCTATCCTTCATTGTGGGTGTTCTTCGGCGCAATGGTTATTATCAAAGGTTTAAGCTATGCATTAAATAACCCTTGCAAAGAAATCATGTACATCCCAACCAGCAAAGACGTTAAATTTAAAGCAAAAGGTTGGATCGACGGTTTTGGTGGTCGTTCATCAAAAGCAGTTGGTTCTGCAATCAACGATTTCTTCCCAACCATGACCAGCTTAATGTTCTACGGATCATTAATTTCTCTCGGTATCGTTGGTGTTTGGATTATCATTGCTATGTATGTTGGTACCAAAAATCAACAATTGGTTGAAACAAATACCATCATTGAATAGTTTTGCATAATTGCTTATTTTTCAAGTAAAAAAGGACGGATTTAATCCGTCCTTTTTTACTTGAAAAATAAAGCTTTTTCCCTAGCCGAACACCAATTATTTAGGTACAATTCTAAATAGTTTGTTAATCTACTAAAAAAAAGGATTTTTCTTATGGCAACAGAAGTAAATATGTTTACAGAAATAGAAAACGCGATCCTTAAAAAGGACATCAGCGAACCTACATTAATTAATATTGCAGCAAATCTTTATACCATAACCAAAACAACAGCATCCGACCGTCAATGGTTTGCCAAAAATGTAGCACAAAATAAAGAATTTCTTGATATGAACAAAACGTTCGTTCAATATGTTCTTATCCCAGAAGTTCAAGAAATTCCAGGGCTTAATGGTCTTGACCTTTCACAAAGTATGTCAACCATAATTAATACCCACCATAAAATGCTCAGAGATGCGTTACAAATATATCTTCTTTCACTTTTTACCAAAGCAAAAGACTTTTCATACAATTTTGATACGAGCAAACTCGTTGATTTTAAACGCGTCATTTTTTACCTTGCACACTCACTTGAAATTGAAGCAACTGATCAACGCCTTGTCAGCCTTCTTCAAGAAATAAACTCGAACATGTCACAAATGCTTTATTTTACAACCGTGACCTTGCTCGTAAATCCTGATTCAATGAAAAAATGCACACGCCTCGATCTTGAATGGATGGCAAGCCGCCTTGCAGAAAAAGAAACTGCTCAAGCCATTGAGTTTACCATCGGTGCCTGGACTCGCAGACTCCTCATTAATGCCCTATTAATTAAGGCTTCTGAAATGCCATTACATGAACCAACAACAGATGAAGAAAAAACAATGGCCCAAGAAATTCTTTTTGTTCCAAATAAACCAAGCGAACAACCACAACAACAAGTAGCAAACTCATAATATATGAACTACCGATGGTTTACAAAATAAACCATCGGTAGTTTTTTTTAGGGGGCATAGCCATGAATAACGATAAAAAAAACACGTTTAATTCCTTCATTCAAACGGCACTTAACAAACCACAACAAGAAGCAGTTCTACAAAAAAACGGAGCGCTTTTGGTCACCGCCGGCGCAGGATCAGGCAAAACACGAGTCATCACTGCACGCATTGCTCATCTTATTTTGAATGAAGCAATTTCACCCTCAAGCATTGTTGCCATGACCTTTACCAATAAAGCAGCGGGCGAAATGAAAGAACGCCTTATTGGTTTTCTTGGCACCCATCACAATCTTCCTTTTATCGGAACATTTCATGCCTTTTGTTTACAACAATTACGCTCTCATCCTTACTTGCTCCCCTTTGAACATTTTTCTATCCTTGATAGTGATGACCAACAAACACTCTTGAAAAAAATCATCAAAAAAAACAATCTCGCTAAATATGTTTCAGCATCCCAAGTTGCACATCAAATATCACAGCATAAAAACAAACAAGCCCTCTGCCTACAAGATGATTTTTTTAATTTCCCCTACCTTAAAGATGTGTATACAGAATATGAACAAGAAAAAGCACAAGCACACAGCTTTGACTTTGATGACTTACTCATCAATGTCGTATCCTTATTTCAAAAAAACACAACCTTTCGAGAAAACTTCCAAGCTAACGTTCGCCATGTTTTAGTTGATGAATACCAAGATACCAACCACATTCAACACCTGCTTTTAAAACTTATCGCACTCAACAAAGAAAACCAATTTTGTATAGACTCAGTCTGTGCTGTTGGTGATGAAGATCAATCAATTTATTCCTGGCGTGGCGCAACCGTTGCCAATATGCTTAAATTTTCAAGCGACTTTGCCCCAGTCACCCATGTTAAAATTGAACAAAATTATAGATCCGTTCAGCCCATCCTTGAAATTGCGAATACAGTCATAGAACACAATAGCTTACGTAATCCCAAAAAATTATGGTCTGAACGCGCCGCAAGCAATCGCGCGGTTCATCTTACCTGCCGCTCTGCCGAACAAGAAGCTGAAAGCGTAACCCAATGTATTAAGGCACTCCAATCCCTTAATAACAATAAAACAATAGCTATTTTATATAGAACCCACTATCAATCCCGTGTTCTTGAAGAAGCATTATTATACCACAGCATACCGTACAAAATTGTTGGCGGCATACGTTTTTATGAACGTAAAGAAATAAAAGATATCCTTGCCTACCTCAAACTTATTATTAATCCTTTTGATAAATTAAGCTTGTTGCGCATCATCAACTGCCCTGCTCGTGGACTTGGGCAAAAATTTGAAGACGATCTACAAACCCGCTGGAATCAAGAACCATTTGCTGATTGCAAAGGCATTCTTACCATGATGCTCAACGACACACATAATCCACTCACCAAAGCAAAACAAAATGCCGTTGAAACATTTATACAAATATTTGAGGCACTTGATAAAGAAAGTTCTCCAATTGAAGCTATCGATGCAATTATCGAACGTGTTGAATATATCAGCTATCTCAAAGCGGAATATGACACTAAAGAAGCTGATGAAAAAATTGAAAATATTCGCGAATTTCGCTCATCCGCAACAATCTTTGAATCAGATTGTACTGCCAATCAAAAAAAAGCAACACTCGAACAATTCTTACATGACATTGCACTCCTGCAAGAAAAAATTGAACAACAAGAGCCTGAAGAGCATATACCGCTTATGACACTCCATGCGGCAAAAGGATTAGAGTTTGATACGGTAATCATCACAGGCCTTGAAGAAAACATCCTCCCAAGCTCTAAATCGCTTGTAGGCAATGAAGAACTTGAAGAAGAACGACGTCTTTTTTATGTTGGCATTACCCGCGCTAAAGAATATTTACTCGTAACAAGTGCTGGATATCGAAATACCTTTGGGCAAATTGTAGATCAGATACCATCTCGTTTTTTACAAGAAATGCCACCAAAACTTATTGTGAAAAAAAATATTGAATCATATAACACACTCCAAATAAAATCTTTTTTGGATCAATGGCTTGGCAATCCTTCCGCAGCATCTCGTTTTATGACATTTAATGCTGCGTACCCCATGCCCAAAGCATCGTCTCAATCTACCAAAACACCGACGAGTAAACCACAAGGTGGTTGGCAAAAAAATCAACGAGTTATGCATACAACCTTTGGCATGGGAATTATTGTTAATGTAGAAAAAGCCGATAAGGATGAATATCACATCACAGCATTATTTAAAATTGGCAAAAAAACACTTCTTTCAAGTTTTTTAAAAAGGATTTCGTAATGATAATCAACAAGAAAATACTCGCTTTTCTTTTAAGTTTTTTTCTTATCAACCCAGTACTTCAATGCAACACCCACGAACAAACAGCCCTTGCTAACACACAAGCAATAAGTCTGGTATTAAACAAAATATTCTTACATCACATACGACAATGCCTTAACGACAATGACACAAAAACTCAAATTACATTAACAGATTTTTTAAAAATCTGTCTTAACGAAGCATCAAAAGACGTATTTATGACATTGTGCCATGAACTTGGACACGCAATGGCTGCTTACCTTGCAACAGGCAAAAATGTGGATATATACTTAGGAAGCCTTGCCACCAATAACACGCTATGGTCATATAAAAACCTCCATATTAATGGATTTAGCTCATCAGCAGGACTTACAACATACGTAAGTCCAATCAACGAAGCACGAAAAGCCAACAACCCCAAGCTCCTTGCTCAAGCAAAAATAAAAGAAGCAATTATTCTTCTAGCCGGAGGCTTATGCGCTGTCGCCGGCTATGGACTTGTACGAAAGCTCACCCCAGCCCCACGTGAAAAAACAGATATTTTCATACTTGATCCACTGGTCATCCATCATTTGTGCCAAATGCTTATACCATTTTCACAAGCATATGAATATAACAATGGCTTAATTCGCTATCAAAAAAGTGATGGGTTTCAACTATGGGAAAAATGTTTTGATATTTCAGAAGATACACTCTGTAACTTTGAAGAAACAGGGCCGCAAATAGAAATATTAATTCAAAGTGCAGCCCTATTGTTTAAATGTTTTTATAATTTCAATTAAGTTAACGTAACAGAAGCTTTTGCTGGTACATCTGCATGAGCAAATGGTAATGCATCATTAAATTCTTGCAACGCTTTGCGAACTTTATCATACGTTGAATGTTGAAACATTGGAGAATCCCAATCTCCAATTTTAAATTGCAACATTTTTGCAAGTGGTTCGTTCTTGTAGCTTAATTGACCTCCTGGCTGAAGCATGGTATTAACTTCGGTTGCAAAGGTAATCTCAAAATCTTTACCAACAACCAATCCATTAGGCAACGTAACCCCACGGCCCGGAACAATATACACACCCTCACGTGTACGGACCAGTTCATAAAAAATACCATGAATGGTTGGGTTACGACGCATATAAGGCCCTTGCCACTTTTCTGGATAAGCCAAGTTTAATGAACCAATAGTAGACACGGCAAACTTACCAACATTTAACAAATTAAAATGTTGCAATCACGATCAATTTCATTAAGATGCCGTTCAATTTGCACCAAATCACTCGTAATAACTGTTGCTAAAAAAAGTGGTCGTTCTCGCAATATTTGATAAACAAAAATACCAAACACAGACAACAACACCATTGAACTAAAATAAACAAAATACTTTTTAAAAAAATCAAAAAAAATATTTTCACCGTGCTGCTCAATTCGAGCATCAACCGTTTTGATAAATTCATCTACTTTTTTCATAATCACTCCTCTCCATAAAACATCATCTTCTTACCGTACCGTATGTACCATATTTTATGGTAGCCAAAATCATATGAAAAAATAAAGATTTTAAAGGAAATAACTATTTTTAAAGACTAGCAGCACTCACTTTTTTCACTTCTGGAATTGCTTTTTTTACATGCTCAACCGCATCTTGGTGAACGATCAACAATGCATCATCTGTTTCAACAACACACAAATCGCTTACCCCAACACAAACAACAAGTTTTTTATGCGCACTGGCCAAATTACCTTGCCCCAAGATATTGATAACCGATGATCCTTGCTGTGCATACCGTTCTTGCAAAGATAAGAAAACTGATAAATTACCAACATCATACCACTCAAACAAAGCAGGCAAAACAACAAGGCGAGAGCTTTTTTCAAGCACCGCATAATCAATAGAAATACTTGGAACATGAGCATAGGGGTTTTTGTTTGCCATAAAATTACCAAACGCCGTAACGACATCAGGCACGTGCATATCAAACTCACGTAAAAACGTAGATACACTTGCGGCAAAAATACCAATGTTCCACAACATGTTACCCATCGCAACATACGCCTGAGCCTTTAACAAATCAGGTTTTTCACAAAAACGCACAACCCTAAACGTCTCATGCTCGCCCAAAGAACACGCGGTATCCGCCTCAATATACCCATATCCTGTGGCAGGATAGGTTGGTTGCAATCCGAATAAAACAATATCATCTTCACGCTCTAAATAATTTGCCCCATGAGCAATCAGCTCACAAAAGGCATCTCGATCCGGAACATACGCATCTGCAGGTAAAACCACAACAAGCGCCTGCGGATCCATAACTTTAATGCGATGACATGCCCATAAAATAGCAGGAGCGGTATTGCGCCCTTCGGGTTCGGCAATAATAGTACCAACCTGATCTCCTATCAAGTCGCGAACAGCTCCTTCGTGCACTTTATTGGTAACTACCACCACCTGCTGCGCGCATGCAACCAACGGACTAATACGCGCTAACGTTTGCTCAAGCAGAGAGGTATTATCCAAAAAAGGAATTAATTGCTTTGGCCGCGCATGCCTACTCAATGGCCACAATCGCTCACCACTTCCACCGGCTAAAATCACAAAATAAATATTTTTCATACAACTAACCCTTTCTCCTTTTTTATAACCTTTTTACCCCTCCGCCCAATAAAAAATATATATGCTCCATAGGCGGCAAGCATCAATAAAACAAATTCAAAGAAAAAACGATACCGCGCCGTCCCATCAAACGCAATCGCACACGAAAAATAACTTATGTACAAACCCAAAAAGCTCACAATAAACCAACGACGTTCTTTTAGCAGCGCAATCATGCCCACAAGAAAAAAAAGGTATCGTAACAAAGAATAGATAATTTCATACCAAGCAACCACCACAACCCAGAAAGCGCAAGCCCCCTGGCGAATATATCCATCTACTCGGTCAAACCATGAACCAGTATGTTTAAAAAAAGAAACTTCACCACCACGCAAATCTTCATTTACCAGCGTCTTTAACTGTGTTGTAAATAAGCCTAAAAAAATTTTTGATACATTGATCAACCATGCTTTAAAAAACAATCCGTATTCACCCGCCCATAAAGACCAAAAAGAACGGCGTAATTCTGCATATGATGCACTACTTGGATCATGCAATGTCTTGGTAAGCTCCCTCATCTGATTCTCTCGCGTTCCACCATCGCGCAATGATAAAACCTGCGCATGAAACACAACATATAAATTATAATTATCATTATATGAATAGCGAAATTGACCAAAGACAAGATAATTGTGATATGAAAACCCAATAAAAATCAAACTTACAGGCAACGCAAAACTCAGCAACGCTTTAATCGTAGACATACGATTAATCCAACAAAAAAGAGCTACGCCAACAAGCATAACCACAATAAAATACAATGCCACCAATTTAACCAATGTAGAAAGTGCTAAAAAAAAACCTGCCCCAACAAGATATCTATTTTTTTTCTCTAACAAAAAATGAATACTATTGTTAACAAATAACAACAATAAAAAAATCAATAAAAGCTCAGATAAAATACATTGCGCATAAACTAAAAAACCAAGATTACATGAAAATAACAAAAAAGCTATCCGGGCAACCACATTACCAAATAACATTCGCGTTGTACAAAAAAGTATAACCCCTATGCAAAGCGCCAAGGCTATTTGAGTGCCGATAATGGTATACATACTTTGGCCAAACAACCAATACACAACGGCAATAAAAAATGAATATCCCAAAGCATAAAGCGGCATTGCCTGAAGATCGACCGCCGGCGAAAAAGTTCCATACTTATACAAAAGCGATGCACTGTGCAAATAAGCGGAGGAGTCAATATCGCAAAAAGCATTTTTTAAAGGTACTTGCATAAAAATCATCACTGAACACAATAAAAAAATTACTACTCCCACAAGCAATGCCACATAATCTTTTTTTTGCAAGGCTAACATTACAACTCCTTGGTTTTCCATGCCCACATCGTCTGTAAGGTCCATTTTTGCACTGCACCACCAGAGCGGTTTGCAGATACCATAACATCATTGCTTGATTGTTCGTGCGCTTGTTGAACGCCATTAAAGTAAGCGGGAAAAAAAGAGCCTCGCTCAAACCATGCGCTTGTAGGAGCGCCAAAACCAACCTTGCGCCGATAAATAATCTCCCGCGGCAATAATCCATGGCAAACTTGCTTAAGTAAATATTTTGTAGTTCCATGTTTATAACGTAACTTTGCCGGCACATGAAACATAAACTCAACAAGTTTATGATCTAAAAAGGGCTCACGAGCCTCAATGCTTGCCGCCATAGACATTTTATCAGCACGCATCAATAAAAGCTCAGGGAGCCGTTGCTTAAGTTCTAAGTAAAGCATTTGCTGACAAAAGTCCGCATGCGGCATGCGCTGGCGCAAGGCCTGCATATGAAAATCAACAATCATACTCGAGTCATACAATAATGAAAGTCCCGGCATCATTTTTTGTAATAATGCATCACCAACAATATCATGATACCCTCTATCATACCAAAACATATGTTTTTTTTGCCGCTCATTAAAAGCGAGCGCCCCACCCCAAAACAAATGTTTATTACCGGCCCAATGATCAACTATTTGCTGCCGCGCAGAACTCCCATGAACCAACGGTTTTGCTAATGCCGCCACCATTTTTTTTAAGGGATTAGGTACAATTTTTTGAGACCACCCATACCCCGCATCATGCAATAATTTATATTGAGCATACAACGGATACCCAAAGAACAATTCATCAGCCCCTTCGCCAACCTGGACAACCTTAACACCTGCATCACGCGCAAGTTTTGATACAAAATAAAAAGGAATACAAACGCAATCGGCTAAGGGCTCGTCAAGATGCTCAATCATGCGTGGATAAAAATCAAATGCATCCTGCTCTGAAATAATCAACTCATGATGCTCAGTCGAAAATTGTTGTGCAACCATACGCGCCCAATGAGCTTCATTGTGTTCTGCACCATCGGCAAACGCAACATTAAATGTTTTTATCCGAGCGCCTGTTTGAGCCATTAAAGCAACATTCAAACTTGAATCAACACCTCCAGATAAAAAAGCTCCCACCGGCACATCTGCAAGCATACGTTTTTTGGTGGATTCGATAAGCAATTGAGTAATCCGTTCAACACAAAAGTCTTCAGAATCATATTCTTTTTTTTCGGCAGCGGTAAGGCTTGTAACGGGGGAATACCATTCTTCAAACCGAATATTTTTATGTGCATCAAGATGAAGTAAAAAACCTGCGGGCAACTTGTACACACCTTTAAACATCGTTAATGGCGCGGGCGAAACCATAAAGGTTAAATAGTGATACGCCGCAACATCTGATATTTCTTTTTTCATCCATGGAGCTTGCCAGAGAGCCTTAATTTCAGATGCAAAGGTTAAAATCCCTTGCCCATAAGAAAAATACAACGGTTTGACACCAAGCCGATCACGCATAAGATAAAAATGCCGCTGCTTAAAATCATACAACGCAATAGCAAACATCCCATCAAGTTTTTTTAACCCCTCAATACCCCATGCCTGATATGCAAATATAATTGTCTGCGTATCGGCCCCACACGTATACACAAAACCAAGCGATTCTAGTTCTTTGCGCAATGCTGGGTGATTATAAATTTCACCATTAAAACAAACCACCACTGAACGATCAAAACTCCACATTGGTTGCATCCCAGCATCAGATAAATCAAGGATACTCAAGCGCGCAAAAGCAAGACCTAACTGATGTTCTTGATCAACCAAAACACGTTGCGCATCAGGGCCGCGATGCACCATCATTTGTTGCATGGCTTGCAACACCGATTCTTCAGGCCGCAACGAAGGATTATCAACCGCTATAAAACCAGCAAATCCACACATAGATCGTCCTTTTTTTTAGAGCCGTGCTCCCGACGACGACGATGTACACTCACGCTTGCTTGCATGGGTAGACATGGCATATTCTTGCACGCAAGCAACAGCATCCATAGCCGAAAGCATTGCCGCATCCATATTATTGTAACTATGCGTTCCATTCCGCCCAATAAGACGTAAATTGTTAAATTGGGCAAGATATGAACGCACACATTGCACATGTTCTTGATACTGTGCATCATAAATAGGATAAGCATCAGCAGCTCGCACAACCATCCCATCAAGAACCTCGGTCTGATGAGCAAGCCCCAATAATTCTATTTCACGCGAACACAACGCAATAAGTTCTTGATCACTCCAATGCCACAAATCATCTTCCGTTGACATAAAATATTCAAAACTCAATGCGGTATGCGTCTGATCATCAACCATCTTTGATGAAAAATTATTCATGTTTCCAACACGAATATGCTGCACGCGCGTTTCATGAATATACAACCAATGATCAGGTGAAATAAAAGGTTTATTAACAATAAGATTAACCACAATAAGACTGCGGCACCGCAAGGCACACGCCGCCGCGCGCACATGAGCTGGCGCAACCGGATCAAGCGCCTGCACCAACGAAGACAAGGTCATCGTCGAAAAAAAATAATCCCCTTCATGACGCCGCACAATACACGAGCTGCCTGCAGGAACCTTTGAGGAACTCGTTAAAACAGCAGTAATGCAAGAACCATCATGCTCAATGCCAATAACATTTTGACCAAGTTCAATCACATTTTCGCTTGACTGTTCAATAATTCCAGCAACACGCTGCCACAAAGTCCCCGCGCCACGCGATGGATAATAAAACGTATCCTGTATCGTTCGTGGTGCATACTTTTTAAACCATCGCCCAAAAAACGCAAAAAAGATTGCTTTACATAACGAAAAATTACGAATGCGCTGCGCCGCCCAATCGGCAGAAATAGCATCACACGACATTCCCCATAATTTTTCTGTATAATTTTTAAAAAACATCTGAAATAACCGTTTGCCAAAACGATTAATCATAAAATCTTGGAGTGAAACAATCGAACGCTTGGGCAATATTTTTGCCTTAACATAACTTGCAACACATTGCACACACTCAATTAATGTTAAATTAGTAATCGCATTCAACGGCGATAAAGGATAATGAAAAAATCTTCGTTTATAATAAATACGCGTAAACCGCTGCAGCGCTGCAAAATCATCACCCATAAGATGCTGCCACCAGCGTAAAATATGTTCATGTTCTGTTATAAAATGATGAGGCCCAATATCAAACCGACAGCCCTTGAACACAAATGTTTTTGAAAGCCCACCAACTTGCTCATCCTTTTCAATAACCGAAACGGCCCAACCATGCGCCTGCGTTAATTCATATCCAGCCGTTAATCCCGCCGGTCCTGCCCCAATAATAACCGCCTTACGCATAGACTCCTTCATTACAGAACATCCTCTTTATTTTTTGTTTACTAACAACACATCGCATACCGCAGATATCAACACCCGCTCTCGCACCATAACGTACAACACGCTTATGCATGATCACCCTTTTGTATGCGTAAAAACCATCCTGCACACGAATACACAATTAAAAGTGGTTCAATCGGTAATCGCATGCGAGAATATCCTCCCGCCAATGCAATAATAACAAAAAGTACCATAAATGGAAGTCCACGACACAGCGCACATGCAAGGCTATATTTTTTATGCCAAGCACGATACGCAGCTCGCACAATAAATCCCAAAAACCCTAAAAGAAGAAGAATAAAAAACTCAAGCTCAGTCCAAATAATCATTTTAACCAACCACGAATCAGTTTTGGGGAAAATATAACGCTCAAATAATGATCCAACAGGTCGTCCTTTTTGAAAATAATCAATCTCCTGCCGCCCCGACTCTAAATATAAAAGTTCAGAAGAATATAACGAGAACATCGTCCTGAACATATCGGTAAGCCAATACTGCGCCGAACGCCACAAATCTTTTTTAAAATATTCAACAGCAAGCTGCTCATGAATACGACATCGTTCAATTTCCAAAAGCTCAGATCCTTTTGCCTGCTCATAACTGCGCATTTTTTCTTGAACCTCATGCGCAAGAATCTGCCGAGCCTGCTGATAAGAACAATCATGAACATGCATAGCAACACGCGCCGCTGATAAATATAAAAAATGCCCACCCGGAAGGGTATGAAAAAATAAATATCCGGTCAGCATAACATTTCTTACCAACCAAATACACACGGGTAAAAGCCACGCAACCGATAGCACACTTGCCTTAACAAATTTCCCTTTCCAAAGATCATTACTTAACGCCAATACGATAAGGCTAACAGCCAAGGCATAATGACCGACTGGACGCACTAACGATGCAAGCCCCAAAAACAACCCCGCAAATACCATCGCCTTAACACCAGGATCACCTTCAAAAAACTGTGGCGGCAATGTTTTAAAAGCTGGACACGTATCACCTGCAGATCGCTCAAATAACGTACTGCCCTCAGTCGACATTAACGGCTCAGGAAGCCACAATGAAATATTTTCATAAGGAACCGGTTGATCAACAAGGAAAACACCTTGTTTGCTTTTGCAAAAAAAACAATGCACCCCACGAAAAAAGAAGAGTAAAAATAATAAAAAGAAAAAAAGGAACAAAGTTTCGGTCATAAAAAACCCAGCATATAACACAAGCCCAAGATGAAAAATTGCAAAAATACCCGCAGCCCTGGCAAGTAATAATAAGCCAGGAAAAAGAATTAATGAAAGAATAAAAACAAGAACAGGAATTGTAGAAGAAAGCACAATCTGCGGCAACAAAGCAACCTTTTTATCCACCCCATACAGGCTATACGATGCCGCCAAAAATAATGGATATCCCGGCAACCGATAAAAATGCGGTGATCCATCAGGCCCAACATAACCCTTACCCTGCGCAATATTCGTTGCCACAACATGATAGGTGTTTGAATCAACCTGCCAATAACGCTCATCATGAGATAAATAGGAAAAAAAAACAAGCGCACGAATCACCAATGCCACCATAAATATAATCGACAAAAAACCACGATGTTGCCACAAAAGCGAGCGGATGCGTACATTATGTTCCATGATTCAATCTCCTTTTTTCCCATGCAAAAGCCGAAGAACACATCGTATCAAGTGTAGAATAGCATGCTCTCCAACCTAACTCACGTGTAATTTTTGCATTATCGGCAACAAGAATTGGGACATCTCCTGCCCGCCGCGGGGCATGCAGTACACGTATTTTTTTTTCAACAACTCGTTCAGCTGCAGCAATAAGCTCCAAAACCGAAAAACCCCGCCCTGTACCAACATTAAAAACGTTAGAAACTCCCCCAGCACTCAAATAAGTATATGCTCGAACATGAGCTTGCGCAATATCAAAAACATGGACATAGTCACGAATGCAAGATCCATCAAGAGTTTCATAATCTACACCAAAAACAGTAAGCTCTTTATCCTTAAGTGCTGCGCGCATAACATTAGGAATAATATGAGTTTCTGGCTCATGCCATTCACCCAAATTATGATCAACAGCAGCCCCGGCAGCATTAAAATAGCGTAACGAAACAAAGCGTATGCCATAGGCATGTGCATAATCTTGCAACGCATATTCAACCATAAGTTTATTTTTACCATACGGACTTTGAGGTTCAAAAACATGTTCTTCGTTAAGGGGAAGATACTGGGGATTTCCATACACCGCACAACTGGAAGAAAAAATAAACTGTGTCACATTACACCGAACCATCGCATTAAGCAAATTCAATGAATTGACAACATTATTTTCATAAAACCGCTGTGGATCAAGCACCGATTGCCCAACTTCAATAAAGGCCGCAAAATGCATAACACATTCAACGTCATATGACGAAAAAACACGCTCTAAAAGTGCAGTGTCGGCTATCGATCCTCGCTCAAGTTGTACACCTACAAAAGGCCAGGGTTGGTTGTACACAAAATTGTCAATAACAACAACGTGATAACCTTGCTGAACTAACTCATACACGGTATGAGAACCAATGTACCCCGCCCCACCAGTAACAAGTATTGTTTTTTTCATTACCACTCGCCCACAAACCTCTTTAACAAAAAAGAGGGACAAGCCCTCTTTTTTTATTTCTGTACCTGACGCTTGAGCGCATTTTCAACATAAATAATGCGTCGTAGCTGCGACTCAAAACCAAAATGATAACGAGAATAACTAACCCCCAAATCCCGATCTATCGTTTTGAGATGATGCTTTACAGCTTTAATTTTAGCTGCCGCAGCATCTGCAAATGATTCCGTTGTATCTTCGCCAACAATAACACCCTCAGGATGCTTATCGCCGATAAATTTTTCAAGCAACAATTTTTCCTGCGCTAACTCTTGGCAAATACCATCAAGAAGTGCAGTATATTGCTTAACACTTTCTTCAGATTTTTTGTATTCATTTTCGTCAATTTGTACAAGACCTGAAGCCATAAGACCGCTAACCCGTTTTTTTATTTCGCTGATCTGACTAATAACTCCATCACGTTTTTGATTAATTTGTTTAATCAAATTATCAATTAATAACGCAACCGATGAAAAGTTTTTTTTGATATCTGAGGAAATTGGCCCAACCTCAATGATTTTTGCATGAGCATCTTTGATCTTTGCCAATAAATCGGTGTTTTTCAATGTATCATCCATAGAATCAACAACGCTTATAAAGCCTAAATTAGAAACCCCTTGAGATTGAGTGTCAACTCCAACTTCATTGTTTTCAATACCTTGTACGTTCTGAACCATTGTTTCGTGTTCATTTTTTTTCATAAACCTACCCTTGCATTTTATTTTGCATATGTAACTTGTATAGCACGTCCAAACATCCCACCCCCACCCTCACAATTTTAATCAATTTTTAAAATTAAAGACAGCAAAGAGATGTTTTTTTTATAACACATTTTTACTCATAAGTAATCCACAGTTATCAACAACCGCATATCACCCTTCTAATAAGTAAAATGAATAACTTAGGATATAGGTTATCAACAAAAATGTTGGTAACTCTTTTGAAAAAAAATCAATTAAACATGTAGAACGGACATATAACAAAATGCATCAAAACGATACATTTTCAATATGCCGATTGGGAGGGCTTTAAAAAAAGTTTACATAACATTTTCAAAACCGTTTTTTGATATATTTAGGTATAACAAAAAAATATTTTTTTTTTCAATATTTGATATAATTTTTTTAAAAAAGCACGAATTTAACAATGTTTTTTAACAGGACTTTTCATGTTATTTTCCTCTCAGTTTCCCGTCACAAGCGACCTTATTCATGTAGAAAATGGATCAACCTTCGTTGCAATCAAAGGTTTTGCACATAACGGCGCTGATTTTATTGATCAGGCAATTCAAAAAGGCGCAACACATATTGTTATTGATACCACTACGCAACCGCCCTCGCTACCAGCACATGTACAGCTCACCATTGTTGATGATACACGCAAAGCCCTTGCGCAACTTGCTGCACAAAAAAATAATAACCCTGCACAGGCATTAACCATTATCGGTATTACAGGAACAGCAGGTAAAACAACAACAACATTTTTAATCGAACATCTTATACGTTTTGCAGGCATCACAACTGCGCTACTTGGCTCAATAAAAAATAAAATTGCAACATACGAAGAAGAGAGCACGCTAACAAGCCCCCCTGCAGATTATCTTCATATGTTTTTTGCCGAATGCATTAAAAAAGACGTATCAACCGTTGTTATGGAAGTCTCATCGCATGCGCTTGCGCTACACCGGGTGTACGGCATCCCTTTTACTGCCGCCGGATTTACCAACCTTAGCCCAGAGCATATGGATTTTCATCCCACACTTGAGCATTACTATGAAACAAAGAAAATGCTTTTTTCGATGCTCGTACCACATGGAATAAGCGTCACCAATATTGATAACCCATGGGGAAACAAACTTGCGCAGGAACTCCAAACAACTACCCCACACCAAACGCTACAACCACTTACCAATAATCTATCCCACCCTAACACTTTTTCCTGTGTTCAAAATGATACCAAGGGAATAACGCTCACCCTTGCACAAGCTCCAAACTATACCTTTTATTGCCCAACGCTCTTTGGATCATACAACGCCTACAACATAAGCATGGCACTTTTTATAGCTCATCATACATGCAAAATTCCATGGGATACACTTCAACAAGCACTCGCATCATTTCCGGGCGTTCCAGGGCGCTTGCAAATGCATGCGCTAAAAAATGGCGCAACCGCGGTAATTGACTTTGCACATAAACCAGATGCATTGCAATCGGTACTTTCAACATTGCGTCCACTAACCAATAATCTTACTGTTGTCTTTGGATGCGGCGGCAACCGCGACACCTCAAAACGCCCCGTTATGGGAAACATAGCCGCAACAATTGCAGATGCTGTTATCATTACCGATGACAACCCACGCAACGAAGATCGCATGAGTATTGCTCAAGCAATTTATGCGGGAATCCCCAAAGAACTTCGCGCTAAAACCTCAATAGAACTTGATCGCGCCACAGCCATACAAAAAGCAATAGCCCAATCAACACCAACATCAATTGTCGCTGTTGTGGGCAAGGGAAACGAAACATATTATCTTATTAATGGCATTAAGCACCACTTTAGCGATCAAGAAGAAATTTTAAAATATACGTAATTACAAAATAATGTAATGTTTAGAATCATTTAGCCAAGACAGCGGGGGCCTGCAAGTAAACTTACGCCTCCAGCGGCAATGCTTGCTCCTGCAAAAGATAATGATGCTGGGGTGGAGCCAAATGCCAAGGAGATTCCTGCAGCAAGCGCTGGTAAGCCATTGTGCATTAATATCAATGGAATATTTTTGTCGTCTTTGCAAGCTATGCCTTGTGAAAATTGTGCATTAATATCAATGGAATATTTTTGTCGTCTTTGCAAGCTATGCCTTGTGAAAATACCGAAATTAAGTAATTATAAGGCTCTTTCAATTCAATGGAATACAGGTCAATGCAGGTAAATATAGTTTTTCTTTTAACGTGTTTTATGCTTTTTTACTCTTTTTTTTCTTGATTTTGCAGTTATTCCCATGTATAAACATGTGCCCATTCAACATTTTTATCTAATAAAATTCCTCCATTTATTCGAAAATCCCACACACCTTCTTCTTCTTGTTTTTCTTTTTTGTGCCAAAATTGTGATGTTGTTAAACAACATAAAATGTCATAAATAGAAATTGAGCATCCGTAATAAACACCTATATAGCAAATTGTCAATTCTGGAATTTTCCAATATTTTTCTGTATTTAGTAAATCAATAATAATACCTTGATATTTAGATGAAAGATTATCTTGAATTGTTTTAAGTAGTTTTTGTAATAATTGATTTGTGTAATTTTTTATCATCAATTTTATTATTATTAAAGGTTTTTTTTCCATCAGTGTGTTATTCTTCCTTTTAAACTCACATTAATATGATTACCGCTTTTTGATGCCCATCCTAATTGCTCTTTGCCTTGGTTTGATAACCGTACATCCCACTCAAATGGTTCATTAATAGTACGAGAAGGGCCCTTAAGCCATTTGTTGCCAAATTTATCTAAAAATGCTTTATCATTACCTACTTTCTCATAAGGAAGACCTTTCTTGGGGTTGAAATTTTTAGGTGGTACATATCTAATTTTTCCATCAGATGGCAACCTCTTAGCTTTAATGAGACTTTTTATTGAAGGATCTCTTTCAATATCTTTATCTTTAGGATCATTTGGATCGCCGCCACCAGAACCGCCTCCTTCAGACATTTCCAGTTGCAAGAGCTCCTTATGGTTTTTATCGCATACTTTGAATAACGCATAACTTCCCAACGCAGCGGCGCCGATAGCCCAGCCGCCGGGGCCTGCAAGTAAACTTACGCCCCCGGCAGCAATGCTTGCTCCTGCAAAAGATAATGATGCTGGGGTGGAGCCAAATGCCAAGGAGATTCCTGCGGCAAGTGCTGGTAAGCCATTGTGCATTAATATCAATGGAATATTTTTGTCGTCTTTGCAAGCTATGCCTTGTGAAAATACCGGAATTAAGTAATTATGGGGTTCT
>LBTY01000011.1 GCA_000992305.1 candidate division TM6 bacterium GW2011_GWF2_38_10
TTTCAAACAAGAATTTAAATTTCCATCTTTACAATGTGCAGTATTTCCAAAAAGCCACTCTCAACAAACTCAGAACCGCTTTTTGATGACATTTGATCTTACCATCAGGAATATCTAAAATACTAAATCGTTGAGCTAAGGCAATAATACAAGGGATAAGCCCTACTACAAAAAAAAATGTTACCCCACCAGCAAGAATATACTGCATAATGCCCACCATACACACACTCCCTTTTTTCCAAAAACCTGTTGTTTTATTCACATAATCGTTTTTTCAAAAACTCAGTAAAAAAACTATACTCTTGGTACGATAAAAATTCAATGGAAACCGTTGTAATCAAAAAAAATTTTTTATAATCATCGCGCATATGTACAAGGGGCCCAAGTTTTTCCCAATCTTTTTGTGTTGTAATCACATAAGAAGCTCCTGTATTTTTCATAGTAGCAATAATTTCAATAAGGTCAGATCGTGTATAAGCGTGATGATCAGGATATTCACACACTCCACCGATGTTAAAACCACAATTTTTTATATTACTTAAAAAATGCGAAAAATTTCCTATGGCGGCAACAACTAAACACGTACAACCTGATGCCTCTTTATTATCAAAAATAATATCATAAGGATTATATATTTTCTTAATAACATGTTTTGTTGCAACCACTAACGCCTGCGGTATTTTTGTTTGCAGGTCATTTTTTATCTTAGCAAGATCATGAGAAACTACATTATCTGCATGGGTTATAAAAACACAATCGGCACGCGATAGATCCTTTTCCCGTAAAGGTCCCGCCGGCAAGCAATGTCCATTACCATATGGAGCAGTTGCATCAAGTAACACTATTTCTAAATCCTTAACTAAGGCATGATTTTGATAAGCATCATCCAATATAAAAAATACAGGGTGCGGATGAATATTCTTATAAACAATTTGAATGGCCATTTTTCTATTGCTGCCTACAGCAACCGTGCATCCTAAGTTTCGAGCAGCCATTAATGCTTCATCACCAGCATTTTCCACCGTTGTTATAATGCGTTTACCATCACCTACCAAAAGAGCTGGTTGCTTATCCTTTTTGCCATACCCCCTTAAAATAACGCCACAAGCAGATGGGTTAAGTAAATCAACTAAAAAAGCAGCAACTACCGACTTCCCAGTTCCACCAACACTAATATTGCCTACGCTTATAACATAGGCATTTGGTACTTTATATTTTTTTTTATGCTTACGCACATATTGATGCACATAAAAAAACCATCTGTAACTATATTCTATACAACAAAGCATAATAAAAAAAATACGCTCACAATGCGATAGCTTTTGCTTACAAATTGTTTTTTTCCACAATGATTGAATATAAAGCGCTATAAACTTCCACTGAAATAATCGAGCCATATCAACACCAAAAAAAATGGCCGGAGTATAATCTCTCCGGCCATATAAATCTTATTTTCTAACTTACTTATGTTTTTCTTTAACCTGTGCATAGGCATAAACCGTATCGCCTTCTGCCCAATCGTTAAAATTGTCACACATAAAGCCACACTCAAATCCAGCATGAACTTCTTTGACACTTTTTTTATCTCTTTGTAAGCTGCTAATTTTTGCTTCGCCAATTTCTTTACCATTTCGAACGCAAACAACTTTATGCTCGCGAGTCAAAATTCCATCACGCATGTAACACCCAGCGATAACACCAACACCTTTAATGTCGAAAACCTTTTTAACAACAGCTTCACCAACTTTTTGCCATGTAATTTCAACTTCTTTTTTGCTGAGTAAAAGCTTTTCAAGATCTTCAACAAGATGATAAATAATGCTATGCAATAAAACAGTTACATTTTTTTGTTTAGCCAACAGTGCTGCATTTTTTTCCTGTTTTACATGCAGGCCAACAATCATTGAGTTGGTATTTTCTGCAAAATCAATATCACCTTCAGTAATATCACCAATACTTGATGAAACAATGTAAATAGGACACTTAACTTCTTTGCTTAATTTGCCAAGCTTTTCAATGCATCCTACAAGAGCTTCTTTAGATCCTCGAGTATCAGCCTTAATGATAACATTAATACTTTTTTGTTTTTGTGTAGCATTTTGCAATAAAACAGGGACAGATCCAGCTTCGCTTGTTGTTGTAACTTGCGTTGATTCATCATTTTTACCAGCACGCGCTTTTGCATACACATCCTGCGTAACAACAATTAAAGATTCACCAATTGAAGAGAATGAATCAAAGCCAACGACTTGAGCTGGAATCCCAGGAGTAATGTGTGGGACTTTCTTTCCATAAGTATTAATTAACAAACGAACACGCCCAGCTGTTCCACCACAAACAAAAAAATCGCCCTGGCGCAAAACACCTTGTGTACAAATAACTGTTGCAACTGGCCCGAATCCACGCTCAACTTTTGACTCAAGAACAAACGCTTGAGTTGGAGCTTTTTCATCAGCCTTTAATTCCATCAACTGAGATTGTAAAACAATAAGTTCAAGAAGGTCATCAACGCCTTGGCCCGTTTTAGCCGAAATAGGAACAACAACGGTTTGTCCACCCCAATCTTCTGGCATTAATTCATGCTGAGCAAGTTGACGCTTAACTGTTTCAATAGCTGCAGGAGATTGAACTTTATCAATTTTATTAACAGCAACAATAATAGGAACCCCTGCTTTTTTAGCATGATTAATAGCCTCTACCGTTTGAGGTTTAATGCCATCATCAGCAGCAACAACAAGAACAGCTATATCAGTTATTCGTGATCCTTGCTCACGAATATAGGTAAAAGCTTCGTGCCCCGGAGTATCAAGAAAAACAACTTTACCATGCGTACTTGCAACCTCATAAGCTCCAAGATGTTGCGTTATTCCACCTTTTTCACCACCCGCAACATTCATTTTTCGTATATAATCAAGTAATGTTGTTTTACCATGATCAACATGTCCCATAACAACAACAATAGGCCAGCGAGGCATTAAATGTTGTGTATCAGCTGCATGTTGACGTAGAGCGGCCGCCGTATCAACAGCATTTTCAGCTGTTGACATAGTAACAGCTATGCCAAACTGATCAGCCAAGCTTTTAATGGTATCAGGATTTAAAACATAATTTCGATTGCACATCATGCCGCGTTTAATAAGTGCAGTTATAAGCTCACCAGGCAACCTACCAAACATATCAGCAACCTCAAAAAGGGGCATACTTTTATCAACGATAACATTTGTTACTACTTTAGGTACAGCTTGTTCTCTAACTTCTCGCACTCGTCTTCTTCTGCGACGTCTAAATGAACGAGGAGCCCCCGCAACATCAGCTATTTTTTTTGTTAAAAATCGATCGATTTTTTCTCGACCTTTACTTAGTGCACCAAGGTTAAGACTTTCGTCTAATAAATTAGCGCCTCCACCAACTGCAACATTTTCAAATAGATCTTGATCATTGAAAACATCTGTTTTTTCTTCATTCTTTTCATGTTGATTTTGAGCGTAAACAATTCCCTCTATACTCTTTTTTGGTGTCTTTTTTTCGCTTTGTTTATACATCATACGTTGTTCAGCAGGCTTGGCCGCAGGCTCCTTGGTTTCATGTTTATTAAGAGGCTCAACACGAGCAGATTTTGTGCTCTGCGTTGGCGCAGTATACTTTTTTCTTACAGCATCGAGAGCATCATCAGATAAAACCGACATATGACTCGCAACAGCAAAACCACCTTCTTTTAAAAAAGAAACTATTTCTTTGCTGTTTACACCAAGTTCTTTTGCTATTTCATAAACTCTCATGCTTCATTCACCTAAAAACTTTAGAAAACTACAATGCGCTTTTAATCAGCATCATTGTCAACATTACCACCATCTTCGTCCTCAACGACAATGCTATCAACTCCCGCTGCTGCAGGCGCTATGTCTTGCAACTGAATTTCAAGCCCAACAAGACGAGATGCCAATTTTATATTTTGTCCCATCTTGCCAATAGCCAAAGATCTTTGATCTTGAGGGAACCACACAACGGCTTTTTTGTCCCCAACAAGCTCAACTCTTTCAACATCAGCAGGTTTCAAGCTTCCTTTTACAAGATCTTCAACAGACTCTGACCATCCGATAAGATCTATTTTTTCCTGACCAAGCTCTCTTAAAATAGGCTTTATACGAGCTCCACCAACCCCTACACACGTTCCAACAGGATCAACCTCAGCGCTTGATGATGAAACAATAGCTTTCGTTTTGTAGCCAGGAATGCGTACAATTTTTACAATTTCCACAAGTCCTTCAAATACCTCTGGAATTTCGGCACTCAATAAACATTGCACAAACTCTGCACTGGCACGATCGAGAATGAGTTGATAATCCCCTTTTGGAGCGGAGAGAACTTCTTTTAATAATGCTCGGACAGGATATCCAACTCGTAACACTTCGCCAGGGATCATGGACTCTTGCGGAAGAAGAGCCATAACATCGCCAAGCTTAACCGCAAACCCAGCACGCTCACGCTTATGAACCATGCCACTTATAATAGTGCCTTGCTTATCTTTGAATTCGTTATAAACCGCCATTTGCTCAAGTTCACGAATTTTTCCTGATATAATTTGTTTGGCTGTAAGAATTTCTATACGACCAATCTGTTCTTCAAATGGTACTAGTATTTCATCGCCAATGGAACAATTCGGATCTATCGTTTTTGCTTTGCGAAAGGAAATATCAACATCATCGTCATCAACAACAGACGCAACAAGTTTTCTTACGAAAATATCAAGGTTGCCAGACTTATTGTTGTACACAACTTCAAAATCAGCATAAGGAAATTTCTTAGTATATGCCGTTTTTATACCGTCACAAACAATTGAAATGACTTTTTCTCTGTCGAGCCCACGCTCTTCTACCAAATCTTCAATAACATGAGATAAATTCACAGTTTCTGCCCCTACATAGATTTTGAATGGTCTTTAAACTTTTCGCATTAGCTTTAAACAAACACTGGTCAATATTAGATTAAATTTTCAGGAAAGTGAAGGCCTAAGTTCCTTTTCGGTAATATTTTTATCTTAATTTTCTAATAGAATTTGCAAATCAAGGGGTGGGTTTTTTTGGGGGAAATCTTAATAACTCTTTAATTATATAAATATATATAAATTAATAATAATAGGCGACGAGGTTTTTGTGGATAACTTTGTATTTTATAGACGGGTTTTATCTCTGGATCGCTCTTTTGGCGTTTTTAACTCTTGTGGATAACCTGTTGATAACTTGTGGATAACCTGTTGATAAGTTTTCAGGGCTCTTTCAAAACATTGATTGGTGGGCACCTTTGGTTAATTATTTTTTTAAGCCTATTCAGAGATGCCATTAGATCATTACTTTCAGAGGTGGTGAAAAAGTTATCCACAAGTTATCAACAGGTTATCCACAAGTTATCAACAGGTTATCCACAATGACAAATAGAGATATTATTGATATTATTGTCAATTATGCTATTTTTGTTAATTTTAATTTCAATTTAAATTAATTCCCACTTTTTACTGGAAGTGATAACCCTAAAACATTCATTATTTTTTTCATATCTTCCCATACTATTTTTTTTGCCTGTGGATTTCTTAAAAGATATGCCGGATGATAGGTTGGCATGGTAAGAATAGTGCGAAAAGTGAAAAAAGCCCCCCGTGTTGGGGAAATTTTCATATCGTTTCCCAAAAGAGCTTGAGTTGCTGTTGCTCCTAGTAGACAAATAACTTTGGGTTGGATGATATCAATTTCAGCAAAGAGCATTTTTTTACATGTTTCTCGTTCATCTGGTAATGGTGTTCTATTGTTGGGCGGGCGACATTTTACCACATTGGAGATATAAACTTGTTCTCGTGTAAGGTTCATGGCTTGAATAATTTTAGTAAGTAATTGTCCTGCTCTGCCAATAAAGGGGATTCCGTGGATGTCTTCGTCCCTTCCTGGTGCTTCTCCTATGAACATAAGGCTTGCTTGAGGGTTCCCTTGCCCAAAAACGATGTGTTTTCGGCCTTGTTGTGCTAGTGGGCAGCGTGAGCATTGTTCGTAATCCTTATAAAGAGATTCGAGTTTGGCTTGCTGGTTCTTTGTTGTATTTTTGTGGTTGAGCATATTGTGGGTTTCTGCATTCATCGTGTTCCTCATATTCATTTGGGTTGATGATTTTGGTCAAAAATAATGTAACATCTGATGAGATGTTGTGCAGTTTAACAAAATTTTTTTTTAAAACCTAGGGATGGATTATCCATCTTTACCAGGCGGCGATAATGATAATGGGGAAAAGAGACGAAAGTATAGTATTTATAGAAAATAATTGACAAACTATAAATATTGTCGATAGGCTAAACATAGAATAAAAAAGGTGGTTTTTAACAATGAAGCGAGTTTTTTTGCATTTATCATTTGATTTAAATGTGATGCTCGGGTATACGTAGTAAGAACCACAGGTAGTAGCGTATAAGTAACGTGTGGGGGGCAAGATGGGCAGAAGAAAAAAGACTATGAATGAAAAAGGACCAAAGCTTCTTATTGTTGAGTCGCCAGCAAAAATTAAGACGATATCAAAGTTTTTGGGAAAAGATTTTAGAATCATGTCTACGTTTGGACATGTTATGGATTTTCCTGAGCGTCGACTGGGTGTTGCTTTTACGCAGGACAATAAGATAGAATTAGAATACGTTCCATTAAAAACAAAATCGACAACGATTAACGATATTTGTAAGCAAGCTCGTGAGTGTAGCGAAGTTTTTCTTGCTTCTGACCCTGATCGAGAGGGAGAGATTATTTCATGGCATATTGGTCAACAAATTGAAAAGGTTTTTGCTGATGAGTCAAAAATTCACAGAATCACCTTTAACGAAATTACAAAACCAGCCATCATTGAGGCTATTAAACATAAGGCTAAAGTTGATATTAATAAAGTGTACGCTCAACAGGCACGGCGTGTGCTTGATCGATGGGTTGGTTACGAAGTTTCTCCTATCTTGTGGAAAAAAATTGCCAAAGGACTATCGGCAGGACGTGTTCAATCGGTTGCGTTGCTTTTAGTATGTGATCGCGAGCAAGAAATTCAGACGTTTAAACCTGAAGAACATTGGTCTATTCATGCCCAATTTATGCTTTCAACAAAACAAGTTTTATCGGCTGAACTTTTTAAAATAAGCAGTAAAGCATTTAAATTAAAAAACAAGGAAGAGGCGCATAAGGTTTTGAATGCGCTCGCGAGCGAACAGTTTGCAGTAACAAAAATTACGGATAAAAAACGATTAAAAAATCCACAGCCACCGTTTATGACGAGTACCTTGCAACAAGATGCTTATAATAAATTAGGTTTCGCCGTTGAAAAAACGATGAAAATTGCCCAACGTTTGTATGAAGGTGTTCCGTTGGCTGATGGATCACCCGAGGCGTTAATTACGTATATGCGTACCGATTCGTTGCGTATAGCGGATACTGCATTGTCTGCTGTGAGGGAGTTTATTGGTGGTGAGTATGGTAAAGATTATTTGCCTAAATCGGCATTTACCTACGCAAAAAAAGGGGCGCAAGATGCTCACGAAGCTATTCGTCCTATTGATGTGCGTATAACGCCGACTCAGATAGCTCGATTCCTTTCACCTGATGAAGCAAAGCTTTATACACTTATTTGGAAACGCTTTGTAGCTTGCCAGATGGAGGCAGCCGAATATTTTCAACGTCAAGTACTTATTGATGGTGGTAAATTTACGTTTAAAGCAACAGGATCAACGCTTATGTTTGATGGATTTTTAAAGGTGTATATTGTGGAAGACGAGGAAGAGGAAGAAAACGTAAAAATTCCAAAAGAACTTGAAGAGAAAATGCCTCTTGTCTTGCAAAAACCTGATTCAAAACAACATTTTACGCAGCCGCCGCCACGGTATACTGAAGCAAGTTTAGTTAAGGAACTTGAAAAAAAGGGAGTGGGACGTCCAAGTACCTATGCTGCTATTTTGTCAACAATTCAAAAGCGAGGATATGTTGATAAAGAGAATAAGCGTTTTATGCCAACTGAGCTTGGAAAAGCTGTTACTGAGATGTTGGTAAAAAATCTGCCGGACATTGTGAATGTTAATTTTACTGCAAAGATGGAAGATAGCCTTGATAAGATTGAACAGGGCAAAGAAAATAGAGATAACGTATTACTCTCCTTTTATGAAAAATTTAAAGAAGACCTAGAAAAATTTGGTGGTCAAGAAGCTTCTCGGAAGGTCATTGTTACCGATGTGCCATGTCCTGAATGTGGTAGTCCATTAGCAATTCGTTTTGGGCGGACGGGTGAATTTCTTGGTTGTTCAAAATATCCTGAATGTAAGTTTACATCACCATTTACGCGGGATGAACAGGGTAAAATTACGCTTATTGAAAAAACAGCTGCAGAAAGCGAACTTACTTGTCCGCAGTGTGGCAAAAATCTTGTTAAGAAAATGGGTAAATTTGGGCCATTCTTAAGTTGTCCAGGGTATCCAGAGTGCAAGTATATTCATCAAGAAAAACTTAAAATGCCTTGCCCTTTGTGTGGAAAGGCTGTAACAAAACGACGCTGGCGTGGAGGTAGTTTTTGGGGTTGTTCTGGTTATCCTACATGTAAATTTGCAATATTTGGTGCTGTGCATGAAGAGCCATGTCCAAAATGTGCATCTCCCTATTTATTGGTTGTCAAAAATAAGGATGGGTCAACATCTCACGTTTGCCCCGATAAGGCGTGTGGTTATAGCGTAGTTATTGCAGGTCCTGAATCGGCGGATACATAAGGCATATGTGGTTGTGTTACGGTAACTGTTTTATTGTTAACCGTGAGCATAATATCAACATTATGAAGTATTGTAGGGCGGTGAGATACGATAAAAAGTGTTTTAACGCCCTTTAACTCATTAATAGTTTGTTGAATAAATTGTTCCGATTCTTGGTCAAGCGAGGATGTCGCTTCGTCAAATATAATGATATCAGGATTTTTCAATAGTGCTCGAGCAATTGTTATTCGTTGTTTTTGGCCTCCTGACAAGCAGACTCCATTTTCCCCAACGATAGTGTTGTACCCTTGCGGTAATTGTTCAATAAAATTATGCGCATATGCTGCGGTACATGTGCGAACAATATCAGCGTGGGTTGCCTGGGGATTTGCGTAGGCAATATTATTGTAAATGGTATCGTTAAATAAAAATGGACGTTGCCCAACATAGCCTATTCGATTGCGTAAACTCTGGTATGAAATATCAACAAGGTCTATAGAGTTGATTGTTATGGTGCCATGTGTTGGATGAATAAAGCCAAGAAGTAAATCACACAGGGTACTTTTCCCCCCTCCAGATGGGCCAACAATGCCAACGCATGATCCTCAAAAACAGTTGAATGATCATTATACGAAAATCCTACCTGTTTAAAACAAAGTGTTTTTATGGGCGGGGTGAGATCTTTGGTTTTGTAGAGTGCGGTAGGGGCTATTTCGTCCATAAGGGTGAATATTCGTTCGGCTGCAGCAATACCATACTGGATGTCTCCAAATATGTTAATGATTTTTTTGAGTGGTTGAAAAGCAAGGATGATAGCGGCAGCAAATGATGTTAGCTGTCCGGCTGTTATTGAACCTTTGAGTATTTGTTGGGTTGCAATAAAAAATACAATGCCGCCACCAGTCATTGCAATGACTTCCACACATGCAGGAGCAAGTGCTTCAATTTTTGCATTTTTCATAATGGACGAAAAACAGTTTTTTAAAAGATGTTTAAATTGTTTAACTTCTGTATTTTCAGCATTAAACGCTTTTATTTCTCGAATGCCAACAAATGATTCTTGAAGCATGTTACTAACACGCCCCATTTCTTGTTGAATAGCACGGGATGCTTTTTTTCGGGCTTTACTCATAATGCTTATCGTAATTCCGATAAACGGGCCGATCAGGAGAGTTAGAGTAGTAAGTTGCCAGTTTTGGTAAAAAGCTATTATGACAAGACAAAGGGCTTCAAAAACACTACGTACTCCATCCTTAATGACGTTGGAGGCGGTCGCTTGTATCATTTGTACATCATTGAGAAAATGTGACATAAGTTGACCGGTTGTTGTTTTTTGGTAAAAAGATAAAGGAAAATGAATAATTTTTTCAAGTAATGAACTTCGAATATCGTTTACCACTTTATTGCCGACCCAATGCATGAGATATGATGAAAGATACATAAACAATCCTTTTAATGCGAAAAAAAGAATAAATGCGCCAATAAAAGGAATAATGAGATGATGAAATTGTTTAATAAAAATATCATCAATGGTATGTTTCAATAAATATGCCGGAGCTGATGATGTTATACCAAAAAGCGTTGCGCACATAATGGAAAGAACCAGCCGCTTCCAGTATGGTTGCGCATAAAGAAGAACTCGTTGCAAGGATGTGTTCATGAGGGTCTCAAATAAAATAGCTTAAAACAGATCATTATTTCATAACAGTATTACTTGACAAGGTGTGTGGATAAACATTCCCTGCCAAGTAACGTTATAATAGCTTTTTTATTAAAGATTTCAATCAATCATTTTTATATGACATGTTGTAATTGAGTTCCATCAAATGAAAATATAGAGCATCCATTGGGTAATATGGTATCACCTTGGCATGTAGGGTTGCATGAGCCTATGGCAATATAATCCATATCATTGTTCCAATAAATTGATTGGTCAGTAAATATATGAGAAGTTGTTGTTATAAGCGTTGATTCTTGCGATGTAACATAGTAAATGGAGAGCGTATCGTCAACTCCAACAGCTATATGGTGTTCATCGGGAGCCCATGCAATACATGATACATAACTAGGTAAATTAAATGAATTAATTACGTCTATGGTACTTTCTGTAAGGGAATATATGGTGAGTTGGTTTGCGTGAGCAAGTGCTATAAAACTTCCTGATGGTGTTATTTCAATACATTCTGCAGATTGTGCAAAAAACGTTGAGGCCAATGTAGAGAGGGTATTATTTTCATATAAAAAAATAATAATTTGAAATACTGCACCGCGAATGCAAGCCATTAATTTTGTGTTGTTATTAAACCATTGGAGTGATGAAATAGATACAAAATCTTCTGTTTCGGTTGGGCTTATGCTTGTTGTGTATGATATTGTTTCAAGTATTGGATCATAGTTTAAAATATTAATTTTAGGGTTATAACCGCTTTCTCCTACTGCAATAATGTTCTCTGTTATGTTAACGCTTGTGCTTGTTATATTTTGGCCATTATCAAGTTGATATGATATGCACTGTGAAGGATTTGTGTTGTTCGGAATTAATGTGAAACTATCGTTGTAAATAGATATGCGAGGGTTGCTTAGTTCCTCAGCGCATACATTGTGCGAATATGTGCATGCGTATAATATAAAAAATATAATGTGAGTTTTTTGTTTAAACAATGATGTTGCCGTGGATGCTAACATGAGATCCTCCTTCAAGTACTATTTTTGTGTTATCTATTTCTTCCTCATTGGTAAAGGTAATAAAGCTTTTTCTTTGTTCTTGTGCATTGGCACCAAATGTAATTTTGAATGTTCTACAATTTGGTCCTGCGCCATCTGCTCGGCCTACGAGAATATATTCTCCAGATAAGCCCCATTGAGAAAATCCATCCGCATTATAAAGAGATTGCGTAAAGCGTTGTGTTAATTCTTCGTTGGTGCAATCATAAATTCTTAACCCAGGTAATGTGCCCGAGAGTGCAGATACAGATTGTCCATTTGGAGCACAATTTGAAATATGGGTACAGGCAATATCATCCGTTTGATCAATAAGGGATAATGTGTTATTTGCAAATTTAACAAGTTGTAGAGGGCGAGTACCTCCGGTACCGACGTCTCCAGGAGTGGTAATAATATAGGTATTATTTGGTGAAAATTGTACACAATATACTGAGGTTCCTCCAAGATCTATAGAAGAAACTGGTTCAAGTGTTGTTCCTGTAAAATAATACAGTCGTATTTTGTGGGAATTATTAAATCCGCCAACCGGATCTGGCAATCGTCCTCCCAGGAGCAAGTATTTACCATCATTTGACCATGAAAGATCGTATGGACGTGCCCATGTGGTAGAATTTCCATAAGGGCGGGATGTAACAGGTGTTACACTGTTGCCATCAAACGCATAGACGCGGATTTGATCTCTGTTGTCAAAACCTCCCATGTTTTCAGTAGCTCCTAATCCAGCTATTGCTACATAGTGGCTATCGGGAGAAAATCGTATGGCAAAAGGAATACATGCGATAAGTACTAGTCCTTCTCCATCAACCTTTTCAGTACCCCAGTCTACATCGGTAACTTTTTGAAGGGATGAGCCATTAAAATAAAAAATATACAGTTTTGCATTGATTCCACTTGCATAGCTCGCTTGGTTTGCTGCAGCTACATATTTGCCACATGGTGACCAAGTAATACAGTTTACCCTATTTAAAAGATGAGCTGAGGCTACTTGGTCTATACTTGAAGTGTTAATTTTAAAAACACGGACGTTGCTTGACGCATGGTCTCCTGCAACAGCGATATATTGTTCATTTGGAGAAAAACTCATGGCACGGATGTATGATAGACCTGTATTAACGCTTAGATCTAATGTTGTTGCTGCTGGATGTATTCCTGCTAAAGAATTGAGTTTTGTATTGTTTTTAAAAATAATTGTTCCATCGACAATTTTCATGCCGGTATTGGTTGCAAGAATAGAACACCCATCACACGTGATTTTAGACGATTCGTCTTTGCAGTAAATACGTCTGCTCAATGGTATTGTGGGAGCAAATGAAAAAGTGATATCATGATCAAGGTAAAGATGGCTATTGTCGGTAATAAAACTTGGTGCTGTTGATTGATATACAATTCCATGGTTTTTTCCTGTAAAAATAACATCATTTGTGAAAAATAATGATCCATTATTAACATACCAATCATCGCCCATTTCAAATACAACATTATCGAGGGTTAGGTGACTTAAACTACTGGAAATAGTAAGTGAAGGCTGCCCGGGATATGCATGATTTGTTTTTATAATCATATTGCGTAATGTTAAGGTACTATCATTATCAAGGATTAGTTGGGCATCATCACCGATAGTTAACGTATTGCCTTTTCCATTTATAACAAGGTTGCCATGACAATGTAAAGCTGCATTATCGGGTAGGGTAAAATTTCCTTGTAATGTAATAGATTTACCATTGCCTTCAATATAACCACCTGATGAAAATGTAATACTTGCATCAAATATAATATTATTTTCAAGAATGATTCTTCCGTAATTATGTAAATCAATAGGGCCTGAAAGAGGTATATTGATATCAAGACTTATGGTTGCAGCCGGTTGTTTAAAGCCTGATGTGGTTGTAAATCCATTATCAAATCGAATAAATCCTGATGTGGTATTAGATGTGTTATAAAAAACATGATGATATTGTTTGTAGACAGGGTTTGTTGTTCCATCAATATGAATGGCAGAGCCCATAGTGAATATACCATATAAAAATGCGAGGTAACGAATACAATTCTTCATAATGATATCCTTCTCCTTTTGTGGTTTTTAAGGCTATTTTATAGCAAAATAGCCTTATCTGTATTATTGAATTTTAAATATTTTATGTTTTCCAACTTTGATAATCATCTGAGATTCTACAGAAATTTTTGCTTTAAAATCGTTTACAATTTGTTCATTTACTGAAACAGCATTTGATTCAATAAGACGTTTTGCTTCAGATGATGTTTTTAGAGCCTTTAATTCTTTTAAAAGATCTACTATCCATAATTCACAAGGAAGAGCGTGGTTTAACGTAATTTCTTGAGCTTTAGAATAATCTTGTTTTTGAAAAAGAGCTTCAAAATTTTGTTGAGCGTCTTGTGCTTCTTGGGCGGACCAAAAACGTGCAACAATATCATGAGCCATTATTTTTTTGAGTTTCATAGGGTGTTGAACTTCATTATACACATCGGCTTGCATATGTTTAATGTCATCTTCTGTTTTATGAAGTAAAAGATGATAATAACGCCACATAAGTTCGTCTGAAATTGACATGAGTTTGCCATAAGCTTGAGTTGCTGGCTCCCATAGCCCGACATAATTGCCTAAACTTTTAGACATTTTGTTCACGCCATCGAGTCCTTCTAATATAGGCATGGTGAGAACAACTTGGGGTTCTTGTCCATACTGTTCTTGTAAAAAACGCCCCATAAGAACATTAAATGTTTGGTCGGTGCCGCCAAGTTCAACGTCTGCTTTAAGAGCGACAGAATCATATCCTTGCATAAGTGGATAGAGCATTTCGTGAAAGCCTATAGGTGTTTTTTCAGCAAGTCTTTTTTGAAAGTCTTCTCGTTCAATAAGACGAGCAAGTGTCACTTTGCCAGCAAGCTGTAAAACATCAGCAAATGATAATTGCGAAAGCCATTCTGAATTGTAGCGGACTTTTGTTTTTTGTGGATCAAGAATTTTGCAAACTTGATCAAAATAAGTTTGGGCATTTTTTTTAATTTCTTCTTCAGTAAGTGGAGGTCGTGTTTTGCTGCGTCCTGTTGGGTCGCCAATACGTGTTGTATAATCGCCAATAAGAAAAATAACCTCATGGCCCAAATCTTGAAATTGACGCATTTTTAAAAGAACTACGGCATGACCAAGATGGAGGTCCGGTGCTGTTGGATCCATACCTAATTTTATGCGTAATGGACGTCCTGTTTGAAGTTTTTTAATAAGATCGGCTTCGGGTAAAATATGAGCGGCGCCATTTTTTATGATGGCGAATGCTTGTGTTATATGTGCTTCCATAAAAACCTTTTTTTTAGATGACAAGGATTGTGAGTATTTGTTTTACGATTTGGATAAGATATATAAATCCCATTCGGATTGGTGGCGCTAAAAAAATAAAAATAAAAATAAAAATTGAATACCGATAAAACCATTCAATAATATGGGGATATTTTTTTATAAGAAAAATCATAAGAATATGGCTACCATCAAGAGGTGGAATGGGGAGAAGATTAAAGACGCCTAACCCAATATTAATATAAACAAGCGCATACATGATTTGTTGTAGGGTTATAAGACTAATATTGGATATTCCTAGTAGTGGGGCGTATTTCAAAATATAAAGGCCTACAAGTGCCAAAAGAAAATTTGCAAAAGGACCGGCAAGTGCTGTAAAAACTGTATATAAGCGAGGTTTTTTAAAATTTCGCGCATCAAAAATAACGGCTTTTGCCCAACCAACCCTAAAGAGCATAAGAAAAATGAGACCCATTGGGTCAATATGAGCTATGGGATTAAGCGTCAAACGTCCTTGATTCTTTGCTGTAGGGTCACCCAAAAGATATGCAGTAAGTGCGTGTGCATATTCATGCACGGAAAGAGCAAGAAGAAATGCAGGAAGAAATATAACCATGGAGGCTATAAGTGTTGAAAATGATGAATGCATTATTGTCCTTTTTTATAAAACAAACCCAAGTAACATTTTTTTTATAATCATGGTACAAAGTGAAAGAAAAGCAAAAAAAGTTTCGCTTATTCCTGGTAAAAAGAATAAAGCAAAAAAAATAAAAAGAGAATAGTGTTCAAGTTGATGAATAATACGGTGATAAGCTGTGGGGACTATGTAATAAAGCATATGTCCTCCTGTAAATGGCGGGAGTGGAATAAGATTGAGTATTCCGAATAAAATGGCGATATTGATAATCGTTTTAAACAGCATAACAAAGCTTAATGTTACTGCATAGGGGAGGTTGAGGAGAATAACTCCTTTCAGACAAAGCGCGGATAAAAAAGCAAGTAAAAAATTACCAAATGTACCTGAGAAAATAGTGAGCAGTCCGCCAAGGCGGATGTATTTAAAATGAGCATCGTTGATAGGTGGTTGGATTATCATGTGTGAACCAAATGCTAAGATGATGACGCAAAACATTTCTTTAGAAAAAGGTTCGCCAAAGAGTATACCAATAAGCAAATAAGTTATAAGAATAATAAATAATCCTAATAAATCTATATGAGCAAGTGGGTTAAAGGTTAAAAATCCAAGGTTATATGCTGTGGTATCGCCCATAATTTTTGCGGTTAATGTTTTAAAAAAACCATTAAAGGTGAAAATAAGCAATAAGCAAGGAAAGAGGATGACCATTTCATTGACAAGGGAAAAAAGAGGATTATGTGTCATAATATCCTTTTGAAAAAATAAAACATTTAAAAGGCTTTTTAAATCTTTCTTAGCATAAGTTATAAGGGGATTCTGGTCAAATGGACTTTATAACATAATAATTAAAAAAGGGTAGATGCTTGCTTTTTACGTTCTTTTTTTTATACGGTTTTTTGGTGTTAGATTGTAGGGTTTATTCATTAAGGAGAATATTATGAATAAAGCATTATGTCGTGGATTATTGCTTTCTTTTGTGCTGTATAGTGGGTTTGTTTGTATGAGTTATGCACAAAGAGTTACATGGAGTATTTTATGCTATATTCAAGCTGACAATAATTTAGATGCACAGGCTTATGCTAATATTCGTGATATGGTGGAGGCTTTTAAAAAAAATAAGAGTAATGCATCATATGTAAATATGATTATTCAGTGGGACCAGCCGAGGAATAATAAAACATGGCGTTATCTTGTTACGTCAAGTGGGCTTGTTGAATGTGGTTCTCTTTCAACTGAAATGGGCATTCGTCCTGAACAAGAACTTATTGATGCTATGCAATGGGTTGCAACATCATTTCCTGCTGAACATTACGCATTAATTTTATGGAATCATGGAAGTGGTATTGAAGATTATAAGCAATTTAAAGGAGTTGATAATCCATTTATTTATTCTTATTCTCTTACCGGATCATGGCTTACTCCTCCAGGTTTTTTGCTGGATGACCGAGGTATTTTATATGATGATACGCAAAAAACGTGTTTAACCAATCAAGGGCTTGCGCGTGCGTGTAAGGAGATTGCGCGTATATTAGGTAAAAAATTGGATATTTTAGGAATGGATGCTTGTTTGATGGCAATGGTTGAAGTTGCCTATCAAGTGCAGGATTGGGTTGATTATTTAGTAGCATCTGAAGAATCTGAGCCGGCAGAAGGGTGGCCTTACGAATCTATATTGGCAAATCTTTTAAAAAATCCAACAATGTCATCGAAAGTACTTTCTCAGGTTATTGTAAATTCTTATGGTATTTTTTATCATAAACGTTTTTCATGGTGTACATTATCTGCTATAGATCTTGCCTTGTGTGATCGTGTTGTAAAACAATTTAATCGCATATTACAAAAACTTGAGAGTAACGCACGGCTTACACCAAAAGATGTAAAAGACAAGATTATAAAAGCGCGCCGAGCTGCTTGTGCAATGAGTTATAATAGTTATGTGGATATGTATTCTTTTTTGCAAGAGCTTGAAAAACAGAATCGTCGAGTGGTTGCAAAATCTGCAAAAATTATCGATCGCGTATCAAGCTCAAGAAAAAAATCATATAAAAAGAATACATCAACGCTTTTGAATTATATTAGGTTGGAAAAAAAATATTTAGCACAAATGGTGGTACGTTCCTATGCAGGTACAAAAATAAAGCGTGCGCGTGGTTGTTCTTTGTATTATCCTCATGTTCGTTATTCTTCTTCGGCTATCCATTCTTCTTATTATGAGACTCGTTTTGCAAAAGATACAAAATGGGTTAGTTTTATTACAAAAAATCGTTGAGCGTAGCTTTTTTTGATTTTTGTGACATACTTTTGAAAATTGTTTGTTAATGTTCTTTGGTTATTATGGTTGCATGGGAGATTATGCTTATTAATCAGAATAAAAATCACACTCCAGTGGTCCTTAAAAAAGATGAAGAAATTTTAGTGGTGCAGCGTAAAAATATTTTTTCTGTGATTGAACCTTTTACTGGGTTTTCTCCTGTTCATGATTTTGCAAAGTTGCAACAATCACTTGCTCCCTATTATGAGTTTCATTGGCGGAGTATGATGGAATCTGATGTTCTTTATAAACAAATTATCCCCTATCTTATTTTTGAATATAATAAACAATTTTTTGTTATGAAACGTCGAGAAAATGCGAGTGAAGCACGATTGCAAAATAAATATTCCTTAGGAATTGGTGGGCATATTCGCCAAGCTGATATAACTTCAGGGAATATTATAGATTGGGCATGCCGTGAGTTTCATGAAGAAGTTGATTACTCTGGAAATGTTGTTTCCATCCCACTTGGAATGATTAATGATGAAAGTAATTCGGTTGGGCAGGTTCATATAGGATTTGTATTTTTATTGCATGGTGATTCTCCTTGTATTTCAATAAAATCTGAACATAAAGAAGGTTATTTGATTGATTTGCAAGGGTGCAAGGATCGTTTTAATGAGCTTGAATCTTGGAGTCAAGTGATTGTGCCCCACTTAGAATCTTTAACAATATAGGGTTGTATATGTTGAGCCAAAGCGTGTTATATGATTTAAGAAAAGCAGCATTAAATTTGCGTATTGATGTTATTCGTGCTACAACCGCAAGTAAATCAGGACATCCGACATCCTGTTTTTCTGCTGTTGAAATTATGACCGTATTATTTCGTTATTATCTTTCGTTTGCGGTTGACCGACTTCATTGTTGCGATAATGATCGCTTTATTCTCTCAAAAGGGCATGCTGTTCCATTATTGTATGCAGCTTGGAAGATGCGTGGGGTGGTGACCGATGAACAATTAATGAGTTTGCGTAAGGTAGATTCAGTTTTTGAAGGACATCCTACACCGCGGTTTCCTTATAATGAGGCCGCAACAGGGTCTCTCGGTCAGGGGCTTGCTATTGGTTTGGGTATGTCTTTAGCTTCGCGCATTGACAGTGATAGATTTATTACCTACGTTTTGCTTGGGGATGGTGAGTTGGCGGAGGGTTCGGTCTGGGAGGCGGCTGCTTTGGCAGCATATCATCAAGCTCCTCGATTGGTTGCTATTGTTGACGTCAATCGTTTGGGACAATCTGGAGCGACGATGTATGAGCATGATGTTGAACAGTATGAAAAAAAATTCAGCGCATTTGGGTGGGAGACTTTTGTTATTGATGGTCATTCATTTGAAGAAATCGTAGATGTTTTTGAAATAATCAAAGACCGACAGTATGATAAACCGAATTTTCGGATTGCTATTATTGCTAAAACGATCAAAGGGTATGGGCTGAGAGAATTTGCTGATAATCCTAAATGGCATGGAAAACCATTTACTGAGGAAGAGGCGGCAGTTGTAATTAAAAAGCTTGAAGATGATAATCGCGCCGTGGCACCCCAATTTTTTGGTCCTGAAACACAATGCTTGCAAGATCGTATGAAAAGCCTCAATAGAAAAGGCATAGATCATTATGATCCGGTTATTCCATTTACGGGCGTTGATTTACAAAAAGATGAAAATCAAGCATTATTTGAACGTGGAAAAAAAATGTCAACGCGTAAAGCATTTGGTTATGCATTGGTAGCACTAGGTAAGACTAATGAAAAAATAGTTGTGTTGGATGCGGATGTGCAAAATTCAACATTTACGGAATTTTTTGCCCAAAAATATCCTACGCGTTTTGTTCAATGTTTTATTGCTGAACAATCAATGATTGGTATAGCAACGGGGATAGAACATCGTGGCCTTATACCTGTTGCAGCTACATTTGGAGCCTTCTTTGCTCGTGCTTATGATCAGATTCGTATGGCTGGTATTGGGCGTAATGCGCTACGTTTGTGTGGTTCTCACTGTGGTGTTTCAATAGGACAAGACGGTCCGTCGCAAATGGCATTAGAAGACATTGCTTTAATGGCGGCTATTCCTCAGTCAATTATACTGTATCCAAGTGATGCCGTTTCTGCGTATTATTTAACGCAGCTTTCTGGAAGTTATTTTGGTGGTATTTCGTATCTACGTACAACGCGTGCCGATACTCCTATTTTATATGATCAAAATCAAACATTTACGGTGGGTGGAAGTCATATTTTACGACAAAGTAATCACGATGTTGCTTGCGTGGTAGCAGCTGGGATAACAGTACATGAGGCACTTAAGGCATATGAGCTTTTAAAGCAAGAAGGGATATCTATTGCCGTTATTGATGCGTATTCGATTAAACCTCTTGACACAAAGACAATTATGGATGTGGGGCAGCTTTGTGGTGGAAATATTGTGACTATTGAAGATCATTATGAATATGGTGGGCTTGGGAGTATGGTTGCCATGACAGCAACACAGCATGCATGTCGTGTTACGATGTTGTGTGTTAAAGAGCTTTCTCGCTCAGGATCACCTGAAGCACTAATGAAGTTGGCTGGTATAGATGCTGATACACTTGTACAAACTATTAAAAAATTGCATAAAATGTCATAAGGTATGTGGCAGATTATAAAAGTATGGTAGTGTAATGCGTACGGGAAGTTTAATGTTTTATAGAGAAGGAGTGGTTATGAAAAAATGTATGCATATTGCAGGTTTTTGTATTTTTGGTATTACATTAAGTGCCTTTGGAATGCAGAATGTTGATTCTTTTTTAAGTAGTTCATCTGAAAGTGAATTACCGGTGAATAGTCCTTCTTTTGATATCAAAAAAGATTCATCAAAAGATTTTGATCCGCTTGTTTTTTTAAGCCCAGATGTTCACGATGCTCAGGTTAATTTTTTATCCACCACATCTTCAGAAGATGATTTATCAGCACAATTATTTATTACCAATGATGAATTGAAAACTATTTATAATTTGCTTGATGGTAAAGATATTGATGAGAGCACATGTAATGATGTTGCGCTTATTTTATCAAAACGAAAACCTAATTTTTATGATAAAGAAAGCATTGAATTATATAATGCAATAGCCGCAAAGTTTTTTAGTCTCTTAGACGCACAAATAGCCACATTACTTGATTTTTATGAAAAAAATAGTAATACGATATCCTTGCAGGAATGTAATTTTGATTTTCAAGAATCATTATGTAGATTAAAGGAATTACACGAAAAATTGAGTGTTTTTGTTTCAAATGAAAAAGAAGATAATGTTAAAAAGTTAACGGTATCAACACAAATTATTGGAACGCTTATTCATCAAAGTATTCCTGTGATTATGTTTTTGCAAAAGCAATTTTCAACAAGTTTAGAAGTATTAGGTGTTGCGGCTGCCGCTCAGATTTGTGTTGCGCCACAAGCTTCGTTGGCGAAAAAACTTGTAATAACAACAATGATTACCGGAACTATCGCTATTACGCTTACCTATGTTGGTAATTATTTGGGATGGTGGGTTTTGCCTGCGCCACAAGTAACAGTAACTGATTTTATGGGAAATGCATCATTGTTGTTACATCATTATGGTCAAAATATAAAAGAAGGTGCACAAGAAATTATTAAAAGATTACCTTTTTTTAAAAAATAAAGAATTTTAAACTTCTAAAACCTTTTGTAAAGTATATCAAGGTTTACTTGGTTTAGAGCAAAAATAAACATCACCCCAACAAAAATATTGCTATTTTTGTTGGGGTGATGCTACTTTAATGCGTTGTTGGGTAATTTTTTGTTATTACGCATGAGGAGGAAGGTATGAAATTGGTATGGAGACGAATGAGTGCATACACACTTTTTTTGATTTCATTTTTTTTCTTAAAAGCGGGAGCGCTAGACTTAGAGGTGCTTGATAAAACATCATTAGCTACTCTTGTAGAACAAGCTGATGGAGTTACCATTGAGTCGTCGGTTGCACGTGCTAATCAGGCTCGTAAGGATTGGAATTTTTTAGTTTATTTTGCTGCTAATAATAATTTGTATCGTTTTGCCATTGAAAATATTAAACAAATGGCCAAGATTGGGTCAACAAGTAATGTTAACGTTATTATTCAACTTGATGAACTTGGCGCGAAAAATATGACACGTTATTACGTTCAAAAAAATGCTTTAACCAATATTCATAAAGAGAGTAATACTGCGGCTAGCATTAGTGGGACACGAGAAAGTCTTTATGAGTTTTTAACATGGACAATTGCTCACTACCCAGCCAATCATCATTGTTTAGTTCTTTGGAACCATGGTTCAGGCATTAAAGATCCGAGTATGTGGGGTAAGTTTTTTCTCACTCACCGTGATGAATTGTTCTCATTAAATGAGGATACGGGTCTCTATGAACTTAATAGAAAATTATCGCGACAATATGCGGCGGCCCAGGATGCAAAGTCATTGGTATTAGAGTATGATAGGGGTATTTCCTTTAATGATACCTTTGAAACATATTTAACAAATCAGGATTTACAAATAGTATTAGATCAAGTATGCCGAGAATCATTGCATGGTAAAAAAATAGATATTATTTGTATGGATGCATGTTTGATGGCTATGGCTGAGGTGGCTGCTCAGGTTGAGGGTGCGAGCGACTATTTAGTGGCGTCACAAGAAGTTGAACCAGGTTCTGGATATGATTATTCTATAGTATTGGCACCTTTTGCTAATACAACACTTACGCCAGAGGCTTTTTCTAAATTTATTGTTCAGGCTTATGGGTTACAATATTATTCAAAATGTGCTGATTATACGCAGTCAGCAATATCTATAGCTTATATGTCTGAGCTTGAAAAGAACTTTGCAACAGTAGTTGCGTATCTCACTAAGGCTATGAATTCTTCTCAAAAAGATCTTTGTATAAAGTTACTAAAAAATATTCGATTAAATAGTAAAAAAACACTTGAATTTGATGATCCTGATTATATCGATATGGGTATTTTTTATGCATCGTTATATGAGTTAATTGCTCAGGATAAGTTATTTGCAAAATTTGGTAATTCTCCTGTTGCTTTTAAAGATACCGTAAAGGCTGGCCTAGGTATTATAGCTGCGATGGTTTGTGCAAATGTTGCTGGTAGTAATGTGAATAGGGCTACTGGCGTATCCTTTTTCTTCCCTACGAGGGCGATTCATGCTTCGTATAAAAAAACGATTTTTGACCAAAAAACAAAATGGTCAACATTATTGGCTTTGTTTTTAAAAAACGTAAAATAGTAAAAAAAGGCGGCGTAATGAGTCATTGTTACGTCGCCTTTTTTAAGCTTCTAATGCTTCTTCGGCCTCTTCTTCTTCATCTATAAAAATAAACCCAAAGTCATATGCAGCATCGTAAATTGGGCTATAGCTTGTTTGGTATGATGCATAAAGCATAGGTTTATGAGTTTGGGTGATGGCTAAGTTTGTATTTTCCATAACATTCCTTAATGGTTAATCGTATGTTCAAGATAGAAATATACTACGCATATTAGATTTAGCAATCACTTAATAAAAAAAATACAAAATTGAATAACTGAAATTATAAAAATGATTGAATTCTTGATAAAAATAATTTTAATCTGCGATAGTCATTACCGGTAAGAAGTGAAAATGTTTGGCAGAGATTGCGTATTGTTTCGGGTGATATTAGCTTCTTTTCAAGAAGCTGATAATTAAGTGCAAGCAGTAATTCATCAATATTGTAAAGATTAGTTGCGTGGGCAAATAAAACATGAAGGTAGTCTGGTTTTTGGAAAAAAAGGTGTACAAGGTGTGGTGGTGTATATTCCACAAAAGTGTGGATTTTTGCTGGCTGCAGGGGAGTCATATAAAGAATGTTATGATTATTTGGCGTTTGATGTATTTGTCCTAGCATTTGAATGGTAAATGTTGTTTTTAAAAACTCAAAAATTTGCGGTTGTTCTTGTCGTAGTTCAGCTTCAGTTTTTTTGTAGGGATAGGGATATCTCATTGGATCCATAGATCCGGTTGTTACATGAGTTACACATCCTAATGTGACTATGTCAGGACTTGAGGAAAAACTTATAACTGATCCAAATAATGGAAGATTATCCCATTCCCAGCATTGCGCTGTACTTTTGTCTAATGAGCTTTCTATGATTTCTGCAAAAGCCTTAGAGTTTGTATTAGAGGTTGAAGATGGATGTTTGTTGGTCATGTTCACCTTTATCTAGAATTGATTTTATAAATGTTTGGCGATGAATGGTACTTGGTCCGTGAGTAAGGAGTTCGTCTAGGTGATTCGCGGTGCCATAGCCTTTATGTTTGCCAAAGGTAAAGTGTGGAAATAGGTGTTCCATGGTGTTCATGTATTCATCTCGAACTACTTTTGCAACGATTGATGCGGCGGCAATGGTGGTTGAAATACTTTCACCAAAGGGAAAATGATGTAATTCATATTGGTTAGGGATGTTATTTTGTCCAAGTGATAATGGGAGAGCGTCAGTAATAAGAGCGTTTAGGTGGAAGGGGGTAATTGTATGATATAACTGGTTAATTAATCGTAGAGAAGCATTTTTAGCGGCATGGCGTGTTGCTTGATATACATTAATGTGATCAACGAGATTATGGTCTGCAAATGCGACTGCATAAAAAGCATGTTGTGTTATCCATTCAAATGCTTCGATTCGTTGTTTAAGTGTTGTTTTTTTTGAGTCAGGAAATTGATAGGGTGTATTTGGTGGTAATACAACGGCGGCAACAACAACGGGTCCTGCAAGACATCCTCTTCCAGCTTCATCAACCCCGCATACATAATGGTTTTTTATCCATGCTTTTTTTTCAAAAAAATTGTAAGGGATTTTTATTTGTTTTTTCATAAAAATTATCCTATCACGTCTTTTATAAAAAGAAAACGAATTGTTGGGAGGATTTTTTTGTTGTTGTATGCATTAAAATTATTGATTTTAGTGTGTATGACATGTGAGCTATTATTTTTTTCTTGATTCATTTTGAAATTTTAGTAGCCTTTCATTTTGACATTGATTATATTAATTGAATGAAAAAAAACAAGAGGGTGGTCGTGTTAACGACAAACAAGTGAAAGGTTACACTATGTCTTCCACAGAATTACGCGTTAAAGAGCTCTTGCGGGAGCGAGGATGGACAACGAAAGTTTTGGCAGAAAAAACTGGCATGTCTGAGAGTTATTTAACTCATATTAAAAATGGAACTCGTCGGTGGAACGAGGATGCTTTAAAAAAACTTGCTTTGGCATTTGGCACGCATCCTGTTGATTTGTTTGCTCAACGTAAAAGCAGAACTGATAATGTTGAAAAAGCAGTAACAATGCCCGAAGAAACAACGGTTGATTTGCAATTAAAGATTGTTCCTGTTATGGGTGATATCCCTTCTAATCCATCACCTTATAATAATCAGTTAATGCAGGTGACCACAGGATATAAAGATGTTTTTGTTCCTGTTTTTAATAGTTCTGATGAAGGCATTTTTTGTTTGTGTGTTGAAAATAATTCTATGGCACCTAATTTTGTTAAAGGTGACTATTTAATTGTATATCCTGAAGCATGGACACGATCAGGGGATATTGCCGCTGTTGAGTATGGCAACGAAAATCCAACAAAAGCGATTATGCAAGTAACCTATATGGAAGATTTTATTGTATTGGAATCAGTAAATCATAAATCGCCGCCGGTTGCTTTGATTCGTGGTAAAGATAACTTTAGAGTCATTGGTAAAGTAGCATATCGTTATCAACGCCTTGGCTAGATGTTATATTTTTTTAAAAAAAAGCCCTTACGATTATCATAATTGTAAGGGCTTTTTTAATGTATTAATAAATTGTTGGGAGGGATTTTTCTTTAGTCCATGTATCAAGATCTTTAAGATAAAGAACAAGATCTTCAAGTTGCGATAGGCGAATGGAGTTTGGACCATCGCATAATGCCTTTTCAGGTTCTTGGTGAACCTCCATAAAAATGCCCGCTATGCCTTGAACAACTGCCGCGGCGGCTAATGGTCTAACAAAGGTTCGATCGCCGCCTGAAGAGCATCCTTGCGCGCTTGGTTTTTGCACCGAGTGTGTTGCGTCAAAGACAAGTGGATAGCCAAATTCTTTCATAATGGGAAAATTTCTATAGTCGACCACGAGATTGCCGTATCCCATAACATAACCACGCTCGCAGCCCCAAATATTTTTGTTACCTGTAGTCGCTATTTTTTGGTATACCGATTCCATAATTTCAGGTGCTAAAAATTGACCTTTTTTTACATGAATCACTTTTTGTGTTAAGCCTGCAGCAACCAGAAGATCAGTTTGTCGGCACAAAAATGCTGGTATTTGTAAAATATCAACGACGTTTGCTATCTCGTCAATATGACCTGTTTCGTGAATGTCAGTAATGATAGGGAGATCAAATGAGGCGCGAACTTTTGCAAGAATTTCTAATCCCTGTGCAAGTCCCGCGCCTCGATAATTTTGCAAAGACGTTCTATTTGCTTTGTCAAAGGAACTTTTGAAAACAACGTTAAGTGAATGCTGTGTTGCTAGTTGTTTAATATGTTCTGCTGTTTTAAGTGTTGAATATTCATCTTCAATAACACAGGGTCCCAATATAAAAAAGAGCGGTGTTGTGTTACTGCGTGTTGTAAGCCATTCATATGATGTTTTCATGCATTCCTTTATACTAACTAGATAATTTCTTTGTCTTTTGCAATAGTAAGCCCCATAGATTTACAGATCTCGTCAAGAATGCCATTAATAAATTTATAAGCATCTTTTTCGGCGAACATTTTTGCTAATTCAACAGCTTCATTAATAACAATTGAAGGTATACTGTCTTTTTGATTGAGTTCCCATAATGCTAATCGTAGAATGAGACGTGTGCAACATCCTAAGCGTTCAATTTTCCAGTTTTTAAGGTGAGGTTTTATTTGTTCATCAAGTTGCGTGTAATCATGAACGGCTCCTTTTGCCAATGAAACGGCAAATGAATCATGGGGGATGTCAATATCAAAACCAAGTTTGAATTGATCTAAAACGTCAGCAACCTCAACATCATAGTCAAATCGGTCTACGGCGTAGGTAATAAAAAAAGCAATAACGCGTTCATCTTTTCGTGATGTTACCTTGAGGTTTTTGATAATTTCTTCAATATCAATAACTTCTTCTTGAGATAATTCTTCTTCAAGTGTTGCCTGGTCAAGTTCGGCATCAATTGGAGTTGTATTTAATTCGTCGTTGAGCTTATGATTCATAGTGGGCCTTATTTGCGGTCTTCTACTCGTTCTATGTATTTGTTATCGCGTGTATCAACTTTGATTTTTTCGCCTTCTGTTACAAAAAGGGGAACTTGGACGACAAGTCCAGTTTCAAGTGTTGCAGGTTTGCTGCCGCCTTGTGCTGTATCGCCTTTTACACCAGGGATGGTTTCGGTAATGGTAAGAACCATAAACATTGGAGGTTCAACCATAATGGGTTCACCGCGAAATTTTAAAACGTTATAAACAATACCTTCCTTAAGATATTTTTTTGCAGTTTCTACGTGTTCTTCGTTAAAATCTGCTTGTTCATAACTTGCTTGATCCATAAAATGGTAAAGATCGTCAGCATAGAGATATTGCATTTGGCAATATTCAAGATCAGGCTCTTCAAATTTTTCAGCCGAGCGGAAGGTTTCTTCAAGCATGCGGCCTGTTATCATGTTTTTCATTTTTGTGCGATAATAGGTGCCGCCTTTACCTGGTTTTACCATAAGCCAATCAATAATAATCCATGGCTCGTTGTTCCACAAAATTTTTGTTGATCCTTTTCTGAAGTCTGACGTTGAAATCACGGGGTATCCTTTTTTTAAAAAAATACAACTTACCTTTTACATAATGCATATCAAAACAACCGCAATCGGTTGGCTTTTTAAGGTAATACAGAAAACGATCTTTTGCAATAAGATCATTGGTTCGGGCATTAATTTTATGCTAAATATTTTTTTATTGACAAATAATCAGGTTTATTGCTTTTTCTAGTGCTAAAGGCATGTTCAGTATCTCTTCTTTGCTAAAATTTGCAAGAACGTAGTTAGGAACATCCGCTTTATCAGTTGGACGGCCGATGCCAAACCGTAGGCGCCAAAATCCCTCGCCTATAACGCTGATAATTGATTTTAGGCCATTATGCCCTCGAGCACTCCCTCCAAGCCGTACTTGAGATAGACCAAATGATTTTTCAAGTTCATCGTGTATAACAAGAATTTCATGAGGCTTAATCCCTTTTTTTTGTAAAAGATGTATAACCTTTCCTGAGTTATTCATGTAGGTTTGTGGCTTTATAAGAAGTATTGGATGTGGTGTTGCATTAATAGAAAGTTGGATGGTGCTTATAAAAGCATTGTCATGCTCTTTCCATGATCCTTCGTATTGGTGTGCAAGAGCGTCCACGATACAAAAACCAATATTATGGCGATTTTTTTCATATTGTTTTCCTGGATTGCCAAGGCCAATAATAGCTTTTATTGTTGTAATAGAAAATGATGTTTCCATAGAATCCTTTGGATAAGTTTTCAATATTGAGCAGGGGTATAACCTTTTATTATTTCTTGAACAAAAAAATGGTTAATGTCTGCACATGTAATGTGTGAAGGTTGCGTTTGTATTCCCAAAATAGTATTGCTCAAAAATATCTGAGAAAATGGCGCATTGGCCACCAGATGATAAGCATGTGGTGAAAATATGCCATGAGTAAAACAGCCGGTTACCGACAACGCTCCATGCTCTAATAATGCTAAGCATGCTTTTACTGCCGTATTGCCTGTATCGAGCATATCATCGAATATAACGCAGTGCATTCCATCTACAACGCCTTCAAGGTGTGTAATAACGCAGGTGTTTTTTGAAGGTCGATGTTTATGTAACTGCGCATAGGAACATCCTATTTGTTTGGATAATGACTGTGCAGCTGCCGCGCCGCCGGTATCTGGCGAAACAATACAGAGTTTTTGTAAAGGGTAATGTTGAGTTGTAAGAAGTGTTTTCCAAAATGGAGTGGTTGCGAACGTAGTTATCTTTTCGCCAAAGCAGTGAGCACTTGCCGGACTGTGAATATCGCACGTTATTATGTGATCGGCTCCAGCTGTAAATAATTGTTGCGCCCAGGCATTGCATGAACACATAATATCTTTTCCTGCATTTCTGGTGTAGGGGATATAGGGGAGTATAAGGGTTATTTTTTTACGATATGATGTGCGCAGAGCATGAATTAAAAAAAGTAATGCCATAGCTTGATCATTAACGGAAATGTGTTGATTGGTAGCGTGATGATAATTCCATTGGAAAACTATAAAAAGATGATAGCAATCGATAGTATCAAGGTGCTGAAATGCAATATGTGGTTCGCCATTTGCAAACCAAGAAAGATGGTATGGATAGAGCGGTGCATCATAGGCGGCACATAAGGTTGCCCCGAGCAATGAATCTTGTGGTGCACAGATACCAATCACATATTCCTTGTTCATAACATTATCCCCATAGACGTTTTTTTATTTTTCCCCAGAGCGAAAGATTATGATATTCAGCCGCCGTTTTAAATGATGCTACTAATTTGCTCCATTCAGGTAATCGCAATGTTGTTGCATAGATTCTTTTCCATAGACCAAACTCTATCGCCGGAATGCCGCTGACGGTTTGACCAGGATTTACGTTGCTGAGCACGCCGCTTTTTGAGACAATTTTAGCACCATCACCGATGGTGATATCATTTTTTATCGCGACTTGCCCACCAATTTGGCAACCTCTTCCTATTTTTGCGCTTCCAGCAATGCCAGTTTGAGCAAGTATAGCGCTGCCGTCGCCGATGATTACATTGTGAGCAATATGGACGGCATTGTCGATTTTAACCCCATTCCCTATAATTGTTTTGTCAAAAGATGCACGATCAATAGCGCATTGAGCGCCGATTTCTGCCATCTTGCCAATTATTACAATCCCAATTTGTGGGATCTTGCGTAGGCCTTTTGATGTTACTTGGTATCCAAAGCCATCAGAGCCGATAACGGCATTAGCGTGAATAATACTTCCTGCTCCTACGATGCAATCTTCAAGAATGCGCACGCCAGGATGGACCGTTACGTAGTCTTCTATAACGCAATTTTGGCCAATAAAAACATGTGAATAAATGATGCAATGGGCTCCGATGCTTGCATTGGCTGAAATGATTGCACCGCTGTGAATGATTGCGGTTGGATGAATGGTTGCGGATGGGCTTACAAGGGCATGTGTTGGGGTTGGGGCATAATCATCTTGTGTTCTGCGAATAGCCTGGGCGCGGTCAACAATTTTTTGAAATGCATCGAGTGGGTCCTCAACAATAATATATTGTTTCCCTTCGACCACGGGCTTATGTGCAATAATAAAGCTGGCATTGCAGTTTTTGATTTTTTCTAATGAAAGAGCATCAAAGACTGAGGCATCTCCTCGATCTAAAACAATAGCAACATCATCTTCTTGTGCTTGTTCAAGTGATGTAATATTTTTTATTAATTGGTTAGGTTGATAATCAAGTGTTATATTTAAAAGTGTGCTTAGTTCTTTAATAGTTATGTTAAGAATCATGAATATCCTGGTATAGTTGTATAAAAGAGTAATCCTCGGCAAAAAAACCTAATCAAGGTTATTGGCCGAGGATTTTTAACTTATGCTTGATACTAAAAAAACGGGTAGTAGTGCTTAATTACGCTACTTTAATATCTTTTTTAGCATCTTTATTTTTGGCCATTGTGGTTGTTTGTTTAGTCATTGTTGTTTGTGGCGCATATTTTTCGTTAACAGCTTTAAGTACTACATCTGTTTTGTCGATGCTTTTTGAGGCGAATAAAACGCCTGGGGTGTTTTTATCAACAATCATATCCCATTGTTCTTTTTCGCTAATTTCATGAGCAATTTTAAGTTGTTTATCGCGAAGTGCCATTTGTTTTCTTTGTATGACACCACGGAGTGTTTCTTCTTTATCAGAAAGCTCACGTTCAAGATCCTTTTTCTTTTTTGTGATAGATTCTGTTTTTTCTGCAAGGGCGTCTTGACTTAAAAGGGCTGTTTTTTTATTAAGATCTTCTTGCATCGCCATTAACTCTTGTTGAGATTTTTGTACTTGTGCTTGAAAAGAATCGATATCTTTTTGAATTTCAGCTGTAATATCTCTTCCTTCATTTGATTCTTGCATAATTTTTAAGCTATCAATCGAAACAATCGTTAAATTGGTTGCTGCTACAAATGAGCATGGAATTAAAAGACTTGCACTGACCAATAATGCTAACTTTTTCATAATTACTCCTTTAAAAAGTTTCAATGATCCATAACGACGATTTATCCTACCGTTTTTATAACAAAGCGTCAATTTTTGAAAAAGACTGAACGATATGTGTTTTTTGTTGTTTTGCGTTTTTTTTAGTTGTATACTCCACGAGAGTAGTTTGGGGCCATTTTAAACGGCTTTTTGAGTATAAAAAGGAGATCTATGATATTATTTAAAAATTATTTATTTGTTGTAATGAGCTTATGTTCAGTTTTAAGTTATGCGCAGGTAGATCTACCAAATGATATTACCTTTGGCATTGTTGATTTAAAATTTGATGGTAAACAGGTTAAAATATGCGAAATGGGTGAGGGGTTATATTCTGGTTTTGAGGGACATAGAAGAATTTATGGAAAAGATATTATATGGGCTTTGTTGTGTGAAAAGCTTGCTCAATTGCACCCATCTTTATATTTTTATTCTGGAAAATATGAGCATAAACCACTTTCTATTGCTTTATTAAAAAGAGCAAATAATTTATTATATCCTGTATTTCATTATAAAGATGATGTACTTAATTTTTTTAAAAAAAATTACTCCTCAGGTTTGAGTAATAATAAAAAATTAGTCGATTATAAAGGTATTTTTTTATATAGAAAATTGAAGGACTTTGTTTCTCATATATCATCTTATACTGATGAATTTATAATTGTTAGTAAATTTTCTCGATGTATTTTTCCTCATAAATGCTTAACCCAGCGTTATATTTTTGCTGAGGATGCTGTGTTGTCGTTATTTCGCCCTAAGGCGAAAGTGTATCCTGCTATTTATTCTAAAGATTTGGCCATGCAAATTAAGCATGATTTAGATTGTGAGTATTTTGTTCTTAAGCCAGAAATTGGTTGTCAGGGTGCAGGTATCATTTTTACTGATGCTAAAAAATTGGATAGTGATTTAAGGAGGATGTTTGGTAACGAGTCATCTTATTGTACTCACGCTAAAAATGCGTATAGTTATTGGAGGAGTAAAAAACAGCAACGTTTTATAGCTGAGGAATTTGTTTCATCAAAGTCAATTATGGTTGATGGATGTACATATGATCCAACGATGCGTGTTTGTTTTCTTGCATATTGTGAAAATCAACATATCAGTATTGATATTTTTGCTGCTTATTGGAAGTTGCCTGTGATGTCATTGGAAAAGAACGGAACGTTTGAAGATAAGCATCGTTCTTGCATTTATTCAAAACAAAAAAATGTATCGGCAGCGGTTGAACAAGGTGATTTTTCTGAAGTAGTAAAACAATTAGGTATTGCGTTACCAAGAATCTATAAAAATTTGTTAACAGCATGTGTAACTTTCAATATTAAGGAAGGAGTATGGAATGAAAATGAGTAAAAAAGTTCTATTATGTTTTTTTTATATTTTTATAAGTGTGAATTTAGCGGATATGCAGTGTTCTGATTCTTGGCTGAATGAGAACATTTTGACGCGTCTTGATGATGTGACTGAAAAGAAAACTTATTTAAGACAAAAACCAGTTATTGGTTATTTTTCTTTGGATATTAAATTTGATGGCGAGCATATAAAAATATGTGAAATTGGCAATGGATTGTATAATTATCCTCGTGGTGGTCATGATCTTAAGGGACACTATGCATCTATTAATGGAGTTGATGAAGTTTTGTATACTCCTTATTGGGATATTTTTTGGGTTTATTTAAGTAGATTTAATCAACCTATACATATTGTAGGGCCTTACGATACTCATAATGCTCATATTCGAGGACTAGGTACGGCACAGCTACTTGGTGCATCATTTTCTATTTCACGAGAAAGTTTTGCTAGAAACTTTAGGCAATTTAGCAAGAGAAAGATATGGAATAATGGGAATGATGGTTTGGCCATGAGTGATTATGATGGAGTTATTGTTCATACGGGAGATCGTGATGTTCCCAAGATTTCCGATTTTATTAAACAACATTCTAATTATCTTTTTGTTAATCCTTTTAAAAAACTTTTTGCATGTGATAAATATGGAATACATAGGTTTTTTGAGCATAAAGAAATTGCTTATTTAAGGCCTATTTCTAAATCATACAAAAAAGAAGATATAGCATTATTGCCTGATGTGATTAATCGAGATATACCTGGTAAATTATGTGTAATAAAACCAAATTCTGGTGGCCAATCGAGTGGTGTGTTATTGGTTGAAAAAAAAGATATCAAAAATGTATTAGAAAATATTATAGGGCATGGGAATCAATTAGATTCTTTTAAAAAAATAGAAAAAATTAAAGATTGGAAAAAGAAAGCGCAGCAAAAAACGTTCTTAGTTGAAGAATTTGCAGAATCTAAAGTAGTTTACTATGACAATAAACCTTATGATCCAACATTGCGAGCTACTTTTATAGCATTTTATGAGGGAGATACGATTAAAACAACGCTTTTATCAGCATTTTGGAAATTTCCTCCAGCAAGTTTAGATGATGTTAAGGCAAGTTTAACTGAAAAACATATTACGCGGTCTATGAGTAGTAATAGCAGTATTGCTCCAGCAATGAGTAGCTATGATATGAAAAAATTCAAGAATAAATTTGATAAAATAGCTCCTTTGTTATTTGAGAAAATGATTGAAGGATCCGTGCAATTTTAATAAAAATAAAAAGAAAAGAGATAAAAAAATGACGATAAGAAGAAATATATTTATAATTTTATTTTTAAATATTTTAATTATAAATAGTTATGCAATTATTAAAAAAGTAGATGAAAAATTATTATCCATTGTTATTCCTTCGTATAATAATTCTGAGTGGTATGCGACTAATTTAGCATCAATATTTTCTCAGGTTTATACAAATTATCATGTGTATTATATTGATGATTATTCTTCTGACGGAACTTATGAATTAGTTAAAAAGTATATTCAAGTTCATCACTTAGAAGATAAGGTTACGTTATTGCAGAATAAGAAACGCTTAGGTGCTGCAGGTAGCCGTGATTTTGGTATTTCTTTATGTCCAGATGAGTCTATAGTAATTAATATTGATGGTGATGATTGGTTTTCGCGTGATGATTTTTTTTCAACAATTAATATTATATATAATGATAAAAATATTTGGTTAACCTATGGCCAACATTTTAATTGGCCAACAAATTCATTTGGATATGGAGAAGATTTTCCACGGAAATATGTTCTTAAGCGTGATTTTAGAGATTTTAAGTGGATTGTTGGGCATCCTCGTACTTTTTATGCTTGGCTATATAAGCAAATAGATAAAAATGATTTATATCGAGATGGGAAATTTTTCACGGCGGCAACTGATTGTGCTATTATGTATCCATTATTAGAGATGGTTGGAAGTAGGTATAAATTTATATCTACTATTTTTTATAATAGAAATGTTGCTAGTGAAATTAATGTTTTTAAGACTGACGATAGAAATAAACAAAGAGATAATTTACTTTTCATTAAAAAGAAAAATAAATATCCAATAATTTCTAGTTTGCCTTTTAATTGTGATAAAACCCAAAAATCGTATATATACACCATAAAAAAAGCAGGAAGTTGTAAAAAACAATGGAGTTCACAGGAACTAACTACGAGTTAATTTAGGTTACATATTGTATTATTTAACCTTATTAGAAGAAAGGGATATATTATCGCATATTTTTATTTTTAATTGATTTAATAATGTTTAGTTATTGGAGTAGTATTATGATTAATGTAAGGTTTTTTTATTTTTTTATATTAATTTTTATTAATAATGTAATTAATATAAATGCGTTTATTACGACTACATGTCCTCAAAATATAGCGATTGTTGGTAGTGGGTATGTTGGTATTGTTTCGGGAGCTGGCTTGGCAGAGCTTGGTCACAATGTTGTATGTCTTGATATTGATGAGAAAAAAATAAATACATTAAACCAAGGTAAGATGCCTATATATGAACCAGGCCTTGAAGAACTCGTTCTTAAAAATATAGATAATAAACAGTTATATTTTTCTAGTGATATTGAAAGTAATTTACGAAATGCATCAATTATTATAATTGCAGTTGGTACTCCTATGGGGGATGATGGTAATGCAAATTTATCAGCATTATGGGCGGTAGTTGATTCTATAGCAAAGGTTTTAAAGCCAGGTAACCATAAACTGGTTTGTATAAAAAGTACTGTGCCTATTAAAACACATAATAAAGTTCAACAAAGATTAAGTACACTAGTTGAACCAGGGGCTTCTTATAATATTATTTCGAATCCAGAATTTTTAAGAGAGGGCTCTGCTATTAATGATTTCTTTTTTCAAAATCCGATTGTGCTTGGTGGAGACAATGAAAAGGCTTTAGAATGTATGGTATCTATTTATGAGCCACTTATTAAAAATGGATCATTGTTAATAAAAACCGACAATGCAAGTGCAGAAATGATAAAATATGCTTGGAATGCATATTCAGCAATAAAGATATCATATATTAATCAATTATCATTATTATGCAATAAGGTTGACGCAAATATCGTATCAGTGATACAAGGTATCGCTCAAAGTGAAAAATTATTACCGATTAGTAAGGTGCGTCCTGGTCCTGGGTTTGGTGGTTCTTGTTTACCAAAAGATACTGCAGCGTTTGCAGTCTTAGCCCAGCATTGGGGCATTGATTTAAGTTTAGTTAAAGAAGCTCGTAATGCTAATGTAATACATAAGCAAAATATCGTTGAGAGTTTTATTGATTTATGTTCTGGGTCAGTAAAAGATAAAAAAATAGGGATATTGGGATTAGCTTTTAAAGCAAATACTGATGATATTCGTTATTCGCCTGCGCTGGATATAATTCCACAGTTACTACAAGAAGGTGCTCTTATTTATGCATATGATCCCAAGGCTATGGATAATATGAAAAAAGAGTTGCCTTCTATCCAATATGCTCAAGATGTATATGGAGTTATTGATAATGCAGATGCATTATTGGTATTAACAGAGTGGGATGAATTTAAGCATATTGATATTGAATATATTAAAGATCATATGAAAAATGCTGTATTAATGGATACGCGAAATGTGTTTGATGGAAAATTATTATCAATCCATGGTATTTTTCATAAGTCATTAGGGTATAAATAATTGGTTTGTATTTTAAATAATATTTTAATTTAGTTAAAAGGTTATTATGATATATAAAAAAATTTTATTATTTTTGTTCATGATGAATGGCTTGAATATTATTCAGGCTAAACATAAAGAATCTATGCGTGCCACAATCGTTAAAGAGCGTCCTATTGTTGTTCTTGTTCCGTCATATAATAATAAAGATTGGGCAGCGGTAAATCTTGCTTCTATTTTTTTTCAATGCTATACAAATTATCGTGTGATTTATATCGATGATTGTTCGACTGACGGAACAGGTGATATTGTTGAGGCTTATATTAAAGAACATAAACTTGAAAATAAAATAACTATTATTAAAAATAAAGAGAGGTTATTTGCGGCGGCTAATCGTTATTTTGCTATTCATACATGTAGGGATGATGAGATTATCGTAAATATAGATGGTGATGATTGGTTCTCTAGGGATGATGTTTTATCTGAAATTAATGCCGCGTATTCTAGCGATGAAGTGTGGTTGACATATGGAAATTTTATAAATTGGCCATCTAGTTTACTTGGGTATGGTCAACGTTATCCTAAAAATATTATCGATAGAAGAGCATTTCGTGAGCATAGATGGGTCATTGGGCAGCCGCGAACTTTTTATGCAGGCTTGTTTAAATTTATTAAGAAAGAAGATTTAATGTATGAAGGCGCTTTTGTTCGTTCCGGAACTGATGTTGCAATGATGTTTCCATTATTAGAAATGGTTGGCAATCATTTAAAATATTTAGGTAATATTTCTTATATTCGCAACGTTGCTACAGATTTAAATATATTTAAAACATTTAGGGATGATCAAAAAGTAAGTAGTCAGTATTATCGTAATAAAAATAAATATACAACTTTCTTAGAGTTGCCGTTTGAAGTTAATAATAATATTATTACTTATTCGTATAAATTTTCTATTACGCATGGATCGTATCGTTGTTGGGTTGCTAAGGTTGTAGAATAAGTAATGCTTAGTAATTTATAAGATTTATAATGATGTATAAATAAAAGTTGTTTTAATGGTACCAATTAAAACAACTTTTATTTACTTTATAATGAAGAACTGGTTACTACATGGTTAGATATTTTTTTATATCAATGGTGACCATTAAAGGAGAGGCTGTGGTATTTATAGGACAATCATTGTTTTTGAGTATCTTTTTTTTTATCCTATTAAATCATATAAATTGTTTCGGGAGGGGTATTGATATTCAAGAGCAAGATATTTGGTATTCTCACAATAAGTCTTTATTGAAGCCTATTAAATTTTTTAGAGGTAAAGACGTTATTAATTATAGGGACGATGTACCAAAAGTTTTGAATGTATGTTTAAGTGTATTGCATGGTGGAATTGTAACTCAAAAAATAGCTTTATATGAATATTTATTAGCCAAGAGATATCCTGTTTTTTTACTTGTTCCTTATGGTTCAATGATCAAAAAAGAGTTAAAGCGAAAAAAACTACCTTTTTTTGCTGGTGATTTTTATAAAAATAAAGCACTTTTTAAAAAGGATTTTAATTTAGGAAATAATTTTATACCACAATATTATTATGAGAATATAAAAAAACTTTGTCAAAAGTGTTCTATTAATATTTTGCATGGTAGCAAAGATTTCGAATATTGTTTAATAAAAAAAATATCCCAAGAACTTTCTATACGATCCTTAGCTCAATATCATTCATATAAGTTTTTTAGTGCAGATGTATTTCAAGATTTTGATGGGATTATTACAAGCTCTCCCCGTGTTGCTGCAAAAATAAAGAATTTAAAATTATGTTCGATAGTTGATTTTGTGCACCCTCCCCATGAAGAAAGAAAATTTTTAGAGTACGTGTCATCTTTTTCACGAAAAGTTTTTTTTAAGAATTTTTTTAATATCGATATATCTTCGGGTTATGTTATATCTATGGTTGCTAACGGAGATAAGCAATATGACTTATTACTTGATTTAGCGTATTTATTAAAATATCAATATCATATAAAAATTAATATTATTATTGCTGGCTTTGTTGATTTAATAAAAAAAAATAAAAATTTGTATTCAAAAATAACTAAATTGCATCTAAATGACACTATTCATTTTATTGGTTATACTGATTTAATACCTGATTTACTCTATTATAGTGATATTAATATTTTAACAAGTAGACATGAAGCATTTGGAATAGCCATATTAGAGGCAGGTCTTATGAAAAAGCCAGTAGTTATTTCAAAGGAGGCTGATGTTGCTGGAATTTTAGTGAAAGATCAAGAGTCAGGATTACTTGCAAGTTCTTTTAGCGCAGATGAATTTGCTCAAAAAATAAAGATGTATATAGAAGATCCTATATTATGCAAAAACATGAGTGAAAATTTATATCAACGAGTGACAACTATTTTTTCAAATGAAGAGGCTATAAAAAAAATTGAAAATATTTATTTACAATTAGGAGAATTGAAAAAATGAAAAGGATGCAATTTATTTATTTTTTTGTGTTAAGTTGTTGTTGTGTTGCTTATGGTAGTAATTTGATTAATGTTGCTTGCAATAAGTTGAATAGTGAAAGTTTATTCTTAGATGAATCTAAGTCTATTGTAAATCAAAAAAATATAACTAAAGATAAAATATTATACATTATTGAAAAATATCAAAAAGTTATGAATGGAAAAGAATATTTATTTTATCCATCAAAAAAAACTAAAAAATTGGTCATTATTTTTAATGGGGCAAATAAAGGAAAATATTCTCAATTTACATGGTGGTGGGATGACAAAGAAGAATGGGCCAATGGAATTTCCTTTTTATTTTTAAAGGATGATGATTTTACATGGTATTTAGGTAATAATGAGCATGATTTTATTCAAGATTATAGGGCCATTATAGAGTTTCATATTAATTTATGTAATATTTCTTGTGATGCTGTATTTACTATGGGTAGTTCAATGGGGGGATATGCTTCAATTTTTTATGCGACATTATTAAAATTAAAAGGAGCTTGTGTTATTAATCCACAGGTGAATAAGGCAAGTAATATTAATACTCGCTTTGGATTACATAATGCTGAAGATCGCTGGGTGGATCTTGATGCATTGTTATTATCAGCAAAAAAAATTCCTTATATATCTCTTATTTATGGACAGTATAAACCAGATCTTCTTGCTGCTGAATGTTTAATTGATGTTTTAAAGCAGAGGGCATCTCTTTTTATTGTTCGTACTAGTTCTCTTTCAGATCATTATATTACTTCCTATGTGTATACTAAAGAATTTTTATTAAAAGAGTTGCATTATATGGATGTTGCTGATTCTTTTATGGATGATAAAGATAATAAAAAATATATTGATGTATTAGAGGATGAACGTGTTGATTAAATAATTCTTTTAAATACTAATTCTTATACATAATAGGAATGATAATGTTGAAAAAGATGTACTTTTTCTTATTAGTGTTTGGCGTTGTTTATGCTCATGATGATGTATGTCAAAATGACTTTCAAGAGCATATTGTTTATTGGGATAAACAGGCACATAATCTTGAGTGGTTTGTGCCGTGGCATACTACAGTGACATGGCAAGCTCCCGATGCTCAATGGTTTTTAGGGGGAAAGATTAATGCATCGTATAATTGTTTGGATAGGCATATTAAAGAGGGACTCAGTGAAAAACCAGCATTGATTTGTCGTAGTGAGTATGGAAAAGATGAGATTTATACTTATGGTAAATTATATGAAGAGGTTTGTAAGTTTGCTTTGGGGCTCAAAAAAATAGGGGTAAAAAAAGGTGAATTTGTTGCTCTTTATATGCCTATGGTTGCAGAAGCTGTTGTTGCATTATTGGCTTGCGCTCGTATTGGAGCTCCTCATATGGTCATCTTTGGGGGGATTGGGTCTGATGGGATATATGATCGTTTAAAAGAAAGTAAAGCGCGATACATTATCACGGTTGACGGAACGAAGCGTCGAGGGAGAGTTTTGACGCATAAGGCGACTATTGATAAAGCGTTATCAGTAGGTAATAATTGTGTAGAAAAAGTTATCATCGTGAATAAACTTGGATTGTCACTATCATTGAATGAATCACGTGATATTTGGTATCGTGATTTACTTATTCATGATGCTTATGCATGTGATCCAGAGTGGATGGATGCTGAAGATCTTTTATTTATGCTCTATACATCTGGATCTACGGGTAAGCCTAAAGGAATTCTGCACAGTACCGGTGGATATTTAGTTGGTGTTTATACTACCTTTGCGATGGCTTTTGATATTAAATCCGATGATATTTTCTGGTCGACATCAGATATTGGATGGATTACAGGACATAGTTATGCTGTTTATGCTCCCTTATTATATGGAATAACAACTGTTTTGTATGATGGGGCGCCAGATTATCCAGATAAGGATTGTTTTTGGAAGTTGATAGAAGATTATAAAATAACGCTATTTTATACGGCTCCAACAGCTATTCGTATGTTTATTAAATGGGGAAATGAGCATATAGAAAAACATGATATTTCATCTTTACGCTTGTTAGGTTCGGTTGGCGAAACGATAAATCCTGAAGTTTGGAAGTGGTATGATACGGTAATTGGTGGGGGGAGGTGTCCAATTATTGATACATGGTTTCAAACAGAAACTGGCTGTTTTGTAATAGCGCCTATTCCTGGAGTAACTACGTTAAAACCAGGATCGGCAACACGCCCGTTGCCAGGGTATGATGTTGCGATTTTGGATGAGCAGGGGAATGAAGTCGATAAAGGATTTTTAGCTATTAAAGGTCCTTTTCCATCTATGTTGCGTGGAATATTTGGAGATTATGATCGTTATAAAAAAACATACTGGAGCAAGTGGGATGGGCGTTATTATTATACAGGTGATGAGGCAATAAGGGATGCTAATGGTTATATATGGATTAATGGTCGTCTTGATGATGTACTAAAAATATCTGGACATCGTATTGGTTGTGCGGAAGTAGAAAATGTTGTTGTTGAGCATCCTGCAGTTGCCGAAGCTGTGGCCGTTGGTATAGATGATGCTATTAAAGGGACAGAGCTTGTTGTTTTTGTGGTGTTAAAAGAACATACTTATACTAAGGACATTGAGAATATTATAAAATATAAAGTAAGTAGTGGAATTGGGGTGTATGCGCGGCCATTGCATGTTATTGTTGTTGATCAATTTCCTAAAAATCATAGTGGTAAAATTATGCGTCGATTATTGCGAGACCTAATAGCAGGAAAGCCGCTCGGAGATCTTACAACGTTAGAAAATCCTTATGTTCTTGATATTATTAAAGAATGCTATGACAGGGTAAATGTACGTGGGATTGAAACAATTGATTTTCCTTTATTTATATAAAATACGTATTTATACTCATTAAAACGATTCACCAAGTGTTAAGTACCAACAATAGGCGCTGTCTTTTTCAAGGCGGCGCTTCCATTTCCATCCAATATCAAAGCGTAACGCTCCTATTGGGGTTTTGTAGCGCAATCCAAATCCTGACGCTGGATACCATTTTTCTTTAAAGCCCGCAAGCCCGGACTGGCTTAAAACGCCCACATCTTGGAATGCTACTCCACCAAGATTTTTAATAAGTGGAAAGCGTAGTTCAATATTTCCATTAAGCATCGAGCTGCCACCTTGTATGGTGTATTCTTTTGTAGTTGTTGATGGTAGGGTGTGGTTTGTTTCACCATTGGTTGTGTATGTTTTAATAACGGCACCTGTTGCATCTTTTTCTATAACGCCCAGCGGAGGGAGGGCGTCAACTTCATAACCGCGCACCGAATGAGGGCCCCCAAGGTAAAAACGTTCAATAGGCATAATGTATTCAAAATTACGTCGAAAAATATAACCAATGCGCAAGCGAGTTGCTAAAATAATATCGTGATGTATGGGATAAAAAAAGGCTTGCTCTGCAATTAATCGAGCCGTTGACTTACCTTTATTTTCGGGGATCATACATTTGAGTGAGAAAAAGGTGA
>LBTY01000012.1 GCA_000992305.1 candidate division TM6 bacterium GW2011_GWF2_38_10
TCCACGACAATGAATAACTTTGGATGCAGGAATCGTAAAATCACCTCCAAGATGTAATGTTGAACCAGAGGAGTTTATAATGCCACTTGAAGAAAAGGTTACTCCATGTTCAAAATATACATCACGCTCTAACGTAAAAATTCCCGTTTCTCGCAAATCCAACGTTCCACTTATTGGAACCACACCATCAAACAAAACTTGGCCACCATTTATTACGGTAAACCCTTGCGATAAATACACAAACCCTTTTGCATAATCCGAATCTCTAAACACGTAATGATCGCTTATATATTTAACCGTTGATGTTCCATCGATACTCACACCCAATACGATGCTTGTAAAAAAAAATAACGATACTAAACAAAACGATAGCCACTTCATAAAAACTCCTTTACTCCCTGATATAAAGCAATCTTTCTCTCACATGTAACAAACTATAGCCCATACATTGACCAATAGCAAGTTCTACAATCCTTTGTTATCAATAAATTGCTGATAAACTGCAAGAACCTCAGCCAATACTGCATCATCTTCCAACGTGCTCAGATCGCCAAGCGGGGCACGCAAAACCATAGCTTTTAAAATACGCCGCATAATCTTTCCGGATCGTGTTTTTGGTAACGCTTGAATAAAGAAAACTTCAGACGGCGCAACAAATTTCCCAACCCGTTCTTGCACAACTTTAATCAACTCTTTTTTTAATTCGGGAACTTCAACAAAACCATCACGCAAAACAACAAAAACAACCGCAACTTCACCTTTAATATCATCAACAACCCCAATAACCGCCGCCTCCGCAACCGCTGCATGCGTTAACAATGCCGACTCAAGTTCCGCAGTCCCAACACGATGCCCCGCAATATTTAATACTTCATCAGCTCGACTAATCATAAAAAAATCACCATCAGCATCTTGTAGGGCATAATCACCAGCATAATAATTTCCAGGAAATTTTTGCCAATACGTTTTTTCATAGATACCTTGTGCATCATCCCATAATCCCAGCGGCATACTTGGCCATGGTTTTGTAACAACAACAAACCCCTTTTTCCCCTGAGGCACAGATTTTCCATGTTCATCCACAAGCTTAATAGAAATCCCCGGCAAAGGCTGAGTAACACTACCAGGTTTATAAGGCTGCTGTAAATGCTCCACCTGCGGCGCAATCATAAAGCCACCAGTTTCGGTCTGCCACCACGTATCAATAATTGGACACTGGTCGTTTCCCACAACATGATAAAACCACTTCCACACCTGAGCGTTTAATGGCTCCCCAACCGATCCTAAAACCTTTAAAGACGAAAGATCTGCACTGGCAACACAATCATCTCCAATTTTAATAAAAAAACGCAACGCTGTAGGCGCGGTATAAAAAATAGAAACACGATAACGTTCAATTAATTTCCACCAAATCGAAGGACTTGGCGTATCTGGCGCCCCGTCAAACATAACCATCGAGGCCCCGGCCATTAACGGTCCATAAACCACATACGAATGCCCGGTAATCCAACCAATATCAGCAGTACACCAATACACCGATGATGCATCAATCCCAAATGCTGATCGAATAGTAGAATACACATACGTTAAATACCCTCCCGTTGCATGCATAATCCCCTTGGGCTTACCCGTCGACCCTGAGGTATATAAAATGAACAAAGGGCTCTCAGCAGGCATTGCAACAGGCTCTATAAACTGCTCCGGCAAATCATATACCCATGCATTTTTAAGGGGAACAACCACATCACGGTGTGCCTCCAAAGAATACGGATATGCCTGAGCCGACCGTTGACATACAATAACATTTTGCACACATGCACATCCCTGTAACGCAGCATCCAGTATATTTTTTAATGGAATAATTTTCAAACGACGAATATCATAATCAGCCGTAATAACAACACGCGCAGCAACATGGTCAATCCGCTCACGCAGTGCATCAGCGCCAAAACCAGAAAAAACAACAACATGAATAGCACCAAGCCGCGCTATAGCCAATATTGCCGCAAGGGCCTCAGGTATCATAGGCATAAACACAACAACCCGATCACCAACTGTTACACCATGATCCCGGAGTAATGCTGCAAAATAATTTGTCATACGCCATAATTCATGATAGGTAACATGCCGGCAAGCACCCTGCTCATCTTCCCAATACACCGCAATTTTATTTCCATTGCCAGCATTAATATGAACATCCAAGCACACAAAACTTGCGTTAATTTTCCCTCCAACAAACCACCGTACAAAAGGAGATTCTCCAACGCTTATATCTTTCCACGGCTCAAACCAAGACAATTTTTGCGCTTGTTCTACCCACCATGCACAATCTTTTGGTTGCAACGTATCCATAGATTACTTTCACTTATATTTGGAATAAACATTCTAGCTTGCCATACATATGCCAAGAATTTTAAAGTATTGCAAATACTTGGGCACCTCATGCTATGATCAAAATAATACCATAAACCAGTATAATAAACGAAGGGAAATTGACATGAATAATCAAATGACTAAAAAAAATATATGGCTTCTTTTTCTCATACCTGTAAGCATCGTACTTATTGTTTTTATGTGCATTCTTTCGAGTATTTTTTTTACAACATACCTCAAAACACTTATTCATTTTTTAAATCTATCACATTTTTTCAACCTATCTGAAAGCAACACCTACCCATTAACTGTTTTGCTGCTTTTCTCTGGGCTTTTTCTTTTTGTGCTTATTAAACACAATATTAAAGACTCATTTCTCGCATTTCTTATCTTTGTCTCATCGTATGGTGTATATGGTTACTTATTTGCCACAATAAACGCTCTGGGATTTTTCTCCCAACCACTTTTACCATCGCTTTTGCTTCTCGGCTTTTTAGGGTCAGTCTATCTACTAAAAAAAATCAAATTTGTTCTAAGTGTACACCAAATAACTCCAGGAGTTCAAAATATTTTTGAATGCCTATTGTGGACGTCAATTTTTTTAAAATCAAGTCAACTGTTCTATCCTATTATAAAAGCCGATCTTATTATTTTTAAACCATTTTCCTTTATAAAAAAAATAAGCACCTTTTCAGATGCTACTATCTTTTTTCTCTTTTTTATCATTTGCCTTGCAGCACTCCTCAACCTCATTATCCTTCAGAGCCCCTATCTTACAAAAGACTACACCAAAACTAAGCGGGGGTAAAAGTCCTGATGATTATGGGAGAATTTCTTTTAACTTCACTTCATGTTTTGAAAGTAATTCAACAATCGAAGGACTCTTTCGCGATCTTGCAATTGCTAAAGGACGTCTTATCAAATCAACCCGTTTTGAAGCAGCTCCTTTTTCAATAAGCATCTTTGCAGCATAATAAAAACTTCCTTTACATGCCCATGCCAAAGGGGTTAACCCATACGAATCAAATTGATCGATAGACTTTATCTCGGACTGCTCATTGGCTACACAAACCTGAACTCGTGATGCATAATAGCACACCAAAGTCAAAAACCCTTTTTTGGCGACATAATGTAAAGGGTACTTCATAAGCTTGTTGCTCAATGAATCCACACCATTTTGTATACAAAAAAAGAGCAGAGGAACATTATTAAATTGAACAGCATATCGCGCCAACAAATCATACGAACATTTTTGACGCACTACTTCTAAATTAAGAAAACTATTCATTCCATAGCGAATGACTTGCGCAATTTCTTGTTCTGTTTTAATCCCTACAAAGGCGTCTATAACGACTTTATTTCCACCTTGAATTGCATTCAACCTAAACTGCTCTTGCACCCACGGGATATCATCCTTATAATAACTCACAATTTTTTCAGCACCCGCAAGCGCAGCTAACTCAACAACAGAAAACGGCAAATGAATAGGAGGCCAATATAAAAAACGGTCTTCTTTTGTAAAAAACTCAAGATTATCCGCAAATATTGCCCTAATAACCTCCATTGTTTCATCATTAAAATATGAAACAATCCCCCCTAATAAAAATGCTTGCACCATTATAGCACAACCAAAATGGGGAATAGCTGAACTCAACGAAGCTGAACGATAAAAATCATAAAAACTAAAAGGCAACGCAGAATCCTTATAGATTGCAGCATCAATGCGAGTACACATAACTAAATCAACTAAGGCATTAAACTTCAAAAACTCAGGCCGATCCCCAGAAAGATATGGCTTATAATTAAACTCTTTTACCGCTTTTCCCAATGCATAATGCGTTAAAAAAGCGGTCATAATCATTTTTTCGTGCGGAAGCAATAAGGCGAAAAAATGAGTCACCTGATCAGGAACATTCATCTCTTCAACCTTACGATCAATAAAAACCCCAAGCGCCGGTAACTCAAAAAATATACTATCAATAGTATCACAAGCTTGAGCAACATTAAATGGTCTATGAAAGAAAAAATAGTGAAACAACAAATAAACAACTTCTTGCTGAAGTTCATCTTTATCAAAAACACTTACAATTGACTGCAAGCCAACAGCAAAATCACCCTCACTAATTGTTCCATCAATTAATGCATAAAATAAGTTATAAATACTTGTTCCCACCGCAAGTTCAAATGATAGAGTATCCTCCTCATTACCCGTCGCCAATGTACGGTGTTCATGATCACTTGTAACCATAGCACAGCATAATCCACCAAACAATACAAGTACTAATACACAATATTTTATATATCTTAACATAAAAAAAATCCCCTCAATAATTACTTATTTTTTTATATTACGAATCCCCAAAACCTACTTTTCCACTCAATCACAACAAAAAATAAGTTGATTGGATGATAAGAGTACTAACAATCAATAAAAAATCAAGAATAGATCACAGGCATATCACTATTATGGCCAAATAATATGAGCTATTTTTTTATAATCTGTATAAAAAAAATTTTTATTTTTCTCAGGTGGTAACATTTTACGAGCAAGAATAATATCATCAGCATGAAATCCATGCAACGTCTCAAAACTAAGGGGATACACATAGGGCACAACAGACCAGTAGGTCATATGTGCATCATACCGCAACACCGCAAAAGCGTCACAATGTTGCATCTGAGCAACCGAAGAAATGGTGAAAACAGGATATTGACTAACAAGACGCTCGCGCGTAATAACATCTTTTTTATCAATGCGCAAAAAAACCCTATCTGCATCATACGAATCTGAATTTTTAAAAGAATACGCTGTTAATCGCCCAACACCACAAGAAATATGATCATGCCCTCGAACCAAAGCATCAACCGTAAATAATCCTTTATACCCTAATTGAGAAAAATACTTATAAACAGCTTTACCATGATGCATAAGATCAAATTTATCACGCCCACCTTCAATAACCAATGGAGCATTAGGATCATCATCTGCATAAAAACTATTCCAGAGCAATCCATTATCTTGAGAAAAATGTTGTTGCAAATACGAAAAATAACAAGCACCAGCTCCTTTTTTATACAAGGCACCAATTAATAATTTTCTCCAGGGCATTTCTTTTAAAAAAAACTTAGGCCCACAAGACAACTCCTTACACTCTTTATACTCACTCAACCCTCCATGACAAAATTGAATAAAATGAACCGGTTCATAACTAGAAGACCGCGTTCCAATAAAAAAAGTTTGTGGTAATAAAGAAAAAAAATAATACATTTTTCTTAAACATTCATGGACCTTTTCCTCATCTCCAAGTTTTGCTAAAAACTCATACAAGCTCCCATCGCTCGAAAACAATGCTTCAGTTTCGTGGTTTCCTTGCAAAACAATAATATTATTCGGATTGCACAACATTAACGCCAAAATAAAGGTCCACAATTCAAAACTATAAAACCCCCTCCCACCAATATCACCTAAAAATACAAGTTTAACATCAGGATTAAGCCTAAAATGCTTATCCATTAACCCCAAATACCGCAAGCGCATAACATTGCGAAGCAGTGAATGCAGACTTCCATGATAATCCCCCATAGCAATAATGATCGACTTATAGGGCACAACACAAGCTCCAGCATAGTTGCAACATGCCGACTGCGGCCAACACTTAAATTCTTCCCAATAGCGTTCCTCTAACAGTTGAATGACACCATCAAGAAGATTATTAAAAAGATCATAATTCACCACAGAAGTACCACAATGCATCGCTAATTTTTTGAAAAAATCTTGATTATAAGAATGGTTATCTTGTAAAAAACAATATCCATCAAATTCATACAATTGTTCACAATACGCTTTTAATAATACCGCCGGAGAGGCAAGTGGCGATGAGGAACAACTATCCATTGAAAAAACTAAAGGAAACAAATGCAAACTTATGACACACATATACAATCGAACAATAATATTCATCCTATCCCCCATTATAAAAGACCCCAAAATACATCCCCTAACATTGTTAATAATACAAAAAAATAACCATTTATAGCAATAATCCATACCCAATACTATGTTTTTTGCCACGAGGCTAACATTGCGCTAACAACCAATCTTGGATTTACAGGCCATGTTAAAATTGTCACACTAAATTAACCAAAACTAAAAAGAAAGCAACATAAGCTAAGAGGATTCATATGATTTCGCAAGAAATAATCCAAGAAGCCGCGCAACGACTTGTTAAAGCCTATGACCCGTTAGAAATATATATTTGGGGGTCCTATGCATGGGGCACTCCCAATGAAGATGATGACCTCAACCTTTTACTGGTAATTGAATCATCCTCCAAAAAAGTTTATGAACGAGGAGATAAAGCATTTGACAGCTTATTGGGACTAAAAATACCTACAAATGTCGTTGTCTTTACCAAGCAAGAATTTGATAAATTCTCACAAGATACAACATCATCAACATATGAAATAAAAAACCGAGGAAAGATGATTTATGCCAGGAGTTAAAGATTGGCTCAAAAAAGCATCCCATGATTTAACGGCATCTGAAAAATTATCTGACGATGATGAAACATTTGATTGTTCGGTATTTCATACACACCAATGTGCCGAAAAAGCCCTTAAAGCATTTATTGTATTTACCCACCAACCAATCCCTAAAACACATGACTTAGGTTTTTATTAGAGCGATACGCAGAAATAAATCCAAAACTTATATTTCTCAAAAAATAGCGTAAAGATCGGCTTTTTTTGAAAAAAATATAAAAAAATGCTATTATTGCAAGCGTTTTATAGCACCCTGCAATGAATATATCTTTTTAATAACTCAAAAGGAGATTTTTTATTATGCGTAGTATATCCACGCTATCATTAATAGCGGTTATTTTTTTATCAACTTTTGTAGCAACTCCGACCGCAAAAACTCAACTCGCCTTTCACCCTTTTCAAGCCTATCAGCCCTACAACCACGTAGCGCCATTGTTACAAAGCAATCCCAATAATCAAAACATAACCCACGAACATCATATTTCCCTTAACATTCCATCGCTTTCACATCAAGATATTCTTTTTTTTAAGGATCAACCACATCATTTTTATGTATATCGACAAGAAACCAAAAACCACCAATCCACCTGCATTATAGGAATACTTGATCTTGAAACAAGTGCTCCAGAATGCATTAAAACTCATGAAAATATTCTAACTGATAAAGCTTTAGAACTGGAATCTTTTATTGCAAAACAGCATGCCGAATGTAATCCCATTCTTCTTATGTACGACAACACAACAACTGTTGCGCAAGAACTCGACACTTTTATTGAAAATTTTTGCACGAAAAACCATCCATACCAATCATTTACAACGCCAGATACAACACGCCACACCATTTGGCGTATTTCAGATAATTTGATAAATAACTATATTCGAAGCCTCTGTACGCACTTTTCCAGCGTATATGTCGCCGATGGTCACCATCGACTTGCAGTTGCCAAAAATCTTCATAAAAAATTTCCACACCACACCCCTTATAATTATGTTTTGGCGGCACTTGCAAGCAGCTCCCAACTTGAACTCAAAGCTTTTCACCGCATTATAAAAAATACAACGCTCTCACACGAAGAAATAGTGGACATTATAGCCCAAAATTTTGACATTACCCCCTTAACACCGACACCCCAAACCCCCTCCCTACCCCATGACTTTGCCCTTTTTATGCACAACACCTGGTATCATCTTACACTCAAACGCGACAGCATAAAAACACTAGCAACTATGCCACTCGAATCACTCGATTCATTCATCATTCAAAAGTTAATTATTAATCCAATACAACAACAATCCATGGTCAAAATAGCCTATATTGGCGGGATTAACACCTATGCCGAACTTGAGAAAAACTGCACGCACCCATCTGATATCATCCTCGCTCTTGCCCCAGTTCCCATAAAACAATTTATAGACATTGTTGATGAAGGATTTTTAATGCCTCCAAAATCAACATGGTTTGAACCAAAACTCCCACCAGGACTTGTTGTTTATTCACTTATGTAACAACACATTTTGTGCAAATTTATTATTGAATAATAAATTTGCACAAAATACAAAAAATAAAAATCAACGAATAATGCGGCCAGCAGAAGGCTGGCGAAAAAAATATCTAACAATGAAAAATGAGATTTTTTATTGTTTCATTATAAAAAATCTCGTTCAAATGTTTGAATGCCACCACCAGAACTTGCTAACACGTCAACAACAAGACTCATTTTTGTCGCCATTAATATGCGCTCATATGCAATCGGCAATGCTTTTTCATCTCTAAGCGATGCAAAAAAATGCTCTATTAAACACGCGTGTCCACGATCCGCCTTGCGAGCAACCTGATCAAATGAAGGAGCAACCCCAAATCCAGAAAGCCGTATAAAATCATCCATAATAATCGATTTACCATCAAAAAAAACTTCAGCCCGCTCTTTGCCCATTTTAACGTCGCCCAACGCCGTATACAATAAAGAACAAACAGAACCATCAGCCATATAAAAGGTGGCTGTAAAATTATCACTTGGTGCATAATCTTTATGCCGCACTAATGGTGTATACACCGAAACAGTTACAGGATACGAACGTGTTAATGAACAAAATAATTCAAAAATATGACAAGCCTCACCAATAATTCTTCCACGATTTGCCTGACCATGAATCCAATGGTTTTGAGGAATATATCCAGCATTCATACGATAATTAATCATGACCGGATTTGTTCGATGCTCAAGTACCGCCCCGATAGCAGAAAAATAGGGCGCAAATGATCGATTAAAGTCGACACAATATTTTACTTGATCCTTGTGACCACGTAAAAAAGTTAATAACTGCTGATACTGTTCATTCGTTACCGCCGCAGGTTTTTCGATAAAAACAGCCTTACCAGCTCGCATTGCCATAATCGCTTGCTCAGCGTGTAAACCATGTGGAGTAGCAATAACCAAAGCTTGTGTTTTTTCATCACGTACAATACGTTGAAAATCATTATCAGCACAAGCAACTCCATACTGACGAGCAACATTACGCGCATTTGCAGGATCGGTATCAACAATATTAGTAAGTGTAATTCCAGGAGTATGCGCCAAGAGTGGCAATAATTTTACCTTTGCAAACCCCCCTGCACCCACACAAGCAACCCCAATACACGATGCAACACTATGGAATGGGACAACATCATGCATATCACAAACAGCATTGTTCACGGCCGGTGCAATAAACTCTTTTTTATCATCATATTCGAGCACAAGGCCGAGTGCTCCGCCGGTAGCAAGCGATGCATATGCCTGTTCGACATCTTTAAGCGCATAGGTTTGCGTAATCAAAGGATCAATCAAAAGATCCCCTTGCTGCACTAATTGAACAAATAATTCCATGTTACGATTTTCAGTCCACCGCACATATGCATAGGGATAATCCTGCCCATCTTTTTCGTATGCATCATCATAACGTCCAGGACCATACGAACATGAAATTAAAAAATCAATTTCTTTGGAATAAAAGGGATCGCGATCAAAATCAATGGCAACGTCACCAACCAATACAACCTTTCCCTTTCTGCGTGTAATTTCCATAGCTTGCTGCAACAATGCCCCCTGTGAAGATGCTGCCGTAATAATCGTTACATCAACCCCGATGTGCCCCGTCGCAATAGCAATTTCATGCTCTATGGTACTTGATGATGCATTTAATACGCAATCCGCACCAAGCTGTTGAGCCATTTTAATACGCGATTCCTGAATATCAACACCAATAACATAACACCCCGCGCGCTTTGCAAGCTGAACCGTTAATTGACCAAGAAGTCCTAGGCCAACAACACACACCTTTTCACCAAGTTGCAATCCTGCGCGCCTAATACCTTGTAATGCAATGGCACCAATGGTTGTAATGCTCGCTTGTTTAAGTTTTTCAGGATCGGTAACGCGAACAGCTAAATTTTGTGGAACGGCAACAACTTCAGCATGATTTGCAATACCAGCCCCTGCACAGGCAACATAGTCACCAACACGAAACCCTTTAACCTGAGATCCAACCTGCATAACCTGGCCGGAGCACGAATACCCCAGTGGCATAACCATACCCGATTTATTTTTAATCAACGATAACGTTACCCCAACCCCATGTTCTTTAATCGTATCGACAACCTTTTGAGTATTGTCGGCAATATTAGAAACAAAGCGACTTAAAAGCGGCTGTGCCGAATTGGCAAGCGTTGCCCCTTCGGTCCCACTACTAACAAACGAATAATAGACACGAACAAGAATTCCCTTATCTGGACACACAGGTAAAGATACTTGCTGCACAAGAACTTTACCTTTTTGTAAAAAAATTTGCTGCATCATAAACCACTCTCTTTTTATGCTACAGTCTTATGCATTCCTTGTTGTAACCGAACCGCCCCTTCTAAAAAAGCATGCGTTTGGTGAGCATATAAATCATGCAAAAGACCACATGGATCAATAACAACTTTTCCCTCAAGCATATGATCGCGTATGCAATTAAATTCTTTATGTTTAACAAGAACTACAACAATATCCGCTTGCTTGAGCTCATACCACAAATCAGTAACAACATCAAACCCAAGTCGTTTCATTTCGACTTTACCTACATTATGATCGTAGGCAACAAAATCAATTTCATGGTGCATATGTGCAAGCGTTTGAGCAATTTTGAGCGCCGGCGATTCACGAATGTCATCAATATTAGGTTTAAATGTCAAACCCAACGAAAGAACACGTGGCCGCAAAATACCATGATCTTGTAACTCAATAATTTTTTCTTGAACTTGCTGCACAACATAATCAGGTTTTTGTTCATTAACAAATCGAGCAGCCTGAAGCAGATGCGTATCTTGAGGAAATTTTTCAATTAAAAAATAGGGATCAATAGCAATGCAATGCCCTCCCACCCCACAGCCAGGAGACAAAATTTTTACCCGCGGATGACGATTGGCTAGATCTATTACCGTAAACGGATCAATCCCTGCTGAATAGCACATACCTGCAACCTGATTTGCAAAAGCAATTTGAACGTCACGACTACTATTCTCAACGAGTTTAACCATTTCAGCACTTTTATCATCGGTAATATGCAAAAATCCTTTTACAAATTTTCCATAAAACATTCGTGCCAATTCACAAGCTCGCTGACAAGTACCACCAATAACACGATCATTATCAATTAATTCTTTAAATATTTTTCCAGGTAACACACGTTCTGGACAATATGCGACAAAAAAATCAACCCCACTTTTCAAACCCGAAATATCCTGAATTATTTCAACCACACGCTCGGTTGTCCCAACCGGAACTGTAGATTCCAAAATAACCAAGTTGCCAGGCATTACACGCCGCGCAACTAACTCACTTGCATTGTATACATAACTCAAGTCAGCAGTTTTATCAGCGTTAAATGGCGTAGGAACAGCAATCAAAAAACAGTCAGCATATTGCAAATCTTTATAAGCTCTAAAGGTTGATTTGCTCAAAACATCCCACAACCTATCCGAAATTTCTGGTTCAAAAATTACCGAATCACCGGTATTTATTTTATCAACTTTTTCACGATTAACATCAAACCCACAAACTTCATATCCTGCTTGCGCAGCTATTAATGCTGTTGGTAATCCTATATATCCTAATCCGACGACAGAAACCTTTTTCATCAAACCTCCCTTATATCATAGGAGCGTTAATGTACCCATTAGACTACTCGTTAACAACTTCATTTTTCATATACTCTTATTCCGCTCACCACTGAGCAAAGAATACATAATTTCAGCAATGCGAACCGAGGCCTTTCCATCCCCGTAAATAGCACTTGCCGTTTTTTTTAACATTACCCCATCATAACAATCTTGTAAACCAGAGATTATTAAATCTCCAGATGTTCCAACTAGACGCCCAAATCCCTCCCAAAAACACTCCGCGCGTTCAGAAACGTCACGCAAAACCAAAACCGGTCGGCCAAGGCTTACCGACTCCTCTTGCAACCCTCCAGAATCAGTTACCACCCAATCAACCTGCGATAAAACATAGACAAGATCACGATACGAAAGCGCTGGAACTAACATAACTTGAGCATGTTTATCAAGCCCCGCCTGACAAACAGCCTCCATAACACGAGGGTTAGGATGCACAGGAAAAAGCGCATATAGATCTGCATGTTGATCTAAAAATTGTGCAATCGCACGTAAAGCATGAATTATATCGCCATCAAGCGATTCACGCCGATGAGCCGTAAGCAACATCACGTGATGCCCCTTTTTTTTGCATTGAGTAATGCGCGCTACCACTTCCACACCCACAAGATCAGGATGCTGTTCAATGTTAGCTTGCACATAATGCAAGGAATCCACAACCGTATTTCCCGTACAATAAACACGATCCCGCGCAACCCCTTCAGAAAGGAGCTGCCCCACATTAAATGCCGTTGGCGCAAAATGATACGATGCCATTTGCGTTATGCATTTACGATTCATTTCTTCTGGATAAGGTGCAAAAATATCACCAGAACGCAACCCAGCCTCAATATGCGCAACAGGAACTTTTTTATAAAAAGCACTTAGTGCAGCAGCAAACGCTGTCGTTGTATCACCATGAACCGCCAGGAGCGCAGGGTTATATTCCTCTATTACATTGCGCATTTTTTCAAGGATTGCCTGCGTAATATAAAATAAATCCTGCCCTGGCTTCATAATATCAAGCTTAATATCCGCCGTTACACCAAAGACGGTAAATACTTGTTCAAGAAGCGACGTATGTTGATTCGTTGCGCACAAAAAAACCTGAGCGCCACGCTGCTTTAAAGCTTGATATACCGGAACCATTTTAATGGCCTCAGGACGAGTGCCAACAACAAGTAAAATCCGACCAACCATATACGTCATACTCCTTTACTATAAACGGACAATATGTGCTTTTTCTAACAATTCTTTTTCAACGCCCTCAAGATACTTGGTACGTTTTTCATCACGCAATAATTTCTCTATTTTTACATAACGTTCATCAAGCGTTTTTGGACGAGGCATGCGTTTTTCAATAACTTTTATAACTTGATATCCTTGCGCATTTTTAACAGGCTTTGAAATACTCCCAACCTCCATTGATGCAACAAAATCATAACTTGCATCAAGATCACACTTATCAACCCAACCAAGATCTTGCCAACGATACGTATCTTCAGGAGCATCTTCAGTTTCACATTGCGCAACATGCAACCAATATCCCTCTTTTACAAAGCGAGGATTTGCCTTGTGATACGCTTCAACTTCCTGAGAGGTTACAAAAATTTTCTCACTTACCTCAGCGCGGCGCACGCTTTCTACCGCCATAATACGCCCCATTTGCTCACGGTACATTTTGAGCGTAATACCACTTTTTTTCAATTGTTCTTCAAATTCAGTATCACTCAAATGGCTCAAATTATTTTGAATTTTAAATGCAACAATTTGCCGCTCAATATCAACCGCTGATGGCTGCAAATGACGTTCTACAGCCTTTTGAAAAAAAACTTCCTCGATAATACACTCATCAAGGGAATACAAGCCTCCCTCTTTTGCAATTCGCGGAATTTGAGTATCTGAATACAAAATAGAAACCCCATTGACACGCGCGACAACTTTATCAACCAAAAAGCGTTTACCTTTTTCTATTGCAGACGCATCACCACAAAGCCCTATCACCAACCCACATACCACCATAAAAAAATAACGTTTTTTTATTGCGTTCATCATACACAATCCTTTTACAATCATAACAACCCTACAAAATTTTAAAGGGACGAGTTGACTACTCGCCCCTTTAAAAAACAACTATGCAAAAATCTAATTATGCTTCTGCAGAAGCCTTAGAAACTTCTTCTTTTTCATCTGCATCATCAGCATCGTCAAGATCTTTTTCATCTATTTTTTTGTCTTGCGCATTGTCTACAGCAGGGGCTTGTTTTTCTTGGAAAAAATCTTCATTTACATCAATCTTATGGTTTTCTTTCAATGTTTTAATTTTTTCATCAAGCACTTCTTTAAACTTATTATTTTTGATCATGCCTTCTAATTGTTGCTTAATTTCATCAAGTTCAAAGTAAACAGCATCTTTTTTATCTGAAGCTTTAACAACCCAGAACTCTTTACCAGACTTTACAAGCCCAATAAATGGCATATCTTTTGCCGCAAGAACAGCTTCTTTGATTGGCGCAGGAACTGTTTCAGCTCCAAACCCTTTGTTTTCTTTACCAACACGACCAAAGTCTTTGAACTTACCAGCTTTAGAATCTTTGCCAAGTTTTTCAAAGTCATCAGCTTTGTTTTTTACTGAATTTAAGAATGACTGAGCTTGATCTTCCTTGTCAAATTTTACACCAACAGCCAACACGCCGCCGGCAACTTTAACATAGTGCTCTTTGCTTTCTTCAAAATGTTTTTTGATATCGCTATCACTTACTTTAATATTTTCAAAAATGCCTTTTTCAAACATTTGAATTTTAAGCGAACGCTTAAGAAGATCTTTCATTTCTGCATAAGCCTTGCGGAATTCAGCATCCTTTTCAACCTGCTTACTATCTGCATCAGAAACAATAAGCTCTTGTTTAATTAATTCATCAAAAAATCTGCGCTTAATTTGAGAAGGCAACGCATCAGCAGTTGCACCCCTAAAATATGGGCTTGATTGAAGCATTTGATTGAGATTACGATTAAAAATACCTTCATCGATGGCTACTTTACCATCGATGGTCAACAATGTTGCCCCTTCAGTTTTTCCTGTGTCAACTTTTTGAGTAACTTCTTTTTTTTCTTCAGCTTGTTTTGTTTTGTCCAAAACACCACAGCTAGGAAACAAAACTAATGACAACATGATGGCTGAAACATGCATCATTGTTCTTGATGTATTGCTCATGATCATCCCATTACCTCTCAAAATTAAGGTTAAACATTACCAAAAAAACTCCCAACTAACCACTCTTAGGATAACGCGTACAGGCATCTTCATAGCCCTCAACACAATACCTAACAAAGTGCATAGTCAATGCTACCACACCGAAACATTTTTTCAAGCAACTCTTTATATTTTTGACAGTATATGCAAATTTGTCATAATTGAAAAATAATAAAATGACAACAAGAGATAAAGAACACCCAACAGTTTAAAAAACTTTTAATCCAAAGGATTTCAGATGAAAGAGCAAGGAAAGATATCACTCTTTGCGGCAGTACTTATGAGTATTAACATAATGGTTGGATCAGCAATTTTTGCCTATCCCCAATTAATGGCTAATTGTTCAGGCACGTGGAGCTTTTTAGGATGGCCACTTGCCGCGCTTATTTTATTTCCTATTGTATGGTCCGTTGCTCAAGCTGCCCGCGCATTTCCTGGCGAAGGTGGTTTTTACAACTATTGCAAAACGGGAATTAATGATACTGCGGGTTTTCTTGCTACCTGGGCATATTTACTTGGGTACATAGGAACCGCAACCACCATTGCAACAATTATCAGAAGCAAATTAATTATACAATTTAATTTTGAGTTTGCTGAACATCATGCATTTTTATTTTATCTGATATTCATAACAATCATTTGCCTGCTTAACCTTATTAGCGTTGAAATTATCAGTAAGATTCAAAGCTTTGCCACGATCCTCAAACTTGTTCCATTGTTTTTTGTTGTTACCATTATTTTCTTTTATTTCAACCCAGGATTCAACTATAACTACAGCGATATAACCAATATTGGCGGTTCAATACCACTCGCCCTTTTTGGTTTTTGGGGATTTGAAAATTGTTGCGCCATGAGCCATCTTATCAAAGGTGGATCAGAACAAGTATCTAAAGTTATTTTCCTTGCTTTTGGAATCTGTATAGCCCTGTATACAACATTCCATTTAGGGGTTATGCACATCATGGGTCTTGCAAATTTAAAACTCTATGGTGCACAAGCATTTCCTCAATTTTTAGGTTTTGGCCCAGCCCTTACCAGCGCAATTCTTACCAGCATGCTTTTTTGTATTATGATCAGCTTTTTGAATACCGTATATGGCGCATCATTCAATAACATCATCAACCTCAACACCATGGGCAAAAAAGGATTTTTATTTGGATCATCATTTTTAGCAAAAACAACTGCACGGGGAATTCCACTTAATGCTATCATCATTTATGGTATCATTTTTATGACCTTAATTACCCTTATTCCTCAAACCGTAGTTCTCGCTGCCGTTACCAACTTAGGCATAGGAAGCGCCGTGCTACTAGCTATTATCTCCATCATAAGCTATAACTTTAAAACAAAAAAAATCCCACAACTTTTGATTTCACTATTAGGTCTTATTTCAATGATCGGCGTTTTTTATTTAACATGGACAACACAAATGGGTAGTGACGATAATTTTGTTCGCTTTTTATATGCAACACCTATTATTTTTGGTATGCCTCTTGGCTGGCTTATGTACACCATTAATCATAAAAAAGCGATCAAAGCTCTTAAGTAATAAAAGGATTTCATGTCTCATCCCATAAAAATTTCATTATGGGCAGCGGTTTTTATCAATATAAACATTATTATCGGCGCTGCCTTTTTTGCAAATATTAGTGATGTTACTCAAGGAGCGGGGATTTTATCCCCGCTCGCTTGGCTTGCCTGTGGGTTGGTGCTCCTCCCCCTTACTATTATTTTTGCAAAACTAGCCAACGCCTACCCATCCGCCGGGGGCTTGTATGTTTATAGCCAACGCGCCCTTGGCACCCTCTGGGGATTTGTAAGCGGGTGGAGTTATTTTATAGGAAGTGTTGCATTTAACACGGTTATTATTCACAATTTCTGCACTTCACTACAATCACTTCCAACGCTCGCTCCATGGCTTGAAAAAATGCATCTGAATGGTCTTGGTTTGGATATTATTGTGATCCTTTTATTTGCCATTCTCAACCTCCTTAATGTAAAATTTCTTGAAAATTTTCAGCTGGGCCTTGTGATTTTTAAAGCCATTCCAATCATTGCAGTTCTTATTGCAGCTCCCTTTATTTTTAATGTTTCACATATTGATCTTCACCGTTTTGCCATGCCCGACTTTGTAGGCACCATACCGTTGGTATTATTTGCCTACATTGGCATAGAAGCTTGCTGCTCCATCGCCGATAAAATCGAAAATGGCACCAAAAACGCAGCCCGCGCAATCTTTATATCATTTGCCCTTACAATCATTGTTTACACGCTCTTACAAACTGCAATCTTATTAATTCATGGCACATCCGGAAATGCTTCTTTTTTTGAAATATTGCCTAAATTAACCAGCAACACATCGATTATCAATGGCGGTAATATGATTATTTTACTCGCTATTTTATTTTCATACCTCGGCGGCTTTTATGGCATGTTCTACTTTAATAATTGGAATATTTTTGCCATGGCAAAAGAAAATCATATTCCATGGGCAAACAATTTTATAAAACGTAATAAAAATCATACACCATGGGTCTGTGTGCTGTTTCAAACAGTCATCACCTTGATATTCCTCTGCTTTACGCAAAAACAAAATAGCATCGCAATTATGGGAGACTGGGGAGTTATGATCGCCTATCTTTTAAGCGTTATATCATTCATAGCACTCTATAAAAAGGCAATCGGATACCTAGCGCTGGTAAGCAGTCTTATTTTAATAGGCTTATGTACCAAAGACTTACTTTTTTCGTATGGGCTTAAGTATAGCATTCCATTCCTTGCAATAATTGCAAGTGGCATAATAATTCACATATGGCATGAAAGCAAAAAACAAAGACAACAACTATCTTAAATAATAAACGTAAGGCTTCATAACATTATTTAATTTTTGCACTCATAGATAATAATCGGCGTATGGATATCAACCTGCGCCGATTCATCAAACGCAGGGTATTTTTTTATAGACGTAAAACCCACAGCATGCAATAAATCCTCAAGTTCATTGTGACGATACAAATACTGCTCAAATACTTCCTGCTCTGTCTCTACAACTGCCCCATCGATAAGCAAATCATACCGCGAATGCGCTTTAAATAATTGACGTTCTTTATCGTACTCAACCCTAAACGTCAACGCCACATGCTGACCCAATTCATTCATTCGTACTGCACGTTTTATCACACCCTCCTGCCCAGGAGCTGAAGCAACAGTGTCAATCTCCAATAAAAGTTTGCCGGTAGGTGCTAAGGCTGATCGCAAACGCTGCAACCCATCCATCAAATCTTTTTTATCACACAACAACCCAAGCGATCCGTAAGGAATAAAAATAAGATTGTACAAGCGCTCTGGAACAAAATGCTGCATAAAAGCAACCCAAGCTGGGGCGGGTTTTGCATATAACTGAGCATGTTTTTGCTGCAATAAAGCAATCATATGCTCTGATGCATCAAACCCTTCAATATCATATCCAGCCTTAAGCAGCGGCAATAAAAAACGCCCAGAGCCACACATCGGCTCGAGCAATGGGCCATTAACCTTTTGTGCCTGTGCTGCATAAAATAACTGTGCTTGTTCATTGTGAATATGATCTTCAAGATCATAAAACATCGTACTTAATTTTTTATATGTTGATAACGCTACATCATGCATAACATAAACCTTATACCCTCTATATCTTGTATAATTCAGCGATGTAAAATACGTACATATTAATCAATTCCTAAATGTGCTCCATGCTTTTGTAAAAAATCTACTACCACAGGATGCCCATTTTTTATAGCATACCACAAGGGAGTTTTACCATCTTGATCACGTTGATTCAAGTCAACGCCTTTATCAACTAAAAGTTTAACCAGTGAAAACAAACCATAATCAACAGCCATATGCAGAGGCGTTGTCATACCCTGAGTTGAACCACTATCAAACACCTGGCCGCGAGCACACAACAATGCAACAATACACATGAAAAAATCAGGTTGAACTTGACCTAAGGTTAATACCTCAGGTAAACGCGGAATATTGTAGCCATATCCTACACCTTTTTGTTTTATTCCAAGACCCCATGCATAAAAAAACTGAGCCGTTGAAATTAAAATATGTAAAGGAGTTGCCCCATTACTATCTCTGACGCGTACATCAGCACCATGCTCTAATAAAAGTCCAACCATAAGCGGGTTATACTCTCGCACAGCATAGAGCAATGCTGAATCACTCGTTATGTTCAACCGCAAGCATCAATGGTGTTCGCCCAAATTCTGCAAAAGCATTTTTATCACAACCCTGATCAAGCAATATGCGCCCGATCAGTGAGCTTCCAGCCACCGCAGCTATATGTAATAATGAATATCCATCACGTTCTTCAAATGCGCCCAGTCTGTGAGCAAACCATACAAAATAACGCCAATTATTATACGTAACAACATCCCACCAATCACCTATAGCAATATGGTCATAACGCTTACGCAACAAATCAACTAATTCATTTTTATGAAACAAAATTCCCCATTGAACTGCTTCACTTAGATTCAACTCACCTCTGCTTTGCAAGCATATTTCAATAATATCGTCGTTGCCTCCAATGATGGAAAATATCAAAACATTCGTATCAATAAAAAAACACGCCACTGTTGCATAAGCAAAAATACTAATAGCTCCTGCAAATGCCGCCAATGCAAGATAATTATATCCTAGGACTGATTTTTTATAAAAAAACTAAGCACCCGCGCCGCTCATATTTTGAATATATGCCAAATCATCGTCAAAAATTGCTCGCTCATACTCAAGCCAATGTGGGTCAAGAATCAAAGAAAAAAAATCATAAACACTAGATGCTTTACATACCATCATAAGCTCTTCGACTTTTTTCCCAAACATCTCATAGGAAAAAAAAGGCGAAAATAAAGATGCCGGAGTATAACAAGTAATACTCACCATAATCATAAGCTTTTTCCAAAAATCACCATGCAAATACGTGCTCAAAAAACTACCTGGATCACTTGCATAACAACTTAATAAATAAGAAGCAAAACTATAATGTGCCGCCAATGCACGTAAAAAAAGAAGTTGGTAATTTTTTAATAAAACATCTGAACCACATAATACCTCCAACCCAACACCAGCAAGTTCTTGCTCAAGCATATTCCGAACTAATGAAAAATGCTGAATAAATACATTAATCATTTCGCATGCCGCTTCAAACCGAAAGGGACGATGATAAAGCGCAAACGATAATAGTAATCGTAATGACTCACGAGCTACGCTTTCGTCCGACTCCAAAATACGTAAACGTTTATCCTGAAATGCCTTCTCAAATGGTATTTTACCATTATTTAAATCATCAAAAAAATCTTGAATTATTATGTGGTTATATGTTTGCTGAGATATTTCTTTAGGTATTTGTTGCAAAGCAATTTTAGATGGCATACTAGCAGATACATTGCTCATACAGAGCATAATCCACAACATACAAAATCTTATTGTTTTTACATATGCCATAACAATCCTCCCTACATGCAAAATATTATTTAAAAAAATCATACACTATACCAACCAAAGTATACGAAGCTTACATCATAATCCAATCTCTCTCAATCATTTCCTTGACGTTTTTTACCATTTGAATTTTATAACAAAAATCGATTGACCATGGTATCACCTCATGATACCATAAGCTATGTAGTTTAAAATTGACCATACATAATTGGGCAAAAATGAATAAAAAACAACGAGATACCTTACAGGCAATTTTTAAAGAACCTACTCAATCAAATATAAAATGGACCGATATAGAATCGCTATTCAAACATCTTGGAGGCGACATCAGCCAAGGTAATGGATCTCGAATACGAGTTGCACTTAATGGAATAAAAGCAGTTTTTCACCGTCCACACCCTAGAAAAGAAACCGAAAAGGGAGCTTTGGTTTCGGTTCGTAAATTCTTAGAAAATGCAGGGATAAAACAATGATGAAATATAAAGGTTATTTAGGCGAAGTTACCTATGACTCAAATGCAAAAATTTTTCATGGTGAAGTTCTCGGCTTAAAAGATATTATCACTTTTCAGGGGACTACAGTCTTAGAACTTGAAAAAGCTTTTAAGGACTCAATTGATGATTATATTTCCTGGTGCAAAGAACGAGGAGAAGAACCTGAAAAAGCTTTTTCAGGCAATATTCGCCTACGAATTTCTCCGGATCTTCATGCACAACTAGCACAAGCTGCAATAACGCAAGGAATAAGCTTAAATTCTTTAATTATTGATAAGTTACAAAAAAATAAATAAGGACACCCTGAAATCTTCAGGTAAAAAAACACCATAGATCTAATCACTCCTTGACGTTTTTTACCATTTGAATTATTATGATAAAAAAACACCTGAGAATATTCCACAAAGAAGCATACTCTTACAACAAGGAGTTTATTATGGTTTGCAAACAATGTTTGCCCACAAGATTATTATCTGAACAGATAAATCTTGACCAAGTAACGGCTCAAAGCAGCCTTTCCACTTTCATTTTTTCAATTATTTCTTCTGCTGTTCATCAGCATCATCATTGCCATTAATCTAAAGCAGTTTTTACTGCATTTTTCAATACATACCCAATAAAAAAAACTTAGCATGCCTATGCTATGCTTTGATCCGATGTGCTGCGCACATCGCTCGAACCGTTCGTATCCATTCAACGTCCGTACACCCCCATTCGACGTTGCTCAAGGCGAAGTCGAAAAAGTAAGTTACAAAAAGGAAAACATATGAAAACATCTATAACATTTTTTTTATCCGCCATCGTACTTATAAGTGGCGCAATAATCTATCGCACACAAAAAACAACACAACCAAAAGCAAAGCCCATCATCATTGGCATGCTCAGCGGGTGGGCTCCATTTATGACCATCGATAATCAAGGCAATTATGAAGGCTTTGATATCGAAGTTGCACAAGAAATGGGTAAACGCCTCGGGCAACCCGTAGAAATTAAAGATGCAGGATCACTGGCCGCGCTACTCCTTTCGCTTGAGCAAGGAACCATTGATCTTGCAATGTCTGGGCTTGATATAACACAAGAACGCCAAAAAAAATTATGTATGGTTCCCTACACAGGGCAAGCAATGACCTCATTTAAACTTATCTTCTGGGAAAAAGTACCACTCACCATCACATCATTACAAGACCTAAGCAGCATCAACAATCCAATTGTTTGCGTAGAGCCAGGATCAAGCCAAGAGGCTTTTTTAGAACACTATCCATCAATTATCATAAAATCATTAAGCCGTATCGAGGAAATGGTGCTTGATATCCAATACAACAAATCACTCGCCATGCTTGTAGAACCACAAGTAGCAACACGCATAACTCAAAATAATAACAATCTAAAAGTTGTTTCTATACCGCTACCCGATTCGTTTGCCACCTTTGGCATTGGAATCGCCATAAAAAAAACTAATACTGAATTAGCATCACGCATTACAGCAGTTATTGATACCATGAGACGTGATAAAACGCTTGCAGCCCTAGAAACAACATGGAACCTGGAGGTAGCATGAACCCTATCATAAACCTTATCAGAAACTCGTGGCCGCTGCTTATGCAAGGATTAAGCATGACACTTTTTTTATGGCTTACCACAGCAATCATTGCCCTATCAATGGGAATGCTGTGGGGAATTATGCGAAGTAACGCCGTACGCATCAAGCTCCTTTCAGGGGGGCTTGATGTTATTACTTTTGTGTTGCGCGGAATTCCTTACTATGTACAACTGCTTATTGCCTATTTTGTGCTTCCCGCCGCGCTTGGCATTAATCTCTCCGCATGCACAGCCGCAATCCTATCACTAGGTTTTTGCTCAGCTGCCTACATAAGCCAAATGATACGAGGAAGCATCAACACCATCCCAACAGGCCAATGGCTTGCAGCTCGAGCACTCGGATATTCAACCCTCCAAACAATTTGGTACATTATACTCCCACAAGTACTCAAAGCACTTACACCTGCACTCACCGGCGAGCTTGACCAACTGCTTAAAAGCACGTCATTGGTTTCTTCTATTGGGGTGCTTGAACTTACCCGCGCAGGGATGAACATCATCGCACGCACCATGAATCCGATCAGTGTTTACACCACCATTGCCTTAATATACCTGATACTTTCATCGCTTCTTGCCATAGCCGCCCAAACCCTTAACCGGAGATTATCATGATTACACTCAATAACGTAACCATAGGAATACCGCAACCCATTGTTCGCAATATCACCTGCACGTTTGCCCAAGGCCAAATAACAACCCTTATAGGGCCAAGCGGGAGCGGAAAAACAACCATCCTGCAAACCATCGCACAGCTATCACAACACCGCTACACGGGATCAATTACCATAGAAAAAACTGCGGTAACCAACATCGCAGCACACGAGCGAGCGCTGCTAGTCGGTTTTGTATTTCAAAACTTTAATTTATTTCCACACCTTACCGTTATGCAAAACTGCACACAACCACTTGTGATAACCAAACGTTCAACACGCACCGCAGCACAAAAAAAAGCACTGGAGCTCCTTGACCAATTTGGCATCAACATGCTGAGCAATCGCTATCCACACGAGCTTTCCGGCGGGCAACAACAACGTGTAGCGCTGATCAGGGCGCTGATGCTTGAACCTAAAGCCTTACTCCTTGATGAACCAACGTCAGCGCTAGATCCTGAAAATACACTCCTTTTAACGGGAATGCTCAAACAATTAGCCAACACAGGAATAGCGATTATTCTCTCAAGTCAAGACCTCTACTTTGTTCAAACCATTCAAGACAAAATATACCTTTTGGAACAAGGCATTATCACCGAAGAATGCGATGGCGCAAAAAAAGATTCATTTTCAACAACAAGTCGTATTGGTCGCTTTTTACGCTATTCGTAACAATAGATGCCCTCGCTATCAAGGAGGGCATCTATTTCAATAGACTTTATAATTCCTCTCGCTTCCAACCTAATGTAATTTGCTTGCCATCTTCAAGGTCAAAATTAATACCAACATGCACCACCGGCAAATCACTTTCTACCACATATTTAAAGGAATAATTATTTTTTTTAATCTGCGCAAGCGCTACCTCAGGTGTTTTATCGCGCTTAAACTCAATCACATACACATGAGCCGAAGTTGTAATTACCCCATCAATAAACCCAATATCGGTAACATCTTCAACAATCATCTTGATACCTAAAAGCTTACAAACAAGAAAAAAGACACCTTGGTAAAATTTTTCTCTATTCACCATAATATTGTGCGGCAGCACACGCATGAAATTTTGCATCTGTGTGCAAAAAAGGTCAAGGTCGTCCGTAACCAGCGCGCGACGTAATTTGTTAATCCATTGGTTAAACACACTAACATTAATTGAGGTGATTTCTTTTATAATTTGCTCCGTACATGAACTGCGAACTTCTTCGTTGGGATAACTCAAAGAGTACATGCGATCCATTTTATCATACGATTTGATAGTCAAATATCCAGTTTGCAAAAAAAGCACCAGCAAGTGATCATACATGCGTGCAATATTAAGATTTTGCAGCTCAGATTCCGCAATCTGTTGTAACTCAAGCGTGAGCAACTGCTCCTTTAATTCTTCACGTTTTTCTTCGGGCGCATCAGTCAATGCATTGAGCATAAATTTTGGGGTACCGCTTGAAAACCAATAATTTTGAAAATCTTGTGTTTTTAAGCAATTGGTAATTGAAAATGGATTATAAACTCTTTCAATTGTTTTATAAAATTGAAAACCATTATACCAGCGCTTGAGTTCTGCCAATGTTTCTTCATAAGTTAGTGATTGCTTTTGAGCTAACGTGTTTATATGCTCATTAAAATTATACTCTAATTCGTGTTGTGTATAACCACACATTGTTGAAAACTTTTCATTCAGCGAAATATCCTCTAAATTATTCAACTCAGAAAAAAGAGAAACTTTAGAAAATCTACTCACGCCGGTGATAAATAAAAATCGCAAGCAGCTATGAACGTAATTTCCTTTTAAAACACCATAAAAACTACGCATAATAGCTTGCATCTTTTCAATCATCGCACTATCACCGATATGGTCCAACATAGGTTTATCATATTCATCGATAATCACCACCACCGGTCCATGCTTTTCATAAAGGGCTTGTATGATATATTTAAATTGAGCATCGATAGCAAAGTCTTTTTGCAAGATGATGTTATAATGTTTTGCAATTAAAGAAAAATCTTGTTCTAAAACAGCATTTAAATCTTCTACGGTTTTATGAGAAACATCAGCAAAGCTGATATGAATAACCGGATACTCTTTCCAATCATAATCCATAGTGCTGATTGCAAGGCCTTTAAACAATTCTTTTTTACCTCTGAAAATAGCATCAAGAGTTGTGCAGGTGAGTGATTTACCAAAACGGCGGGGGCGGGAAAAAAAATACAATCCTTTATTTTTTACTAACTCATACAAAAATGCGGTTTTATCAACATAAACAAAATTTCCGTCGATAAGATTTTCAAAGGATGATATCGATACGCCAAGATTTTTCATGGGGGCCTTTCGCTCAAACATTTCAACACATCTTTTATGTCATAAACAACATACCACAACATATTGTTTTTTACGAGATGAACCAATGCATAAGGCTACACAAATAGACATAAGCAAATTGCATGTAGACAGATATAATCAAAAAAAATACGTGGGTAAGCGTATCAAATCTTGAGAGGTAGCTGTGCACCCTTAAGAACGCCTACTAAATCTTTTATATCTTTCCAACCGAGAACCGTTGCTTGCTTGCGCAATTGTTTTTGCTCACCAGCATACACAATGTACGAATTATCAGGGTGAGCCTGCGCTAAATTATTCCAATAATCAATCCCACGAAAAAATTCGCTTGTAACCGTTTTTCCCGATTTTATTTCAATAGGATAACTTGTTCCATTCATATCCAAAATACAATCGATTTCATGAGCCCCACTATTATCCCGCCAAAAATATACTTCTGGCCGAAAGCCTTGATTGCAAAATTGTTTATAAAAATCAGCCATAATAAAAGATTCAAACAAAGCACCCTGAAAATGTGAATTTGACAAAACTTCAGCGTTATCAATTCTTAATAAAGAACAGGCCAAGCCAACATCAAAAAAATAAAGCTTTGGTGTTTTTACAAGCCGCTTATTAAAATTTTTAAAATGTGGTTCTGCAAAAAACAAAATATAGCTTGCCTCCAATAACGAAAGCCATTCTCGAGCCGTAGGAACTGAAACACCCGCTTCAACCGCCAATGCACTAACATTACAAAGCTGCCCAATTCGGCCGGCACACAACTGAACAAAGCGACGAAATGTACTCATATTTTTAGGATTCACTAAAGAACCGATATCTCGCTGCACGTAGGACAAAATGTACGACATATAAAAATCCGCTGGCGGCAATTCATCAGTAAAAATACGCGGATAGCCGCCATAAAACATCGTAGCTTCTAAAGAGTCTGACAAAAGATTATGCGCATGCAATTCATTGATTGATAATGAAAATAAATTCAAAATGCCAACACGCCCAGCAAGAGATTCTGTTATTGCCTTATTCATAAGAAAATTCTGAGACCCCGTAAGAATAAAATATCCGGGGCGACGTTTTTTATCCACTTCCATTTTTATGTATGTTGTTAATGATGGCGCATACTGAAATTCGTCCAAAATAATACCATGAGCATTTTCGTGTGTTAGCAAAAATCCCTCAGGGTCTTCGATTGCAAACGTTCGCAATACGTCATCGTCCAAACTTAAAAATACATGATCAGGAAACTCATGTTTTACCAATGTTGTTTTTCCCGATTGTCGCGGCCCTAAAAGCGCTACGACAGGAAACTTTGCATAACGATGAAGAACAGGAGCTAAATCTCGAACATACATAATTCCCCCAAAAATAAATGATTATGAAATAAAAACACCACCTTTCATTAGCTTAAGGTATCTGATGAAAAAAGCCAGCTAATTTAAAGTGCCACTTTAAATTAGCTGAGAAAATTTAAAAAAACGGCATTTTTTGCGTTTTTTTTGCATCAAAATGTTTAAAGGAATATAACGTATTCAAAGTTTATTCCAACAAAAATGTATTAACAAACTCAGCACGGTGAGTTTCTAGCTTGACGTAAAACCAAAAAAAGCCTCGATACTTTACATACCGAGGCTTTAAAATACATAATATTTTTTAATATTTTTATATTTTAAATACTAACTACCTTAATTCGAGTGGCAACAGACACTTTTGCGTAACTCTATCATAAAAAGCTGGCGCAATTTCAGGATACATACTCAAAGCACATTTTACTGCACCTTCGTCGAACATTTTTTCTATTCTAACGCCATGATTAAAGTTAAGCGCAATATTTAAACGTATCATTTTTTGCAATGCATCACACATTTGAGAAAAATATATAGTGGTTATTTCTTTAAATAAAGACTCATATTCTTTAAATAAACTATTGCATTCTAATTTTCTTCCTAAAGATGAAAGTATTTTTTCATACAAAGACTCAACCTTCTGGCATTCTACCCTTCCTTCACTTTTCAATTGTGCGCGAAACATATTGTCAATCTGGCGAACTATTTCTTCATTAAACTCATTGTTCTTTAACTTGTCGCAAAGCTTCTTTAAGCTAGTAATCTCAATACTTAATTCATCAACACTAATATTAAGTTCTTTGAATGCAAAATCTCTAGCAAATGCTTTTTGTAAAAAAAGAAAAGTCATGTAAATTTCCAAATGCTCCGAAATTTCTTTCAAATCAGGTCTTTCTTTGCCAATATCAGTTATAAAATCGTCCACTAACACATGAGTAAGCACAATAAACGCAAAAATGCGCTCATCCACGTTCCGTCCTCTCCCTATTTTTTCAATTAAAATTATATCATAACATTTTTGTGCGCTTTCGATAGCCTTTTTTACACTTTCGATAGATGGTAAGTTCACTGAGTCCATACTCTTGAGTATCTGTTGAAATTCTCGAATAATATACATCATATCACTCGTAAAATCATCCTTTTTAATACACTCTTCTTGAGTCAGAGGCTCTTCAACCATATCAATTTCTTCTTGCATTTGAGGCTCTTCAGCCATTGCCGAAAGGCACCCAAAACTTGCAGCTAACACAAAAAAGCCCGATAAAAATAGAGACTTATTTTTCATATGTTAAAACTCCTAATAGAAAAATACCATACAATACCATACATTGAATAGAAGCTATCACCTTCTGCTTAATTGTCAACCGCCTTTAAATAAAAAATATCCTCATACCTGATTAATACCAATAATAATTTCAAATAAGATTAAAGCATCGTCAAAAAAACTCGTAAAAAACGGTAATTCGATTATTTCTCACATTACTTTGAATATCCCAACACCGCATAATCCACATCCCCTATGAGCATCTCGGCCTCCAATAAACGCTTTTCTTGCTCATCAAACTGCATGATGCCACCATCACGCAAAACCCATAATTTATTTCCTAACGTTAAAGCAAGGCGCTGATCATGCGTAATTAAAATCGTTGTTATCCCATGCTGACGAATAAACGAAGTTGCAAAAAGCAACATTTTGGTCGCTGCCTGAGGATCAAGCGCCGCCGTAGGCTCATCCAACAATAAAATCTTGGGCGGATGCAGCGTAGCCATTACCAACGCAATTATTTGCCGTTGCCCACCGGATAATGCGCCCATCGGACGAGACAATAAATCATCAATTGCTATGCCAAGAGGACGCACTATCGATGCTAAAACTTCTTCAGGAAATGAATGCATAGCAGATCGCACGCCCGCCCGCCGTCCTTTAAGCGACGCCAGCGCCAAATTTTCAGCCACCGTCATTGACGCAACCGTATTTAAACGAGGATTTTGAAAAAGCCGCGCGATACATGCCGCTCGATCTATTTCATGCTGATGAGTAACGTCAACGCCATCAATAATAATGCGTCCCGACTGTGGCAACACCTTTCCTGCAATAACATCAAAAAAGGTTGTTTTCCCTGCGCCATTCGGACCAATCATCGTAATAAAATCTCCAGCATCAATTGAAGCCGTAAGGTTCCTAAACACTGATGGTGTTCCAAACGAAACATCAATATTTTTAAAAACTATCATGACCATTACCTCCCTGTATCAAACAATGGCTGCTGTTTACGCACTGCCACTAATACAACAATTAACAACGCCGTAATTAACTTATTCCATGCAGGATCACACTGCATTTCAATCGTTAGTGCAATCACCGCCTGGTACACAACGGCCCCA
>LBTY01000013.1 GCA_000992305.1 candidate division TM6 bacterium GW2011_GWF2_38_10
CTGAGCATCTTATGTTGTCATTTTGGTACTCACGTAATTTTTCTTACTGGGAGGGTAATCGAGGTAAAATAGATCTTCCTTTGAGTAACATCGAACTACCACTTAAATCGGTAATCCCACTTATACGTGGAATCGAGAATGGCATTAATAAAAGTGATATCGTAGCACATATTAAAAAGTGTGAAGACTGGATAAATAAAAGCCCAATCGTTCTTCGCGGAATGAAGATTCAATCTCATTTTTTTACAAGCGTATCATTTTTAATTGTACTCTATCTTTTGATTGCACTTCCTGTGTATTCTTACAAAAGCATAGACATCAAAACATATTTACCCGAAAAAATAAGAACCTTTTTTCCCGATATCGACACTCTTTTTACATCCCCACTAGCTCTTGCATCGTTAAGCGGATTTGCCATGTGGACTCTTTCACATATCTGTCAAGAAAAAAACATGCGCGCAATGAAAGGCACACTTGAATTTGGATCCATAGTCACCAATCTATTGTTTTATATTGATTTTTTGAGCTCAAACAAAAGCAGCGATGTTATTTTTTACAAAAAAGTTGTTTATTTTTCACGTTATCTTAAGGAGCTACAATCGCTCACACAAACGATAGCAAGCAATAAAGAATTTGCAGCACAATTACCTCATTTTAACAATATTAATAACCACTTAGAACAACTTACCACCACCTCAAATGACCTAAACTACCTGTTTGAACTTTTGCAAAAAGAAACATTTAGCGGCAAATACTCTTCATGGAATATTTTTTGGGAACGTGTTGAAGTTGCATTTCGATTAATTGCACAATTAAAAGATTCCTTTATTGAAGTCATGCTTCTACTTGGTGAAATTGATTCCCAGATGTCAATTGTCCGCCTATGCAAAGAATTTAAAGATAAACGTGTTAACTTTTGCGCGCCTACGTATATTGATCCACTTATTGTCGATACTCCATCTGTCCAGATGATTGATTTTTGGAATCCATGTATCGATCCTGAAATTGTTATACCTAGCTCACTAACGGCCGGCGCCACATATCAACAACCTCAACATACGATTATCACCGGTCCAAACGCCAGCGGTAAATCAACCATTACCAAAGCGGCAATGATCGCAATTATCATGGCACAAAGTTTAGGGATAGCTCCTGCACAATCAATGACCCTCACCCCATTTAACAACATCATAACCTACCTTAACATCACCGACGACATCGCCGCGGGCAACTCACATTTTAAAGCGGGAGTGCTTCGTGCACGAAAGGTTAATGAAACGTTCAAATCTCTTACCCCGCACACTTTTGCAATTGCCGCTATTGATGAAGTTTTTAACGGCACCACACCAGCCGAAGGATGTGCAGCCGCCTATAGCCTCATAAAACTTTTAGGAAATCAACCATCAGGAATGTGTATTACCAACACACACTTTCACCTGATTACCGAACTTGAAGAAGAAACCAAAAACCAACTCCATGGTCAATTTGCCAACTACAAAGTTTCGGTTATCGACACCCCAGGAGAAAAAATTGCATATCCATTTAAGCTTGAACGTGGAGTTTCGCATCAAAATGTCGCTTTTAAAATTCTTCACGAAGAAGGATTTGGTGATGACTTTTTAAATCAAGCCCAAGAGGTATTGGATAGCAATTCAGTCATCGTTTTAAGTAAAATAAAATAACTTGGAATTTTTTTTGCTATTACATCAGCCATTTCTTCTTTGTATAAATGCGATGTAAAATTTCTCGACTTAAACATCGCAATCAAAACTTGAGCGTCATGTTCTGAAAAAATCTGAGCTTTACACCCCTCTCGAATAACATCACGTGGTGTGTTGCTAGATATCTGCACATATTTTTCTTGTTCCAAAAAATTTTTCAGATGTTTCCAAAATAACTCTATGCAAAATTCAAATCGTTGAATGAGTGAATCTCGTGCTGCTGTGTATATATCATCAAAAGCTACCTTGCCAGGCAAATCAACCGAATCATCAAGGTGCTTAACGTTGTCAAAATGGTTAAGCGCCTTATCAAGAGATTCAAGTGCAGCATGCAACGACGTATATGTTATTGATGATTTTCCCATACTATACCTTCCTTAATCACTTCATTTTTTAAAAGATCTGATGCAGTTGCAAGATCAACTAAGTCAACAAAAACAGGAATGTCTGTTTGTTCGATGGCATCTTGCAAAACACATAACGTATCAAATGCTATTGGCTCGCCAGCATCTAAGGCAAGATCTATGTCAGCTCCCGATTGTGCAGTACCACGAGCACGAGAGCCAAAAAGATATATGCGACAATGTGGTATTTTTTCTAAAATAAGATTCTCTAATATTTTTTTATATTTTTTTTCCATGCTCTTAACTTTTTTTATGTAACCACAAAGTACCACACACGTATGATAACATAACATCACACACATCAGCTCTTTTTTGTTATTTTATTTACTTTATCGCCAAAAATATCTCATACCTAGATTATTGTTGAGTTCCTGTAATTGTCAAAAAATAAAAAATTAAAAGGCAAAAACAATGAGCAATAACCGCTGGCTTAATAAAAATATTTTTGCAATGGGAATAACCAGTTTCTTATCAGACTTAAGTCACGAAACAGCCACCGCCCTCCTTCCCACGCTGATTATTGCAATTGGTGCGCCCGCAAGTGCCTTAGGAATTATTGAAGGATGTGCTAACGCATCAATAAGCATTATGAAACTTATATCTGGATGGCAAAGTGATTACAGCGGTAAACGCAAACCGGCTATCGCAATTGGATACTTGCTTGCAGCTCTTGGCGTCGGATCCTTTGCCCTATGCTCACAATGGATTCATATTTTTTCTGCACGAGTAATTGCATGGCTTGGCAAAGGCTTGCGCGAGCCATCTCGAGACGCTTTGCTCGTAGATTCTGTATCCTCCCCTAAATATTATGGACGTGTTTTTGGATTTCATAAAACCATGGATACCCTAGGCGGAATATGTGGTCCAGCATTAGCAGCTTTATTCATTCCATATATTTCACTAGCCTCAATGTTTACGCTTACCCTAATCCCTGGAATCTTAGCTTTTTTAACCATTATCATATTCGTTAAAGAAATTCCACAAGTATCACAAAAGAAAATTATTTTCTTTCAAAGTATCAAACAATTACCAAAATCTTTTTTCCTTTTTTTAAGCGCCGCCCTCACTTTTGGCATGGGGAATTTTGCAATATCTATGCTCATTTTGCAAGCGATAAAACTACAAAAAACGACATCACCGCAAACAACAATCATCAGCCTAAGTATTTTTTGCTACGTACTTTACAACATAACATACGCAATTTTTTCTTATCCTATGGGATGTTTGGGGGATATTATTAACAAAAAAATAATAGTATTTTGGGGATATATTACACTAGCACTCACTTACCTAGGGTTTACCCTTCACCCTTCGTCCATAACCACCATTGCCTCATTATTTATACTCGCAGGCTTTTCAAAAGCTCTTGTTAGCGGCGGAGAACGAGCAATTGCTGCAGAAATTCTACCAATAAATCTTCGCGGAACAGGATATGGCCTTTTATCACTAACACAAGGCATTGGCGATTTAGCATCAAGTGTCGCTGTTGGATTATTGTGGACCTATTTTTCTACTACTATTGGATTTATATATGCGGCTACTTGGTGTATTATTGGTGGAGTTATACTGTTAGCGCTCAGAAACAAATAAAACCCAAAAAAGGTATCACCATTCAGCTATAAAGCGCTAAAGCCTCACGCTCTTTATACCGTAAAAAATAGTCATAACGCATTAATAAAACCAAATAACCAGCATCGCTCAAAACCACAGAAGGCTGCAGTCCGCCCCCGCTATAAGCGCTTGAACGCAATTGTTCATATAATTTTGTTATTTTTTGAAAAAATACATCAAGACATTCATGAAGTTGTAATTTTCTATCTTCTCCTTTCATTTTTGCGCTTATCATAGGAATTGCGATTGAACAAGACGATAATAAAAAATTATACAAACAACTAACGCCCGTATTGGATAAAACATCAAACAATAAGCCCAACCCACCACACGATTGAAAATACTCATCAAGACGTGGAAGCAAGGTAAAAATAAAAAGAGAAAACTCGTAAGGCGAAAAAACAGTTATTATCTCATCTTGATACGCAAGTTTATGCATTAATAAAAAAACATAATGCACTAATAATGGATAACAGGCCCCAAACATAGAAATAGTTGATGAATGCATAGTCTTATATGCAAATGAATCAGCCATACAATCTGCATAAACAGGATTTGAACTCCCCTCAAGCTTGCGCGGCCGCTTATCGTTCACCATAAAGCCAATTTCACGGGCAAGCATAAAAAAGAATGTCTCAATCATGGAAGGATTTTTTAAAAAAAACAAAAAGGTGTAATACCCTATAATGACCGTTTGCCCTACTCTTTTTATACCCCAAAAAAATGACGTCATCTCTTCAGCCTGCGCAATAGATGTTCCATCTGCCCAAAGATAAAAACAAATTTTCTGTTTTTCAAAATAATCAACAGCACATTCCTGAATCCGCATAGATGCCATGCGAATAACAAAACGAATATCACCCAATGGACGAACTTGATCCTTAAGTCCACCAATAAGTTTTTGAAACATGCCAAAACACAAAGGTGTCATATGTTCATCAATGGCAATCCCGGCAAAATCCTCTAAAGAGGCATAATCGTGCTCAAATCGACCATCAATTTCCTTGCGTAATTCATCCGCTTTTTCTGAAATAAAAACCTGCATATGTTTGGCATGTTCTTGCGTAAAACATATGCAAGGACTGTTATAAGACATAATAGTATCAAACCGATATTTCATCTCTAAATTTGATGTATGAATAGCACAAAAAGCATACCCATGCACCACTATGCTCATAAACAATACAAAAGGATAACTCATAATCCTTTTAACAAAACAACACATAATAACCCTTATCACCAAAACCTAATAAACAATTTACTCTTCAATAAAGGTTATGGCTTGACCAACATTATCCGCCCGGCCCGTTCTGCCAATTCTATGAATATAATCTTCATGCGTTTGAGGCATATCAAAATTAATAACATGTGATACATTATCAATGTCAATACCACGAGCTACAACGTCGGTTGCCAAAAGAATAGTAACCCTACCATCCTTGAACAATTCAAGCGCTCTTTTTCGCTGAGCTTGTGTTTTATCACCATGAATAGTAGCGGTCGTAAATCCTCGCTCTTTCAAATTTTTAGACAATTTATCAGCCGCACGTTTTGTTCGGGCAAAAACAATAACTTTCGTAAATCCAGGTTTAATCAATAAATCGTGTAATGTTTCAATTTTATTATTAGTTTTAACAACATCCTGATTTACATTCTCAGAAACTGGTTTTGTTTTAACACTAATCGCAACAGGCTCATATAAAAAACGATCAGCTATTGCTTTAATTTCAGAAGAGACGGTGGCCGAAAAAAAGAGTGAATGTCTATTTTCGGGTAATTTATTAATAATATATTTCATATCGTTAATAAATCCCATATCAAGCATAGTATCAACCTCGTCAAGCACGATGGTGGTAAAATGAAAAAAATTGATAGCCCTATAATTGAGCTCCAAATCTTTTAATCTACCTGGAGTTCCTATAACAAATTCAGGATCTTGATCAAGCTGATTAAGCTGAGGATTAATATTTAAACCCCCAATACAGAGCGCTGTTTTGAATCCTGTTTTTTCTTTAAAAAAATGTAATTCACTATTAATTTGTGCCGCTAATTCTCGTGTTGGAGCAATGATCAAAACCTTTTTTGTTCTTTTTGTTAAAAGATTATTAACTAATGGAATCAAAAACGCAGCTGTTTTTCCGGTGCCCGTATTTGCCGTACCAATGACATCCTTACCCTCAAGCACCAAAGGAATTACTTGATCCTGGATGGGAGTTGGCGTTACGTATCCACGCTTTATAATATTTTTTTTAATTTGTTCATCAATTAAAAAATCGGAAAATGCATGCTTAGAAACATATGCCACCGCTGGCGTCTGCGCCTGAACCGTTTTAATAAAATTGGAAGGATTAAAATTTTTAATTTGTCTAACCGCCGCCCCCTTACCCATCCCACGCCGCGGGGCAGCCTTTGACGTTGAGCCACCACGAGCAGATGAGGCACTTGCTTTAGTCGAAGGGGATTTTAAAAAAGACGTTTTATCAACAGAACGACCAGCACCTTCATGAAAAAGTGAAATAGTGTCTGCTTGATCATGGTGATTACGTGAACGGTTTTTAGTTTTTTTTGCTAATGATTTTTTTTTGTTTTTACTATCAAACGAAGAATTCTGATTTTTGTTTTTTAGCATACCTATCCATGAAACATAATAATGTTTTTTATTAGTAAATAATTTTTCTTTTAATTGTATGCTGATAGTACCTATTTAAACAAACTTTGGCAAATGATTCTGTATTATTTTCACAAAACCTCCTTTTTCAATCTTTCCACCTTGAGTAGTTAATATTAATATGCAAATTGCAATGTATTCCAATGGGGATTCGTGCGGATCCATAGGAATAAAAATTAAACTTTATCCCCCCAATAGTTCTCTGGTAAAAATTATTTTGTACGAATTTTTATCAGGACCATAACAATGCGATTGCTGCGTTGTTTGATCAATCATAAAACCCATTTTTTGATGGGCCTTAATACTCCGTACATTATCCACCGCAACAAAGGCAAAAATTATATGCTCATCTGTTGATTCAAAATAATACGTTAAAAGTAACGATAATGCCTCTTGATAGCGCCCACCACCCCAAAAGTTTTCATTAACCCACGATCCCAATTGCCCATTTGGATGATCAGCACTTCGCACAACAATAGAACCAATAAGTTTATGTGTTTGATTATCAAAAATGCAAAAAAACATAAGGTGCTGAGGATCACACATGCATGCCTTAAGAAAATCTATAGTCTGCTGTAACTCACTCGTTGGAGGTATGCCCAAACGCTCACGAACAAGTGGCGAAAACATTGCATGATATTCTTCAAAAAAATCCTCGCGCAATCGCTTTAACGTAACGATGTTACCAATAAGACATGCCTGTTTTTCATTTCCGTCTATCATAATCCACACCCTATACATTAGTTTTACCCAAAAAGCTTCAACCCCCACCCGCATATGTTATTAAAGCAATTGTATCATATTAAATCTAAAATATGGCTAAAAGATTTAACGCGGATAGTGTGCAACATAATCCATTATCGCCCCAGGAAGATCGGCAACAAGAGCCTCATACGTAAGATACTTTTGAATATTTTTATCACCAGGTGATTGCATATGATAGTTCGGCAAAAGATCGTGAAAATACAATGAACATATCGTATCAACAAGCCCTTCCTTTTCCCAATGGCTCAACTGAAACCGTTGTACAATACCATCCTCAATACCGATATGCACCATTTCATGAATAATTGTCTTACACGTTTTTTTTCGTAAGCCCTTTTCATTAACATTTAATTCTATACCTCCTGTATCAGGCCTATATCCCCCACCAGCACCATAAAAAAGAGGGTAAATGGTATAACAAGGAAAAATGACAAAACCCCAATTTTTGTTAAGTACCTCACACCGTTGATACGCAGTTAATAATGTAGATGCATGTTTTTTTATTTTTCCCTCTATAAAGCTCGTGGGCAAAGGCTGATAAACTTCAGACAAAAATGTAACATATAAAGCATCCTGATCAATCGATGCTATTATCTCAGGATAAGCCTCAAGCTCTTTAAATGCTGGATGACCCGGCAAATTTTTATAAGAAGAAAAGTATATAATATCTGCAAGCAAAATGTTGTACGTTTCTCGTGCAGAGTAGGTAGAAACAAAAAAAATAGTTTCTATCTTTTTTTGAGCATCATCAGCGGATAACTTTAAAGCATTGCCATTTTTAACATATACAACAAAACACAACACCATCAACATAAAAAACAGATTCTTTTTTTTATATTGCATCGATAATCCTAAACTTATTTATCTTTAATCATTACATTTATTGTTCAACATAAAATTTTATTGTTCACAAAATTGAAAATTTTATGCGCCATAAAAATTGCCTCAATAAGATCTTTTTGGTGTACATAAAAACAATCATCAGGATAGCGAGAATGAGAGCCATAAGGATCTAAAATCTTACACTCACTTTGTAACAAAATAAATTCTTCATCAAATCTTGTACAACAATCCAATAAAATTCCCAAGTCATGTGTCTTAGGTATTTTTTCTCCAAGACCTACAAGAAATGCCTTTAATGCTTTTTCTACACTTTGATGAGTAAGATAAATTGCAGGGTCCAATGTTTCATCATCGCCGATTGCTTTTGTCGCTAATTTTACATCGCCCAATGATTTTCTTAACCAATCCTTAATCCCTGGCATAAAGAACCTTACCCTTTGTTTTTATTTCATACGTATTAGATTGTGGATCTTGAGCAAATGTATTAAATTCTTCTTTTGTAAAAACTACGACATTTTTAGGAATATGTAATCCTAATAAAGCCTCAAAAGCAAGATACCCCCTTTTAATAATTCTTTCATGAGATGCTTCAATAACAATTAATAAATCAAGAGAGCTTTCTTCATGTGGAATTCCCCAAGCATAATCACCATATAAATAAATTTGCAAAGGGTTATAAGCTTTAACAAGCCGCTTTATTGCTTCATTAATAGTTTCCTGTGATATCATAAATTCCTTTATTCATATATTAAAAAACATCACAAAAACCATAACAAAAGGCCTTGCAAAAATCCAGTCCTATTCTTAAAACCTTTAAACAAAATCCAACATCAATGGCTTTTAGCCATAACCATCTCGTCATAATAAAATACAAGAAATCCTATAATGATCAACCCAGCGGCATACACCATATTCATCGAAAGAGCCTCACCAAAATAGAGCCATCCCGTAATCGACGCCGACAAAGGTGCTATAAGGCTCCCAAGCGAAATAAGTGTTGCTGAATAAACCCGTAAAAGACGTGCATATAACGTAAAACAAAAGACATTTGTCATGAGAATAATTAAAAATAACCAGCTAAAAAAAATTGAGGGCGACGCAATAGTACACGCCTCCCCTGCCACACAAGCACTCCCCAATGATAACAACCCACCAAAAAACATCACGCGCCCGTTCAATGCAAACGGGAATAATGGTTGATGTGTTTGCAACTTTTTCATCACAATCCACCCATAACAAAAGCTCGTTACAGAAATCAACATCGTAATTTCAGCTACAGATACCCCCATCCAAAGAAATTTTGATGACTCAGTTGGATCAGCAGTTATCAACATAGGGATGATACTTACAAACCCAATCATCATACCCACCATCTTTTTGAATGTTACGCGTTCTTTAAGAAATAAATACGCAAAACCACATGAAATAAAAGGGCTTAAATTGTAGATAAAAGCTGTTTTGGCAACACTCAAATATTTTAAAGACCAATACCGCAACGAATAGGGAAGAAAAATACTAAACACTGCTATCTGCAAAAGACAAAATATCGTGTATTTATCATAGGTTACATTATTTTTTTTCAATAAAGAAGCTATAGCAGTCAACAATACCCCTGCCAAACACATGCGCAACCCAATAACAAATATAGGTTGAGAATATTGAAGCAAAATTTTACTAATGGTAAACGTTGCACCATACACAAGGTGTAGCAGAAGAATTTGAATCATATAACTCCTTAACCATATGAAATTAACAATTTTTGTGTCATAACATGTGCTACACATAACACACAATACACATCTGATACAACACAATAGATAAGCAGAAAAAAAGATTTTGAAATCTTTGCTCAAGAAAAAGCCAAAGCCCAACCCCAAACCAACTACCCATCAAGAATTTTTACATGCATATTTTTTAACAAAAAAAACACAAAACTGCAAATTAATTACACCCAAAGATCAACGGGCCAACATCCCATAAAAAAATAGTATCGACAGCACAACCACACCCCCAAAAAGCAAATCGCAACTAAACCCTATTTGCAATTTTAAGCAAGCCGCACTACTCGCCGCCACTTCACACAAAACCACCACCCACAGGCCACATAACTCTTGTCGACACTTTTCATTACCACAAAAACTTTCAAACTGCACAGTCAACACCCATACCCCTTTTGTAATTAAACCCAGACCCCATTAAACTGAAATAGAACCGTAAAATGTAAAATACATGTCTCGCCGTGGAGCACATGAATAATCGGTTAGAATCATTTCTTGGAGATCATACATTATGTTTTTCAAAGAATACCTTTCATTTATCAAATCACTACTTTTTGTAGCGATCGGGTTTGCGCTACTCTCTGGGCAAACAGCATTTGGAACAATAGTCCCACTCACCGGCACTCAACAACAACATAACCCTCTCAACGTAGTTGCTCAAATATGGACAACTAACGACAAACAGTCGCAAGACACACCAATCATCGAAAAACAAACGCCAATGCAACCATCATTTCTTGATCGCTTAGCTCAAACCAAAAAAAAATGTACTATGTGGATCAAAGGAAAAGTTGCATCAGGCATGGCTTTGGGAAAAAAAGCTCAAGATAAAGTAATGACCTTAATCAAAGCGCACCCAGGTATATCTCTAGGTATTATTGCACTTATAACAATAATAATACTTAGCAAAACAGTAAAAAAAGACTTTATAAATGAAAAGATTTGCGATAATAATAAGTGGTATAGTATGATGTGTGCTGAAAATAAACCTGATACGCTACAAAGACAAATTAAAAAATTGTTTAATAATTTGTCTGAAGATGCAAAAGACATTATAAAAGCTGATCGCGTAAATAGCAGATACTTTACGCTGCAAGCACTAAAAAATGAAAAGATTATAGAATATTTAAACAATGATTCTGAATTAAAAGAAATAGCAATAAAAGCATATAAAACATGGAGAGAAAATCCTACAAACGAAAAACATTGGGAAAAATGTTCTAACATGATAAAAAATTATACAGACATAAATGCCCATCAATCCAATTCTGAACAAAGCAATAAAACAAGTATTCTTGATAAAGTCAGCCGCTTTATACATATGCTTTCCCCCGACATAATTAGCAAAACCGCCGAAGAAATCAACAAACTAATATATTATAGCAACTATAATTATCTTCATCCTCTAGGAGTATTTTACGGAGAAGCAAAAAAATCTTATGAAAATCCACCATTTGCATCGCCAGAAGTTTATAAAGCTGCCGGATGTAATTTGTGCAACGCGTACACTGGAGATACAAGAGCGCTCGGCAGGAATCAACATATTTACGGTTAATTTGGCATAGATGAAAATTTCTTCATTGCTTTATCGGAACATTATCGGCATAATATAAGCATATTACAAACACTCTTTTGCCGTAAAAGAATGACCCAATGGAGTCAAACTTTAATTCTATTTATGTTATAAACCTTCACTCGCAAACAATTTAATACACGTCAAAGCAACACAACAAAAAAAACAATGTTTTTGCAATGATAACCCAAAAGTTACCGGTACAAACCTATACCCTTTTTCAACACTATTACACACTTCTTAATCACCAAGGCTACACAACCACAACCCCAAATCTTTAAGTTTACATACCCCGCACCATTACCATAGTTGCAATAAAAACAATGCCTTTGTATCCTAAAAAATAAGATAAGAAAACAACCTTCAATTTATAGCTCACTGTTGAGCGCATCAACAATAGGTTATTAACCATTTTTTAAAAGGAGTATACGTCATGTTTTTTAAAAAACATATTTCACCTATCAAATCACTACTTTTTGTAGCTATCGGGCTTACACTGCTCTCGGGGCAAGCATTTGGAACAAAAGTACCGCTCCCCAACACACAACAACAACAAAGCTCATGCAATGCAGATGCTCAAATATTGGCTCCTGATGAGAACCAATCGCAAGACACCCAAACTCCCGAAGGCACAGTAATCACCGAAGAGCAAACTCCAACACAACAATCATTTCTTGCCAGCTTAGCTCAAACCTGTACTGCGTGGATCGAATCACACCCATATATTGCTACAAGTGTTGCACTTATCGCATTCATAACACTGAGCGAAAAAATATATGATACATATCTAATCCATCAAGCAAATGCTGACTTACATGCTCTGATAAAGGAAGGTGAAAGGTTATTAATGCTTGACCTGAAAATACCGAACTGATCATCTAAAAATAAGATGCTTACGCTCATTTATCAGATAAGCAAAAACTCACAAAATGTTTCAACATAAACGAAGCATTTCATAACGCTTGTTACGCACAGGCCTTTGAAAGACGGTCCCAAATATCCGCCCATGCATCATCTTGCGGCGGTGCTTGCACAAAAATCTTATCAGGATTCGTTGCATCAAGCTCATGCAACGCTTTATAAAGCTCGCGAGCATAACAATCTTTATTCGTCGACATTTTTCGAGTTATGACATGCTGCGGGAATGGACCAAAATCAGAATAGTACATCACAGCGCAACGCTTGTTTTTTGTACACAACTCATCCAATGCTACTTGAATCTCCTCAAGCGACGCCAAAACAGTTTCGGCCTGAGGCTTATAATGAATTTTCATATTGCCCGGAACGCTTGACTGGTGTTGCGCAGGCATATGAACCACACCCTGCAAAACATGTTCTAGCATTGCCTGAGAAATTGGCCCAGGCCGCAATATTCTTGGTGTATCCCCTGTTACATCCACAATGGTCGATTCAAGACCAACGGCACAAGGCCCAGCATCTACAACAGCGGCGATGCGCCCGCCCAAACTAGAAAGGACATGTTCAGCGCTTGTAGGGCTTATACGCTTATGAAGGTTTGCTGATGGCGCCGCCAACCCTGTTTGCAATGTTTTTATAATACGTAAAAGCACAGGATGGCGCGGCACGCGTAAGGCAACAGTATCAAGCCCTCCCGTAACTGCATTACTAACATTTGAATGCTTTTTGAGCAAAATCGTTAAAGGTCCCGGCCAAAATGCTTGAGCAAGCTTAAGCGCCGCCGGCGGAACATCTTGAGCCCATTGAGATAAACATTCTGCCGAATGAATATGCACAATCAACGGATGGTTATTTGGTCTATTTTTAGCACTAAAAATCTTAGCAACCGCTGCAACATTTTTTGCATCTGCGGCAAGCCCATAAACCGTTTCTGTTGGCACCGCAACAACTTCTCCGGCCTTGAGCAGATCTATTGCAGTAAGAATATCACGCTCTTCAGACGCTTTTAAAACTTTGGTAACCATATAATAACTCTTTTTTTTAAAACCTTTACAAAATCAAATGCCCATCATTGTGCAATATAAAAACTTTACTCTAAAACCATATATGCTAGAGTTAATCATAAAATAATTTTATTGCAATAGATACACCCGTAGGAATCAATACGTTAACCACAAATCTAAGGAGTTTTGCAATGAACAAGTACACAATTTTTTTGAGCTTATTATTATGCAATACGATACCAAACAATGCAATAGCAATGTTTACACACCCAAAGCCAAACCTCGAAGAAAAAACACCGCAACAAGCACAAGCTGATCTATTTTATTACGTTAAACTTTCGGGCAACCCCTTTGAAGCTTTTATCAACATTTTACCAACCCTTGAAAAATTCAATGACAATCCCGAATTTGATATCAATAAAACAAATGTCCTATCTCAAACCCTTCTAGAAGTGGCAACTGTCCACGCAGTCATCAAAAGATTAACAAAGCAAGATGAGTGTTGTGACTGCGATTCAAATAACAATGAAAGCCTCTGTCCTTGTTTGAAAATTATTGAATACTTATTAACCTATGGAGCAAATCCTAATATACCAGGAAGCAGAGGCCTCACACCGCTTCAAATAGCCATTCAATATTCTCATCTTAATAATGCACACATTCGTAATATAATAAAACTACTCTTGCAGCACGGCGCCGACACTTCAAATATAAATTGGCGTGAAGTTCCTAGAGAAATAACCAACCACGAAAGCATTTTGCCATTTTTACCTGCAAATGCACAAACTTTATCAACAGAAACTTGCCTACTTTTCTAAAAAAGGTATCTAACACTTTATTAGATCTTGTACACAATACGCATGTTAACATAAAAAATATGGCCGTCCTATCAAAAGGACGGCCATAACGTCTTAAGCCAAAAACTTTTTCTTCATATCAATAATTAACCTTGCCCAATAATCCATAAAAAGCTTTTCTTTAAGAACTGGACGGTTTTTAAGCTGCTCATATTTTTTTGTCACAATTTCCTCGGTACACTCAGACCAATCGTCAAGAATTACTACCGGCAACCCTTGATAAAGCGGATCAAGCCCCGACGTTTTTACAACAGGAACACACCCTACCAATAAGGCCTCCCATGTTCTAAAACAATCAAGACCAGCGCCAAACGGACTCAAAACATAACGATAGGTTGCCATCTCTTTAAAATAATCCTTAAATGGCTTAGGGCCCGCTGTAAACGAAAAGTTATTTTTTTCAACCTGCGCAACAACATCAACCCTCCCTCGAACATTGATATATATAAGATTTTTGCGCGGCCAATCACTATTTTCAGCTAATTCTTTTAAAAAGGCATCATGTATTTTGGTTTTACCATTTTTCCACTGAGGATTACCAAGCCCAATCGGAATTGGCGTAAACTTTGGATGAAGCGGCTTTATATCACAATTTTGACCAAACCAATGAATAATATTTGGATGATCCAAATAATGCGCAAATTTACCAGGTGCCGGCAAATCACTATTTTGTGTTATTAAAATGACAGGATGGCGTAACGTTTTAAAAACCGCAGAAAAAAAGAATTCTAAAAATGACGCGTCAATAAAAATAATACTTCCTGGCACAACGCGTCGCGGGTCCAAAATCATATTGATAAAAAAAATAATAAAAAAAAAGGAAGTGGCTCCCGGAGCAGGATTCGAACCTGCGACCCAACGATTAACAGTCGTTTGCTCTACCGACTGAGCTATCCGGGAACTAATTTTTGATTCGTATGTTATAGATCTCTCACACCGTCGCTTTATGGTGGGCGAAACAGGATTCGAACCTGTGACCCCCTGCTTGTAAGGCAGGTGCTCTAACCAACTGAGCTATTCGCCCTAGGTGCTCGTCTTTCTCTGTAGCAATATACTATCTAAAAATAGTATCTTCGTCAAAAAAAATTTTACTTTTTTTATTATTTTTTTATTTATTACAAGCAAATTGCTATAAAAACACACTAGTTGAGCGTTTTGACTTTTTTCAAGGTACATCCAATAATAACATAACACACAATAAACGAAACAATATGCAAGAGTTGATCTACGATTAACAATACCTGAGACTGCTCACAAAAAGAACCCAAAACATCTTTATGCGTTGCAAAAAAATACGTATAAAATTTACCATAATCAATAATGGTATGGCTTATGAGTAAAATTAACGTAACACTCAGCAGCAGCGGCCAAGGGAATTCGCCATCTTTTATTCCTTGAGTTGTATTCCAAAAAAGTCCCATCCGCGCAATAGCAAAAAAACCAACCAGCATAATCCCCGTCCACACACTTGCATGAATAATGCAAATTAACAAAGATTTAACTTTATAAAGAGCAATACTTTTTGTCTGCAACGAATAATCACCAATACAATGCGCGCACCACAACATACTCAACGCCGTAAAAAATTTACCGAGTGCTTGCCCATAAAATCGCCAAGATGTTTTTTGTTTTTTCATGCGCATCCTTTATTGCAGCAATTTGCGTAGCTTAAGAATTTTATCACGCATATCAATAGCGGTTTCAAAATCCAACGCTTCTGCCGCTTGTTGCATCTCTTGTTGGTATTGCACAATAAGAGCCTCGACTTCTTCAACGCTTTTAGGTTTTGGCATTGTTGATCGCGCACTAGCCTTAGAGGCCTGCGCAATTGCCGACTGTAATTTTGAAATACTTTTAGTTACCTCACGCTGCACCGACTCTGGAGTTATGCCATGCTGCTCATTATACGCAAGCTGTAGCGCACGGCGCCGACTTGTTTCCTGCAATGCTTTTTCCATTGATTGCGTTATTTTATCCGCATAAAAAATAACCTTGCTTTCTACATTACGCGCAGCACGGCCAATCGTTTGAATCAACGAACGCGTATCACGTAAAAAACTTTCAATGTCAGCATCAAGAATAGCAACCAATGCAACCTCAGGCAAGTCAAGCCCCTCGCGCAACAAATTGATGCCCACCAAACAGTCAAAAACCCCAAGGCGTAATTTATGAAGTAATTCAGTTCGCTGCGGAGTTTTAATCTCACTGTGCATATAACACACTTTAATTTTTTTTTGCTGCAAATATTTTGCTAAATCCTCAGCAGATTTTTTGGTCAACACCGTCACCAACGTTCTAAAACCTTTTGCCGCCGTAGCATTAATCTGTTCAATTAAATGATCAAGCTGTCCCTCGCGCTTTACTATCTCAATCTCTGGATCGACGATGCCTGTAGGACGAACAATCTGCTCGGCTACCGTATCGGCATGATTCATTTCATAGGCAGACGGCGTAGCCGAAACAAAAATAACGTCCTTAAAATACCGCTCTATTTCCTCAAACTGTAATGGTCTATTATCGTAAGCCGATGGCAACCTAAACCCAAAATCAACCAATGATTTTTTACGCGCGCGATCACCTTTGTACATGCCAACCAATTGAGGAATAGTAATGTGAGACTCGTCGATAATCATTAAAAAATCTTTGGGAAAGAAGTCAAGCAAACTAAATGGGGCATCCCCTGGAGCACGGCCATCAAAATACCGTGAATAATTTTCAATCCCATTACAATAACCCGTTTGCTCAAGCATATCAATATCATGATTTACACGTGTTAACAACCGTTCACGATAAAGAGGATTTTGCATTGTTGCCGCATGTTCTTCAAGATCTTTTTTGATCATCTGAATGGCAGCCTCACGCTTATCTTTGGTTGTTAAAAAATGCTTTGCTGGAAAAATAAGCATGTTGTCAAGCACCGATAAAACGGTATTATTATGTCGATCAACAAGCTCAAGTTGTTCTATTTCATCACCAAACAACTCAATCCGCACATTATCACGCATGTAAGGCAGATTGATTGTAATGGTATTACCAAGTACCTTAAATGTTCCATGGGTACTTTCAAGATCATTGCGTTTGTATTGAATAAAAATAAGTTTATCGATCAATTCCTTGCGCGAAATTTTTTGCCCCACCGTTATAGAAAAAGTAAGATCACGATAGTCTTGAGGATTACCCAACGAATAAATACTCGAAACAGACGAGATAATAATCACATCATTACGATTAATCAGTGATGCGGTTGCCTGAACACGCAATCGCTCAATTTCACTATTAATTTTAGTTTCTTTAGGAATATAAATATCTTGCGCAGGAAGGTATGATTCAGGTTGATAGTAGTCATAATAACTCACAAAATAGTTAATACTATTTTCGGGAAAAAAAAGACTAAACTCTTCATAAAGCTGCGCCGCTAAGGTTTTATTTGGCGATAAAATAAGTGTTGGTTTATTGTGCGCAGCAATAACATTTGCCATAGTAAATGTTTTGCCCGACCCGGTAACCCCCAACAATATGGACTTGCCTGGTCGATGCTTATTTAAAAGCTCAATAGCCCGCGGTTGGTCACCAGTAGGCTTAAACGGTGATGACAAGGTAAATGATTTTTTTTCATTTTTCATAATAATCCATCTTATCACATACCACACGAACCGCAACAAGAGAAAAAAATAGAAAAAAAAAATAAACAGCATATACTACCAAACGTTTACCATCGTATAACGTTGAAAAAGAGGATTTTATATGAACTCATTTTTGAAAACAATAGTTCGCTTTGTAATGTTTGGCGTACTAGGTTACACAGCACTTATTGGATTTCGCTACTATAAACGCTGTACCAATCTCCCCATAAGTTACCCAATGATCGGGTCATACGGATTTCGCCACGTTGCCCAACATTTTTTTGATCATCCTAAAAAAATATGGATCAAACTTTTTGGCAAATCAATTAACCCACTTGACGTTAAAGAAGGCGATATCGTTTTTATTAAAAATGATCCCTACTACCTCAACCAATTTTTTAAGAATGTCCACCCCTACATCAAGCATAATTACATACTCCTTTCTCATAATGGTGACGAAACAATTCCCGGAGTATGGGAAAAATACCTTGACGACTCTCACCTTATCGGTTGGTGCGGCTGCAACGTCGGCCCAACCACCCATCCTAAAATGCATGCCCTCCCGCTGGGCGTTTTAGGTGGTCTTAACAAATACCTTCCGGCTGATGCTCATGAAGCATGGGGACGCGTTTTACTTGATATTACAAGTAAAAAAATAACCAAAACAAATATGGTATATCTCAACCTCAACGTCACAACCAATATTTCTGAACGAGGCAAAGCATTAGCCTATTTTAAAAATAAACCATTCTGTACCAGCACACGCGGCCGCCCTTACGAACACTATTTGCGAGAAATGGCAACATTCAAATTTGTTGTAAGTCCTCACGGCCACGGGCTTGATTGCTATCGCACCTGGGAAGCACTTATGCTCGGCTGCATTCCTATTGTAAAAAAATCATGCCTAGATCCACTGTACGAAGGACTTCCAGTACTTATTGTTGACAATTGGGAAGACGTAACCGAAGCATACCTTGAACAAGCATACGAAAAAATGAGCCGCACCACGTACCACATGGAACGGCTATCGATAGACTATTGGATTTTAAAAATTATAGCACTCAAACCAAAAACGACATAATTATCGTTTTTTACACAATAAAAACGCTTGTGTATTATTAGGAAAGTGCCACTGTTGCTTTTTGAGCGAATCCTTGTCCTCGTACATACCAAGAAAAAAATCAAGCTGATACAGGTTGTTGATAAATGCTCCACCAGTATCAGCTAACACCCCAAGATGCACCTCTGGCTGTTTTGTTGATGGATTAGTATGTCGAATGGCAATAATTTTCCCAATGCCAATATTGTTAATATCTCCCGCAAAAACAACTTTTTGCCGACTCTGCAAGCGCTCTTTAAATTCATTAATAGACTGCAAGCTATTTTTACCCTCGCGGAAGTACCAGTAACGCTTTTGATCCCGAGGATTTCTAATTTTTTTGTTGTATGGAATACCATTGCACACATTGACCATAAAAATCTTAAATGATTGGTCGGGCATACGAACAAGTGTTGACCCCTGCATAAGCGCCTCCTCAAAATCAGTGCGTGAAAGCCACACAAGCGGCTTTACTTTCTTACGATACGCTGGACGCTCAAAAATTCCCGATAAAATCTGCTGTTTGGTAAATTTTTGCGCCAACGAAGTATCCAACAATTCGTACAAAGCACATGAATGACTTTTTGTTTTCCTTACACTCCCCGCAACTGAATACACAACATAATTCGTTAATTTAATGTTTCCATCCTGGGGTAAATTAATGTTATTTTTTACTGCAGATCCTCGATCAGCCTTCCACTTAATAAACGTAAAATGTTCATTCAAAAACTGAGGATCTTGAATTCTAAAATGCTTCCCCCCAGCCGCCAAATCTTCTTCTATGGTATCAACAATAAATTGCAACGTTGCCTGCACATAAGAAAATGGCATAATTTTTTTAAATTGAAATGGTTCAAGAACCTGTCGATACTTGCCCTGTTTATGCTGCAAGTAAAATAACGTATCTTTTGCCGCTTGCAACAAAGCTTTTGGAGCCGTTGCCACAACTTCACGAGCAAGCGGTGAATTCACCGGTGAAAAAAAAACGTGTGCCTTAGGATTAATCAGCGTTTTATCAATTGGCTTATCGTACGCTGTTTTTACATTATCGATGTGAAAAGCCCCCACAAAACCCCAACCCCCAATTATAGCACAGCATGCCGCCTGCATACTGCGTAAACATACCCTAACATACATAACGCCCCCTTCCCCTTAATAGTGTTTTTTCCATCTTTTAGTAAACCATAGATTCAACACTAAGGTCAATAGTGTTATTTTTTAGGATTTTTTTTATAATCCCATGCTATACTTTCTATCAAAGGGCACAAAACCCTCACTATCCCAAAAATACGTAAATAAATAAAAATATAAAACGGCCCAATGGGGAATGGTACCATTATGGAAATACAAACACATACAGAAAAAAACGTTGTCCTTAAACGCTTTTATCCCCACCGCCAAAAAATATCACTGTTAACATATGCCCATGGAAGAATTAATGTCTCCTACAACCTTAAAGAACAAGGACACCGCATATGGCCTGGAATGGAAATAAGTGGAGCCATAGAACGCTTACATGACAGTTGGAATATTTCAGAAATAAAAATAATGCAAACTCCCTGTTTTCAAAATCATAATCATATGCTATGGTTACACCATATTCTAGAGCTCTGTTACTACTTTTTGCCCCTTGATAATCCAGTACCTGAAGTATATTTTTTTTTACAAGACTATTATTTCATCATAGAAAAAAGTAAAAAGCTTACACCATCACAACAAGTAGGCTTGCACGAGTTATGCGTAATTCGATTTTTAACCCTAACAGGGGCATACCACATTACGCACATTGCCAACTATATTTCATTATTTAATGAAATTGCTCAAGGCTTTATTGACTTTGACGACACAACATGCATAGAATATTATGAAAAAAAAATAACACTATTACAACCTGCTAAGGCAAGAACGTGGATCATGGATTGTTTGCAAAAACATCCTATGATCAAAGCCTTTAAAACAGTACATGATCTTTATTAGTACAAAGGAGTTACTATGCTTAACATTTCCCGCGCTTTACTCATGCTTGCGCTCCTTGCATGCTCCCCAACCCCTGCTCAAGGATTATTCTCTTCTAAAAAAGAATCAAAACCTCTGATAAGCTTACCATTTTTGGGAGCTGCACAAGAGCTGTCATTTGCCGAACAACTTGAAAAAAAACTTGATCAACAAAAAAAAGCATTTGAAAATTCAATAAAAACAATTAACAAAAACCTTACGTTAGTTAACCATGAACTTGCACAAACCCAGGCAAAAATAAAAAAAACGCAAGATGAATCATTTGATTACATTAACAAAAAGATATCAATCCTCACCGCACGCAAGCAACTTTTGACCAATCACCAGGAATTATGGAAAGAGTTTATTACGCTTATTGAATCACATATAGCACTTTTAAAAAACAAAATAGAGTTTCAACTTAATGTTGAAAAACAAAAACCTAACCCTGTTTATTCGTGGTCAGATTTTAAAGCCGCTCAAACAAAGTACGCCGAAAACACGGCCGCTTTAGAAAGCCACGCAAAAAAACTTGATGCCCTCAAAAAGCAAATTGGTATAGAAAAAGAACACATAACGTTTGCTCAAAAACAACTTGATAATCGCCAAAAAGAACAAGAACGGTTAACACAAGACGCAACAACTTCCACATCACACGCTGAAAGCGTTATAACCATACGACAAAAAAGCGATATACTGACCCAAGAAATAGCTCAACTTGAAGAAAAAATTGATTATACAAAACTAAAAATAGAAAAACTTACCTTTGATGAAAAATATCAAGAAGACGAATTATCGTTCCTTCACACAAAGCTCCAACAAGAAAAAATGCTTCTTGATACCATCGAAAAACGACTTATGCTCGATATTAAAGATGTCGAAATTGCAAAAACTGACTGGACAGAGGAAACTAAAAAAGCCATTCAACAGAAGGAAAAGTTTACAAAAGAGCAAGAAGAGAAAATTTCAGAGAAAGAACAATTATCATTAGATTTAGCATTTGTACGAGAAAAATTAAAAACACTCCAAGCCGAAATAGACATTGAAAGCAACGGAGAAGCCCGCCTTGCTCAGTCAAATGCCCAGCGCATCGAAACCAATATCCAACGCATTGAAAAAGAACTTCTTTTAATCAATAGTAAAAAAGATCAAATTGACATCAGCGTTAAAACAAAAGAAATGCACTACCTCATGATCGATCTTCGTTATCGCTTACGTCAAGAAGATGCAACATTTGATGAGCTATTAAGCAGCTTTAAAAACAAATATGATACTGAGGCAGTGTTGCTTAAGTCGTTTAAAGATAAACGCTTTGAATCGATACATTCCTTAATAGAAAACAAAAGAACAAGCGAAGACATAAAACAAAAAACAGCAGTCTTAAAAGATCAAAAAATAGAACAAAAGATAGAACAACCTATTCTCCATGCAATTATTAAAAATTATAATGAAATACGCAAAGAACTTGTGCAAACAACTCAAATAACACAAGATTTTCTGGCAGTATGTGAAGATATCATCCTACAACAAGAAAATGTGCTAAAATCATATACCCTCATTATCAATGACTTAGAATCTCGAAAAATGATTCAAAGCATTTGGAAGCGATCACCTCAAGCAATATCGTTCAAAGCATTTTTAATAGGGCTCTCTGAAGCAGAAGTTATTGCAAAAAAATTCTTTTGGGATACCCCAGCCCACATCTCTCCCAGCGCACTTATAAGCACCATAAAAAATCTATCCGCCAAAGATCTTTTTTCATGCTTACTCTTTTTCCTCCTTTTTTTTGCACTCTTTGCTCTTATGCGTTTTATTGTTTGGATAACACACTACAAGAGCTCACAGCTCATTCAAAAAAAGACAACCCAAACAAAAACATTATATTACAATATATTCAATGCAATAACGTCGTTTGCCTCTGAACACTTTACGTCAATTTTCTCACTTCTTTTTATTTATGCTCATCTTGTCTTTAATTTCCGCTTTATATTCAACTTGCTCAAAGCATACGCAAGCCCTTACAACATTGCACTTTTTCACCTCATTTCAATCCCCATCTTGGTATACCTTTCAGGCGCCTTGCTTACAGAATTAAAAGAGCTTAACAAACGTCTTAGTTACCTCTTTTTTACAGAAAATTTTCAGGAGCGTTTTTTAACCCTCCTTTCTTTTATTTTCTATTCAACTGCTCTTATCCTCCCGCTCAAAGCTGCATTTACAACCTACAGCGGCGGACATCCAATATCATTTCCAAGCATTCTTATGGCCGGATATTCTCTCTTTGTCTTAGTTGTTATTTTGTTATTTTTTAACAAAGAAGATGTTTTAACCATTATTCCTCAAGGAACTCAATTTACTATTTGGCTCAAACGAAAAATAGAGAAATATTATTATCCCGTTTTTGGTTTTATTATGAGCCTCCTCATCTTATCAAACCACTCAATAGGATACTCAAACCTTGCATGGTTTTTAGCATTTGCCGTACCTCTTTCACTTGGCATATTGTATCTTTTATTCCTTATCCACCACTATATTCGCCAATACTCGGTATTCTTATTCATGATCGAAGACGAAGATGAAATCAGAGATAAATATGAACACGCAAAAACCTATTATGGATTCTTTGTTATTGTCTCATTTTTGGCACTTCTTTTTGTTACCGTCATCGCGCTCGCTCGAATTTGGGGACTTAATGTTTCGCCGCTTGACTTGTGGAACCTCCTTTCAAACACATGGGTTATTGAACTGGGTAGTGGGAACAAGCTTGGCTTTGTTCAATTTGTAACACTTGTTATGTTTATCATTGGTGGTTTTTTAACGTCATCACTCGTTTACAAATTTATCCTCAATAAATTATTTGATATCCTCAGAACTGAGCCAGGATTACAAAATACCATTACACGCGTTTTGCATTACCTCATTATAGGTGTAGCAATTATTTTAGGCATGGTAACCATTCATATCGACTACTACATAATTTTAACCGTAGGTGGTATGTTAACGGTTGGCTTAGGTCTTGCACTTAAAGAAATTTTAACTGACTTTGTCGGTGGTTTTTTAATCTTACTCGAACGCCCCATCGAAATTGGCAATTATATTCAAATTGATAGCCTGCGCGGCACCGTTCATAAAATTTCTGCTCGTACAACCACTATTGTAACATCTAAAAACCACTCAATCATCGTACCTAATCGAGAATTACTCTCAAAAATACTTATCAACTGGGGACGAGGGCGCTTCGCCGTCGGCTTTGAAGTTGATGTTCGTGTATGCCATGAAACTGACCCTGATCTGGTAAAAAAACTACTACTTGGGATAGCCCAAAACAACAGTACTATTTTACGCGTTCCATCAAGCATCGTCCGCCTAGAAGCCTTTGAAGAAAATGCTCTTTACTTTTTTTTGCGTGTTTTTATAAGCGCACGACGCGTAAAAGACCAGTGGGAAGTAGCTTCACAACTTCGTAACGAAATTATCAAAACGTTTAAAGAACATAATGTTAAACTTGCCTGGCCACATCATCACGTTGACATCAACGCCAATATCTCCCCTGACAAAAATCCATTGTCAATAAAATTTAAGGGGGATGTTTCATAAGATATGCAAAAAGGCCGCTATCCATACAAAGATAGCGGCCTTTACTTTTTTATAAAAAAGTTGGTGGAGCAACACATGCTTTAAGCACTACATGTTTAGCTCTCGAATATTCTCTTACCCCTCCTCAAGAGCACAAAATGAGTAAGAGCCGGTTGTGTGATACTTTTGGACTACACAACAAAAAATCCTTATCCAAAAGACCTATCATTGGTTAATACGAGAACAAATCACGGATAGATACGATCATTGTTCAAGCTTCTTAGTTTTGCTAATTAAGCAAAAGCATAAGAAGAAGCATTATTAGATGCTTCATTTATTGGTTTATGAATGTTTTTTAACGAGATTCATTCAAAACCTCGACATGCTCTTAAAACACACATCACTACGTCGAGACCAAATACGCCCCCGAACTTTTTCAAAGATCACATAATCATCATTGTTATTATCGTATAAAAAAATATTCTAACAGTCAAGGCAAATTATTCCGTTGCAGCTCCCCACAAAACATGCGCCAAATAACGCCCCGTAATACTTGTTTTTTTAGATGCAACTTGTTTAGGGGTTCCCGCCGCCACAAGAGATCCACCCTGATCGCCCCCTTCGGGCCCAACGTCAATCAGATAATCAACGCACTTAAGCACGTCTAAATTATGCTCAATTAAAAGCACCGAATTCCCGCGATTTACGAGTTTATTAAGCACCCCTAATAAGCGATCCACATCGACACTATGCAACCCTGTGGTGGGTTCATCAAGAATATACATGGTATTGCGATCGCGTTTGGCAAGCTCATTAACCAATTTAATACGCTGCGCCTCACCACCAGAAAGCGTGGTTGATGATTGCCCAAGCTTAATATAATCAAGCCCAACATCACACAAAAGATCAAGGCGTTTTTTCAGCCGCGCAAATGATGCAAAAAAGTCACGAGCCTCAAGAACCGACATATCAAGAACATCAGCAATATTTTTGCCTTTGTACGTTATTTCAAGCGTTTTTTGATTATATCGTTTTCCGTTACACGCTTTGCACACCATATGAACATCTTCTAAAAAATGCATGGGCACGGTGATGGTTCCCTCACCATTACACTCAAAGCAACGCCCCACCGCAACGTTAAAACTAAACCGCCCCGGCGCATACCCACGAGCATTACTTTCGGGCAAGCTTGCAAACAAATTACGAATCTCGTCAAAAATACCCAGATACGTTGCTGGATTTGAACGCGGGGTTCGACCAATCGGACTTTGGTCCACCAATACAACGTTATTAAGCTGCTCAACCCCTTCAATCTCATCAAAATCACGACCTATGCTAAAACCGCGACTAAAATGTTGCGTCAAAGCTTTTGCCAAGGTGTGCATAACCAAGCTACTTTTCCCTGATCCAGAAACACCGCACACCGCCCCCAAGACCCCTAAAGGAAATTGCACGTCAATATTTTTTAAATTATTTGCCCGCGCACCTTTAAGCGTAATAAACCCGGTAGGAATTCGATACGAGGTTGGAGCTTCAATTTTTTTAGTTCCACTCAAATAGGCCCCGGTTAATGAATGTTCATTGCGAGCAAGCTCAGAAGGTAGCCCTGCAGCGGTAACCTCTCCACCAAGAATACCAGCCGCTGGCCCCATATCAATTAAATAATCAGCCTGCGCAATGGTATCCATGTCATGCTCAACCACAACAATCGTATTACCCAAATCACGCAATGTTTTAAGCGTGCTAATCAACCGATCATTATCACGCTGGTGCAACCCGATGCTTGGCTCATCAAGAATGTACAAAACGCCACTCAGCGCCGACCCAATCTGAGTTGCCAAACGAATACGCTGCCCCTCGCCGCCAGAAAGCGTACGCGCCGGGCGGCTTAAGGTTAAATACGTTAAGCCCACATCTGCCAAAAAGGTTAATCGCGCCATAACTTCACGCAAAAGCGGCTCGGCTATCTCAACAACATCGTCTGGTAACTGTAAGGTACTGCAGAATGCTAATAAGTCTTTTATCGCCAACGAAGAAAAATCATGAATATTTTTACCACCTATTTTAACCGCAAGTGCCTCATCCTTAAGGCGTTTACCTTGACAATAATCACAGACGCGCTCATGCTCGCCATAGGTTAAATACGAAGATACTGGTGCATCAAACGTAGTCGTGCGCATATCATGTTCTCGGCTGTATGATTCATACGTAAAACCAAGCCCATGGCAATGCGGGCAAGCCCCAATGGGAGAGTTAAACGAAAAAAAGCGCGGTTCAAGTTCAGGAAACGAGCGTACACAGTCAAGGCAAATACGCTTGGATGAGTACATACGTTCAACACCCTGCTGATCAACAACGCTGCACAAGCCCCCGTTTAAACCAAAAGCCTTTTCAATCGCTTCTTGTACACGCGCGCCATCAGCTTGATTCACCGTCATTTTATCAACTAAAACACTAATCGTATGTTTGGCATTTTTGCTCAGCCGCAACGCCTTGATATCAGCAACATCCTTAAACCGATGTGCTACACCATCAATTAAAAAGCGATAGTATCCATCTAAAAAAAACTTTTCAAGTGCATGAATAAATTCGCCTTTTTTTTCAACAGCAATAGGAGCCCCAATGGTTATTTCTTGACCATTAAACGTATGCAAAAGCATTCGAACAACACGATCAGGAGAGGCTGCCTGAATCTCTTTATCACATTCAGGACAATGCGGCGTTCCAATCCGTGCAAATAACACACGTAAATAATCATAAATTTCGGTAATCGTTCCAACCGTTGATCGTGGATTATACCCAACCGTTTTTTGATCGATAGCTATCGCAGGGCATAATCCTTCAATACGATCGACATCCGGACGCTTTGCCACCCCCAAAAACTGCCGCGCATACGAAGAAAGCGATTCGACATAACGCCGCTGCCCCTCGGCAAACAACGTATCCATTGCAAGCGAACTTTTACCCGATCCAGAAGGCCCTGTAATAACAACGAGCTTTCCTTTGGGAATTTCAACCGTCACATTTTTAAGGTTGTGCTCCCGCGCACCTTTTACCACAATTTTATCATTATTCACAAGAACCCCCGGCTTAACATTATTTTCAATTATAATTAATTATCTTTTTTTAAATCACTCCAAGAGTAGCAAAAATATCACCAATTGTCACTACACCCCCCAAAAAACACCTTTTTACTGGGTAAATCCCCGCACCCGTTTGATAAAATCTATAAAAATCCTAACCTAAAAATACATACTTGTGTAATACAAAAAACAAATAAAATATCACTTCAAAGCCACTTAAACCGAGGTGCTCTGATGACTAAAAAATTTCCAATGATTTTCAATAAAAAAATACATACGATACTTACCGTAATGTTTATTACTATGTTCTCCTTCAATACCCATGCCATGGTCTGCAATAACGGCTCTGATGATCAAGCACTAAGAAGAGAAAAAATATTAGAGCTTTTATCAGCATTTGAAAAAAATATCTACACAGAAACCCTTGCCAACGGCCTCAAGGTTGTTTTATACCACTATAAAAACAGTCCCCAAGTATTCATTGATATGATCTACAATGTTGGCTCAAAAGATGAAACATCTGAAACATATGGTTTTGCTCATTTTATAGAACATATGATTTTTAAAGGAACTCAAAAACTATCAGAACAAGATATATTTCACATAGCAGATAAATTTGGGATAGAAAAGCCAGGTGCAGAAACATCTCACGATACTACCAGTTATTACTTTATAACCGATAATAAAAACTACCCTATTTTTCTTAATATTCTTGCTGACTGCATGCATAATGCAACCTTTGATGAAGAACATATAGCATCTGAGCTCCACACAGTTTTTAATGAATTAAAAAATGGCAACGATGATGGGCTTGCTGGAAGGGTACCTGGTTTTTTTACAGAATATCTACCGGCAAACCATCCTTATCATCACCCTGTTCTTGGATACAAAGAAGCCCTTTTTACACTCAACCGCGATACGTTGTTACAGTTTTATAAGACATACTATCAACCACATAATGCAACACTTTTGATTACCGGTAACCTTGACCCCAAAACCGTCATGCCTACAATAAGAAGCATATTTGAATCGCTCCCTGTTACCCAACCACCGTCAAAAAAACCATTACATATACCTTTTCACAAAGATCTCTTTCAAAAAAAAATTACGCTTTACAGCGCTAATTCGAACGGATTTGGTTTTACACCACGAACTAACGTACAACTTTTCTGGCAAGTGCCTGGTTATAATAATGATAATTTTTTCATAGCAAATATCATTGCACGCATACTCGGCACAAAACTTAGAGAAAAATTTCCGAACGAAAACATATCCCCATATACTGAACAGCTTGCATATGAAGGGTGTTGTATAATACCCTTTTATCCACAAGAATCTCAAGGCTTTTTATTTTGGAAAAAACAATCCGAAGAAATAATAACAACAACCATCAATGAAATAATCAAGGAACTTGAAAATATAAGTACTTATGGCGTTCCCCAAAAAGATCTTAATTTCTATAAAACACTCACCATAAGTGAAGATCTAGAATATTTCGAAGCTATAGACGAAATCCACTACATACTAAAATCTTCTATCAAAAATAATTTCAACCTTGAACATAATGAATTAGCGTGGCTCAACAAGCTTAAAAAAATAAATGCCTGTACAAATGAAGATATACAAGCATTCACAAAACAATATCTCCAAAAAAATGCCATGCACTCTCTTTACGCATATCCACTACAAGAAGAATCTGACAAAATAGCACAACAAAAAAAACTTGCCGCGACTGATGCTTATGACCAAGCCCTACTTGCATTACGCCATAGAACCGCTCCAATTCAAAAACCAATCAAGGCTTTATCGCTACCTTCACCAGAACAACTTGAAATACTTCCTCTACCAAAACCCCACGAAATAACTCTTTCTAATGGTCTTACTATTTTTTTCATTCATAATCAAGATACATCGTATTTAGACGGTAGGCTTTATTTTAAAAACCAAGCGGCTTTTAGTCGTTTTTTAGAAGAAACAAATCAAACAATATGCTTCGATTGTACCAGAAATCTTATGACAAAAAAAACGGCGCTCCATACAGAAGAAGAAAATACTCTATTTTTTCAATCATATGGAGCAGCAGTCTACAATACATCTTTCAAATGTTTAGCGTATGATCATGAAATTATCATCAACCGTTTTTTAGAAATTCAAACAACACCAATTTATGAACAAGCTGCTTTAAAAAAATATAAAAAAGAACGATACTTACAAATCCCCTCTAAAGAAAAAAAATTAAATATTTTTGAAATAACTAACCAAGCAATAGAAAAACTCTTTAATGATTCTAATACATCTTATAATACCAATGATCGCACAAATAAAATGCTTTCATCGCTCACACTTAATGATATTATTACAACACATAAAAAATTCTTTAATCCTGCAAATATGAAACTCATCATAACTGGTGATTTTAGTATGCCTGATAGTAAAGAAAAAATATGCACACTTTTTGAGCAATGGAAAAATCAAAAAGAATACTTCGACATAACCGCCCTAAAACCACAAAACTCATCACCCGATAACCCAAGTAAAACAACTATTGATAACCCAACTCCAACAACAATAAACATTCCAACTGAAGAAGAACAAATCCTCTTAAAAGCAATACGCAAAGGCCCCTCAACAAACATGAAGGAAGAAAACAAAGCTTTATCTTTTTTATCAACGCTTGTTAATGCCAAGCTTTTTGAAATACGAGAATCTCAAGGACTTTTTTACAATTGTTCATTTGACATTGAACGTAACCACGTTTGCCAAGAACAACTCTTAACCATTACAACACAAGTATCAAAAACCAATTACAACACTGTGCTGCAATGTATCAAAGATACACTCAAAAACATTTATGATGCACCCTATCCTCAAGATGTTTTTGATTCTACTCGATCCCAATTTATCAATTATTTTGCAACAGAAAGTCAAGACATACAACGAACACAAGAAATAGTAAAAAACCGTATAGAAAACGATCAGCCAATCGATTCTTATCATCAACGCATAGAAAGCATCTTGCGCTTAACACCTGAAGATATTACCGCCGTTGCAAAAAAATATCTTGATCCTTCAACATGGTCTTTTATTATAGTGGGAAAAATTGACGAATAACCCTTTAAAGAAAAATATCCATTAAACAATAACATCTTTAAAAACTCATTATAACTCTTGCATAACCCATGCCACTCGGCTGAAAAGTATAGTACCAAGTTTATGCAAGAGTTATAGTACATAACGAGGTGTTCTGATGACTAAAAAATTTCCAATGATTTTCAATAAAAAAATACATGCGACACTTGCCGTAATGGTTATTACTATGTTCTCCTTCAATACCCATGCCATGGTCTGCAAGAGCACTTCTGATGATCAAGCACTAAGAAGAGAAAAAATATTAGAGCTTTTATCAGCATTTGAAAAAAATATCTACACAGAAACCCTTGCCAATGGCCTCAAGGTTGTTTTATACCACTATAAAAACAGTCCCCAAGTATTCATTGATATGATCTACAATGTTGGCTCAAAAGATGAAACATCTGAAACTTATGGTTTTGCTCATTTTATAGAACATATGATTTTTAAGGGGACTCAAAAACTATCCGAACAAGATATATTTCACATAGCAGATAAATTTGGAGCAGGACGCAATGCAGAAACATCTTACGACACTACCAGTTATTACTTTATAACCGATAATAAAAACTACCCTATTTTCCTTGATATTCTTGCTGACTGTATGCATAATGCAACCTTTGATGAAGAACATATAGCATCTGAGCTCCACACAGTTTTTAGTGAATTAAAAAATGGCAACGATGATGGACTTAATATGCTTACAGAATTTCTACCGGCAAACCATCCCTATCATCACCCTATTATTGGATACAAGGAAACCCTTTTTACGCTCAACCGCGATACGTTGTTACAGTTTTATAAGACATACTATCAACCACATAATGCAACACTTTTGATTACCGGCAACCTTGACCCCAAAACCACCATGCCTACAATAAGAAGCATATTTGAATCGCTCCCCGTTACCCAACCACCGTCAAAAAAACCATTACACATCCCTTTTCACAAAGATCTCTTTCAAAAAAAAATTACGCTTTACAACGCTGAAATACCACAAACTTGCGTACAACTTTTCTGGCAAACTCCAGGTTATAATCATGATAATTTTTTCATAGCAGATATCATTGCATCCATCCTCGGCGCAAAATTCAGAGAAAAATTTTCAAACGAGATGATAGGCACGAATACTCACCAATTTGCATATGAAGGTTGTTTTATGATACCCTTTTGTCCACAAGAATCTCAAGGCTTTTTATTTTGGAAAAAACAATCCGAAGAAATTATAACTGAAACCATCAATAAAATTCTTAAAGAATTGGAAACCATTAGTCTTGATGGTGTATTTCAAGGAAATCTTGAGGCCATAAAAACAGAAAATATCTGGAATGCTTTAAACATTTTAGAAAAAATAAACAATATCCACGCCATGCTAAAAAAATCAATCACTAATAATTTCAACCTTGAACATAATGAATTAGCTTGGCTGAACCTGTTAAAAAAAATAAATACCTGTACAAATGAAGATATACAAGCATTCACAAAAAAATATCTCCAAAAAAATGCCATGCACTCTCTTTACGCATACCCACTACAAGAAGAATCTGACAAAATAGCACAACAAAAAAAACTTGCCGCAACTGATGCTTATGACCAAGCCCTACTTGCATTACGCCATAGAACCGCTCCAATTCAAAAACCAATCAAGGCTTTATCGCTACCTTCACCAGAAAAGCTGGAAATACTACCTTTCCAAAAACCTCAAGAGATAACTCTTTCTAATGGTCTTACTATTTTTTTCATTCATCAGCCAGATACTCTAATTCTTAATGGTAATCTTTATTTTAAAAACCAAGCGGCTTTTAGTCGCTTTTTAAAAGAAACAAATCAAACAATATGTTTCAATGGCTCTCATACTCTTATGACAAAAAAAACGGCGCTCCATACAGAAGAAGAAAACAGGCTATTTTTTGGCTCATATGGAGCAGACGTCACCGATACATCTTTCAAATGTTTAGCGTATGATTATGAAATTATCATCAACCGTTTTTTAGAAATTCAAACAACACCAATGTATGAGCAAGCTGCTTTAAAAAAATATAAAAAAGAACAAACCTTAGAAATACTTTCTCAAGAAAAAAAATCAAACGTTTTTCAAGCCGAACAAACAATAGAAAAGCTTTTTCATGCCTCTGATCCATTTTATAATACCAATGATCGCATTAAAAAAATGCTTTCATCGCTCACACTCAATGATATTATTACAGCCCATAAAAAATTCTTTAATCCTGCAAATATGAACCTCATCATAACTGGTGATTTTAGTAAGCCTGATAGTAAAGAAAAAATATGCACACTTTTTAAACAATGGAAAAATCAAAAAGAATACTTCGACATAACCACCCTAACAAACAATCACCCACCACTTGATACCCCATCGCCCGCAATAAGAAAAATTCCAACCGAAGAGGAACAAATTCTCTTAAAAGCAATACACAAAGGCCCATCAAATAACATGCTAAAAGACAATGCTGCCTTGTCATTTTTATCAACGCTTGTTAACGCCAAGCTTTTGGAAATACGAGAATCTCAAGGACTTTTTTACAATTGTTCATTTGACATTGAACGTAACCACGTTGGGCAAGAACATCTATTAACCATTACAACACAAGTATCAAAAGCAAATTATAACACCGCGCTGCAATGTATAATCGATACGCTCCAAGACATTATCAACACACCCTATCCTCAAGATGTTTTCGATTCTTTTTGTTCAAGTGAAATTAACACTTTGGCAATAAATACCCAAACCCCAGAAAATGCACATTTTATCTTAAAAAACCTTATAAGCAAAGATTATCCACTCGATTATCTCCATCAAAAAGTAGAAAATATCTTGCGCTTAACACCTGAAGATATTACCGCCGTTGCAAAAAAATATCTTGATCCTTCTGTGTGGTCTTTTATTATAGTGGGAAGAATTAACGAATAAAAAACTAACCTACCCCACTAAAACATAAAGGAAAATGTATGTTAGCAGCCACACACGAAAAACAAAAAGCGGCACCCACAGCACACCAAGCTCTACCAATAAAACGCTTTATTGAAGATTCTATTGGTTTTGTCGAGCTTCTTGAAGTTTTTGGCGACGATCTCACCGTCGCCAATGCAGCACGAGTCTCATACCATAAAGAATCGGCCTATGAATTCAACCAGGCTCAAGGAGAAGAAGTACGAGAACTTTCCAAACGCGATAAAGGCCTTATTTCTTTTCTTGCCAAGCATCGCCATGCAACACCTTTTTTCCATCCGCAGGCACGATTCCGCATAAAAATGCCGATCTTTATTGCTCGCGAATGGTACCGCCACACGGTTGGCTTTGCTCGCAATGAAATGTCTCGCCGCTATGTGACCGATGCACCAGAATTTTATATTCCTGCCAATCTGCGCCAACGCGATAAAGACATTAAGCAAGGCTCAAGCAAAGAAATTGTTCATAATAATCAAGAACTTGTAGCAAAAATGTCTGCCAACATACAAGCATCATTTGACCTTTATAATAAACTTTTGGATCAAAATGTATGCCCAGAACAAGCACGAACCATTTTACCCCAATCGATGTATACTGAATTTATCGAAACTGCAAGCCTTGCCGGTTATGCACGCCTTGCGGTGCTCCGCTTAGACCCGGCAGCCCAAAAAGAAATTAGAGACTACGCACACTTAGTAAGCGAATTAATGGAACAACAATTTCCTGTGAGCTGGAAAGCATTAATCAATGCTGGTAACTTATAAAAAAAGGATTCTCATGAGTATCAAATCTGATAAATGGATATGCAAAATGGCTGAAGAACATGGCATGATCAGCCCGTTTGCAGCCACTCAAGTTCGCTCCAAAGAAAATAGTCTTGGAGTACCCGAAAAGGCAATTAGCTATGGTGTTTCAAGTTATGGATACGATCTACGCGTTGCAGATGAATTTAGAGTTTTTACCAACGTTTACAATTCAATTGTTGATCCAAAAGATTTTCAAGACTCTGCTTTTATATCCATCAAATCAGATGTTTGCATTGTCCCACCAAATTCTTTTGCGCTCGCTCGTAGCGTTGAATATTTTAAAATTCCACGCGATGTTTTGACCATTTGCCTTGGCAAATCAACCTATGCACGATGCGGCATTATTGTTAACGTCACGCCATTTGAGCCCGAGTGGGAAGGTTATGTAACCATAGAAATATCAAACACAACCCCTCTCCCTGCAAAAATTTACGCACACGAAGGCATTGCTCAGGTACTCTTTTTTCAAGCCGATGAACCATGCACAACATCCTATGCTGATCGCGGTGGAAAATACATGAAACAAGTTGGCGTTACACTCGCTCGCTTATAAAGTACTCTTGTTTTCTTATGAATGGATTTTCTGATTTTGGGCTATACTTCGATACAACGCAGAATCTTAATCCGCCGTTCAACCTGCCCCTTCGACGTTGCTCAGGGTGAAGTCGAAGGGCCCGAGCGCTACCCTTTTGCCCCCATTCGACGTTGCTCAGAGCAAAGCCCTTCTTAAGGCGAAGTCGAATGGGTGGAAAAAAATGATGCAGTGTGGTACGCTGGACAAGAAATAGGTAATGGGTGCGAAAAATAAAGGGTGATAAATATGAGCAAAAAGATAATAAGTCAAGGTATTCACGATTTTAAAGAGTTGATCGAGCGTAATTTTTATTACGTTGATAAATCAATGTTTATTCATGAACTTGTAGCACAAGGACCAAACAAAGTCACCATCATCCCCCGCCCCCGCCGCTTTGGAAAAACCCTCAACATGACGATGCTCAAATATTTTTTTGAAAAACCACTTGATGGCTCATGCAATGCACACCTTTTTGAAGGCCTTGCAATTACCCAATACACCGAAATTATGGCACGGCAAGGCACGCATCCCATTATTTTTATTACGTTTAAGGGGATAAAAAGTTCGACATGGGAAAAATGTTACAAAGAACTTGTTGATGTTATTGTTGAAGAATGTGAACGACATAAGAATCTTTTGGATAGTAATGTAATTGACCAATCATGGAAAGATCATTTGAAAGCGCTTATTGATAAAAAAACTGATGAAGTAGACTATGCAAAGTCGTTATATTTTTTATCAAAAGCATTACATGCAATGTATCAGACCAAGCCAATAATTCTCATCGACGAATACGATGCCCCTATGCACGCAGGGTTTGAGTTTGATTATTATGAAAAAATAAAAAATTTCATGTACAGTTTTTTCTGCGCGGGGCTCAAGGACAATAATAATCTTGAATTTTCGGTGATTACGGGTATTTTGCGCATTTCAAAAGAAAGTCTTTTTTCGGGAATCAACAACACCGCAACCTTTTCACTTCTGAACGATGTTTATGCTGATAAATTTGGCTTTACGCATGATGAAGTTGCGGCCATCCATGATTACTATAAACTCCCTTTTGATCTTACCGAAATCAAAAAATGGTACAACGGATATCGTGTGGGTTCGGAAAAAGAAGATGGTACATTTATCACCATGTATAACCCATGGTCGATTATTGAATGTGTAAGCAATAAAAAAATAGGACCTTTTTGGATCAATACCGGCGGGCACTTTCTCATCCAGGAAACCATGAAATGCGCATCGGCAGAAGATAAAGATGCGTTGCAATCGATTTTGGATGGCAACGCAGTTACACAAACCATTAATGATGCAATTGTATTTGATACCATTTATACCGATTCAAGCTCTATGTGGTCGTTTTTGGTTTTTACTGGGTATTTAACGTGGGAAGCGCGCACCGATATGATTGGCAAAACAACAGCAGCACTCATAGCCCCAAACTTTGAAGTACAAGATGCGCTTAAAACAATGGTTATGTCGTGGTTTTCAAGCGCTGGCATTGAAGATACGTTTAAAGAAATGGTGTATGCGTTGATTAATCTTAATCTCCCTTATTTTGGCGAATTATTTTCTGAAAGCGTGATGGCATCAGTAAGCTTTTTTGATGTGCCCAAAGTTCGGCCAGAAAACATGTACCACGCCTTTGTGCTCGGTATGTTTGTTACCCTTGCTGATACGTATGTTATAACATCCAACCTTGAGGCAGGTAAAGGCCGCTACGACGTTGCAATTGTTCCTAAAGATAAACAACAGCCCGGCGCAGTTTTTGAATTTAAGCGCAAACTCAAAAAAGACCCACGAACACTTGAGCAGGTGGCGCAAGAAGCCCTTGAACAAATTGATGAGCGCAACTACACCTTACCACTCAAAAAACAAGGCGTTACGCAGATTGCAAAAGTAGGCATTGCTTTTCAAGGCAAAGAAGTTGAGGTGGCGTTTGCCGTTGAAAAGACAATCCTATAGGCCATGGTTGTCCCCTGGAAAAAAATGATACAATGTGGTACGCTCTACAGGAAAAGAGATTGCTTATGCATCGCCATAGGGTTTTATACGATACACATCCTTAAATAATCCATCGGGATAATACATCCCAAAATAAAGTGGCAATGTACACTTTTCAAATAACAAAAGTGCCGCAGCATAATCATCTTGATTCCCAGAACGAATAACAATATCAGCATCCGGATCTTTTACCATCATATCCATGGTTGTAACAAGCCGTATAAAAAATTTAATCGCTGATTTGTAGTCAGCGTCCCCAACATACACCGTTTTGTGTCCCAGCAACGCAGCTGTTATGCCATGCACAGGGAGCTTTCCACTGGCAACTGCAAGCGCTTTCATTTGCTCAAAAAAAACTTCACCTATTGAACCACTCGTTACATCTTTGTACAAAGAACTTGTTGGATATACAAGCCCACCGTTTTCTGCGCGATATTTTGTAAGCCATAAATTCACCAACGAATTCTGATCTTGCTCACGTGCTTCACCTTGACCGCGAGCATCGCACCCACCAGAATATGCATAAAGAGCAACGTTTGTTCCACCAACATCCCACGCATGCAAATAAGGTCTCTTTTCAAATTCAGCAAAATATCCATGCTTTGCATCAACATTAAACCGCTTATAAATAGCATCAATTACCGTTGATATTTTTGCGTCTTTATTCCAAGCTGTAAACGGATCAACAGGCTCAACAAGATATAACATACCGTTATTATCTTTTTTAAGCATTAACGGAACAACCCAAAATTGTTCGTCTTTAAGATAATACGTTCCACGGTCATGTTTTTGAGCAAACAAAAAATTACACAAAGACAAATACCAGCGCGCTCGTATAAGACGCAATGCCGGCGTTAAAAGAGCAACATCTTTTGTTTGTACATTAAGCGCATACAACACGCGAACGGTTTTTTCTTTGGTAGTAGAAACATAAAGATCAGTTTGAATCCCTTGCTGATATGGCCGATCTAATAAAAGCTCCCCAACATCATCCCACAATTTGTTCAGCGAATCACATTGCAGAACTTCACGAAAAATATGTTCAATTTTTTGGCCAAACAAATAAACATCGTCAAGATTACTCTGCTGAACGTTTACAAACGATTTTGATAAGCCAAAATGCTTCTGTAATTGCTCAATCTGCAACGCACATTTTTGATCAACCATCTCGTTAATCAAAGCATTATCCTGATCTGAAATATGCCCCATAACATCGCGCAAAACAGGCGTTAATGATGCAAGACTAATCCCCGCCAACGAACGATTAAGTCGTCCATCCTCTATGCAACAACTTAATGCCAAGCGTACCTTTGTTTCCAATGCAAAAAATGATCTAAAAGCATCACCAAGCTCTTTGTCCTGAAAATTATGCAATAATTCCCCGCCGCTCACAAACGAACGATACAAACTATGGTCAACAACAAACGAACGCTCAAGCAATGCCATTTGCTGCAATAAAAAATTGATACGGACATTTTCTCGCGAAGACCGAGGATACATACTTAAAAAATCAACAAATATAACTTTTTTTATCCCCTGCGCCGCAAGTCGCTCAAGCAAATCATTAACAAAATCGTTATACCACAGCGGAAATCGAACTCCATGAATAAAATGCATCTGCTCAGCATCAATATTTTTTAGACCCTCTGATCGCACTAATCCTAAGTCTTGTAACACACGCAGTTCCCACGGATGCTCACGATGACACAAACACCACTGCCCCTGATATAAAAAAGGAATCCATGTATTTGTTGCTTGCTTTGCTAATAAAACAATATTTTTATAAAACCAGGCAATATCATCACCTTGATTATCAGCATGATCAAAAAAATCTCCACGAGCAACCGCAGTTTGAGCCTCCGCAAGCCGTACATAATAATCAGATTCAAGCTGCGGCAAAATAGTTCTTGCATAGTCACTCATCTGCGCAAGCCGTTCTTGAGATAATTCCGTTGCAGCATCTACAAACACTATGCCATCTGGTTTATAGGTAAAATGACTAATTTGAGCGGGCATATCCGCAATAAAAACCTTATCTTTGTACTGAAATAATTCGCACAGCTGCGATGACGAATTGTTAACATGCTCAAATTGTTCATACTGTAAGCCATGTTTCATTGAATTTTGAATATTCCCCAGCATCGTACTTTTGCCAACGCCATCAACAAAACTACAAAAAATATAAACCGTATTTTGCTCATCTACTGGCTGCAAGTGTGGCAAAAACTGTTGCACAAAAGTTTGCGCATTGCGCGTTGCATCTTTTTTCTGTTTTGATGAAATTTCAATAGGATAGGTAATATCAGGGCCTGTAAAAAATTTTAAACATGGCAATGTCGACTCCGTAAGATAATTAAGATACTCAATTGAAAAAAGAATATCCTGCGTCCCCGCAACCTGCCGGGTTCCTATTTTAAATTCGTCACGATACAAAATATGCCAATACTCACAAACAAGTTGAAAAAGCGTTTTGATATCACCTTTTTTGTACGCGGCAGCCACAGCCTTTTTTACACGACACATAATAGAAAAAAATTCACCAAACGCATCTTCTTGAAAAATAGCCGCGCGATCGTCAAATACCAAAATACTCTCAGGGTTAACATGCTCTAAAAGCGCCATCCCTTCAAAATATTGTCGATTAATTTCGTTAACGTCTTTAAATAAAAAGCCCGTCATAATCCCAAACATATTATGCAATTTCATAGACCATCCAGCATCTTTTTTGAATGATGCTTCATCATTAATTTTTGGCATACAAAAATTAGTATAGTACGATGGTATCGCCTGTTCTTCATAACCAAAAATAATCATGCGCCCAGAAAGATCAAAAGATTGATCACGCAACCGCTGCTCAAGCGTCTTAAAACTTTGTGCGGTACGCTCCAATAAAAAAGGGTGATATTCATGCGTATAGCGCCCCTCAGGAGTACTTTCATAGTGCTTAATAAAACTTTTTATAAAGGCACTATGACTCATAGCATCATGCTGCCCAAAACTCGTCTTGACCGTAGCAAAGCTTACGATAAAAACACTTAGATAACCTATCATTCGTAGATGAATATGAACCATGCGGCCCCCGTTTTTCTGAATGCGCTACGACAAATATTTTTTTAACGAAAACTGCCCTTTGCTATCTGCATCTAGTAATTCTCGCACCATTTGCTCCTTATCTTGCCCCAATTTGCGTTGCAATAATTGTAATAAATCACGAACCTTTTTATACGCTTCTTGATACAGCTCTTCATAGGGCGTTGTTGCAAGAAGCGGAACAATAGTCTCGATATCTTTATAAAAACGCTCCGCTTTGCCAATGTCCTTAGCAAGCACCCCTTCATTAAAAAGTTTTACTGCATAATCAAAACACAATGCATAAAACTGACCGTAAATCTCGGGATACTCTCGCTTAATAAAAACGCTCAAGGGCTCAAGAGGCATGTTATCAAGCGCATCAAATTCCGTTCCACCCAAAAAAGAAAACCCTGTGTTCCGTGGAACATACACCCGGCCATCAACACCGCTTATGAATGCCTTGCGCACATATGCATGCAACAACGAACATTGATCTAAAAAAAACTCCCAATAATACATTAATGAAAATCCATCAGGCTTATTGGCAACATAAAACCATGGCTCGTGCGCAATAAGATCAATGATCGTTTTTAAACGACCTGCAACAACATGCGGCTCCTGCCCCGAAAAAAAATAATCACGAATAGCTAATGCTTTAGGATAATAATGCTGAACATAGGAACTATAAAACTCTTGCGCATGCGCTGCAATGGCAACCGTTTCATCCGCACAAGGATTGTCATCAAAACGTGCTAACATGCTGGCCTGCAAGCAACACACACATAAAGCACAGCATATTTTTTTTATCGTTATGGCCATAGCAACTCCTCAACCTACGCTAAAATATTTTTGCCTAAAGTTGTAATACAATGGGCCACCTGCGCAAAATAAGCATCTTGCGTCGCACGAATGCGTTCAAAATCCTCAGCGCAAGGATGATCAAAATAATCCTGCATGTTACCTGTGTACGTTTCGCACGATGCTATAACAAGCTTTTTTTGCTCATGAAAATTTTTTAAAAAACCTCTATCATCAGCATGTTTTTTGCGTGCCAAAGCAGATAAAAAACCAAGAGCATCTTCGAGCGTCACTATAAAAGATTCATGTTGACGCTGTAACTCTTGAGCTAAAAACAACGCACATGAATCGCCCTGCAATGCTTGCTGCGCTTCATTGCACGCTATGTTATAAAGTTCCATAGTATGGCCCGTAGATTGTGCTATCACATCAAGTAATAAACAATAAAAATCCAAACGAGAATCTGCGCTAAAAAAAGCCTTCATCTTGTTAATCATGTTTAATGTCCATTCACGACCTGATCCAAATGTAGTAAGAAAAAATCCACCAAGCGCAACATACAATGCTTTTTTAAATGATTTTTCAATAACTCCTGAAATCGTTTTTTTATACTGCTGTTCTTTTCTTTGCTGTTGAAAAAAACTTTCCATATCATGATGCACCGAATCAACATTATCAGATTTTTTTGCTGACTGAACATCATCCCTGCCGGCCGCGTGCTGTTTATATTTGTTTATTACCCACCACACGCCAGCAGCCGCGCCGACCCCCGCAGCACACCACATTGACGTATGAACAAGCGCCATTGTGCGCAATTCTTGTGCAGCATTTTGTTCAGCAACGGCACTCCGCTCATGCGAAAAATGTTGCAAAACAACTTGCTGTGCGCCGAGCAAGCAGCCCACAAAACTCATTAAAAAAGCAAATCCGCCACCCCACTTAATTTGCATCATATCCACTCATTGACTGTGGGTATCCCGCCATCCCGGCATAACGACTGGTTGGTTTTGCATTACCAAGATCAAAAGACTCACTACGTGGTGCTTCTTTAGGATCTGTTATTAATAATCGATCAAGTTTTTCAAATAAATTATCAATATTTGCTGATATTTCATCAATAATTTTTGATCGTACCCCAACACCCATTTTTGCTGCCAAATCTTTAATCGATGCCGTAGAACGCAACATCGTGGTAACTTGAGTAAGCCATGAACCCAACTGCTTAGCAATAAAAACAATCTCAGGATTTTTTGATTGATTATAATATCCAACACGATCATTAATCATATCAGCAAAAAAATTAAATTGATCAGCATAATGCATGAGCAACAACCCACCCATCACCTGTTCCTGATCTGCCTCTTGCGAGCCATCTTCAAATGACATCATCCGCGACGTAACATCGCGCCCGCGAGACTCAATGCCCATATAACCACTAACAAGCCCATTCAATCCTGTAAAGCAGGACTTTACCGTTGCGCGCCAGATTCTTACATCTGCAGATCTAAATCCACGTTTACCATGATGAAAAAGATATGAATGTAACGTTTCACATGACTCACTTACCCAACGACTAACACTTTTCCAGGCCTCTCCAAGTACGCCATTAACGGTCGTCTCGGTAACTTTACCAACAAAGTCTCCAATGGCAGAAGCGCCTCGCGCATAACATCCTTGTTTTATACCTTCTACAACATCATCACCCAACGTTAAATCACGAAACATTTCAATATTATCCTTACCCGCAATGCCTCGCGCCATAATATCTGCCATTCCTCTTTTTTTACCAGCATCAGCCAATTCTTGCTTTAATTTTTCAATCTCCTTATCTATTAACATCATCACCTTTTCTTCAGTTGCCAGCTTTCGTTGTTTTTCAAGTTCAGACAACTGCCTTAGCACTTCTGTTTTAAACTTAAATTGCATTGTTAGAGAAGAATCATTTCCATAATAATTATATCCCCAAGGAACATTCCAACCAGGATAGTCATGAGACTTAGACCCTGATAATGGAAAAAAATTAATTATTCCACAAAAAATTACAATTGCCTGAGTAACTCGTTTACACATCATATATCATTCCTTAACATTATTAATAGTACTGATCAGCATGCATATACAACGATATACCATATC
>LBTY01000014.1 GCA_000992305.1 candidate division TM6 bacterium GW2011_GWF2_38_10
ATACGGTCGTTAAGCTTGCAACGCCGAAGGTACTTGCTTGGAGACGAGCTGGGAGAATAGGTCCTGCCAGGATTAAATTATAAAAGAGCCTCGAAGGTTAAATACTTTCGGGGCTCTTTTGTTTTTATGTTTTTTTGGGTTTGGTATCTGCGATGTTATTTTTCCTTAGAAAATATACATATTGATGTGGTGTTATTGAGCGCAAGGTGGAAGTAGGGTTGCTACTTTTATGAATTTCTTGCTGTTGAAGCTGTTCGTAGTAATGCTATTGCCGTTTATACAGCAGGGTTAGAAACATATATTGCTTTACTAAATTAAAATTATGAATATGAACTAATATAAAGGCAATAGCAATGGTTGCTCGTGATCATGAAAATAGCGAAATTAAAACTTTGGGGCAACGTATTTTGGATATTCTTAGTAAGTAGGGTATACAAATTTAATTTCTAGCGCATCACAAAGAAGAAATATTTTGCAAGAAGGGTTGTTTTTTGAAAAACATATAAACCATTGACATATTTAATATTTGAAAATTATATTCAATATAGATAGTGTCAAATAGTTGAATCCCAAACCAAGAGGGGGAATTATGTTGTATCAAAAACGATCGTTGGGACTGTGTTGTGTTGCCGTATGTCTTATGAGTGTATTGTGTCTTAATGCTCAAAAACCCTCCTTGGCTGAGGCTCAAAAAGCAAAAACAGTTGGTGATTTGTTAAAAGTCATCAGATCTGCACCGGGGAATACGCGAGGAGATTTTTTTGCCTATAATGCAAAGAAAAAGCGTTTTACTGCACCGTCTGCTGCGGGTATTACCGTAGATATGAATGTGCTTGTTGGGGCTTTACGCAGTGATGCTACACAAATTAATAATCTCAAAAAAACATTGAAAAAACAATCAACATATAGGCGTTTAAAATCTGCCTATAAAAAGCAAGCATTACAATGGGTTGATGCTTATGCTCCTTATTTACTTTATTTTACTTATACAAAAGATGGTAAAAGTTATAAGTTTTATATAAATGATCCAAATCCTAAAATGGCTGTTGGGAAAAAAAAGAAAGGAAGAAAATATCAATATTTTCCTACTGCCGTATACAATATTATAAATAAATGGCGCTCATAATACCTGTTAAAAATAAATAAAAAAGAGTTACACTTTTAGCATTTTTAAAAGTGTAACTCTTTTTTTATAAAACCATTGACTTATTTAATATTTGGAAATTATATTTAATATAGGGTATGTGTATTATGTCAAATTGAAAAAAGAGAGGGGGGAGTTATGATGTATAAAAATTATTCGCTATCTTGTCTGATAGTGGTTTTTTTTATTGGGTTAAGTTCAGTGGTTCAGGCAAGTAAGCCATCAATACAAAGTGCTTATCAAGCGAAAACCGTAGGTGATTTGCTTAATGTTATTCGGTCTGCTCCAGGGAATACACGAGGCGATTTTTTTGTGTACAATGCGAAGAAAAAAAGATTTTCATCGCCGTCAAGTGTTGGTATAAAAGTCACAACGACAGCCGCTGTTGGACAGTTGACTATGGATCAAAATCAAATTAATGTGCTTAAAACAATGTTGCAAAAAGAGTCTACATTTAAACGCTTAAAAAAATCGGATAAAGCAGTTGTGGAGCAGTGGGTTGATGCATACGCACCCTACCTTCTCTATTTTATGCATAAAAATACAAAAGATGGAAAGATGTATAAATTGTACATAAATGATCCAAATCCTAAGATGTCTGTTGGGCGAATTCGTAAAGGATCGAGTTTTCAATATATACCAACGGCCGTGTATAATATTATCAATAAATGGACAAAGTGATTTTAAGTAGTGTAACTTTTGAATCATTTAAAAAAGACGCGATGCAAAAAATGCTATCGCGTCTTTTTTTTCTTGCTATAAAATAGGTATTATTTTTCTGTTAACAATAGCAGTTCTTTTAATATGGCATCAGGGCTTAATGACAGCGAGGAAATTCCCCATTGGATAAGCGTTTGAGAGAGTTCAGGATAATCTGATGGGGCTTGCCCACAAATGCCTATAGGTTTTCCTGCTTTTTGTGCTCCCTGTATTGATAATTCAAGCATACGCATAACTGCTGGATCGCGTTCGTCAAAGAATGGTGCAACGAGTGCAGAATCACGATCAACGGCTAAGGTTAATTGTGTTAAATCATTTGATCCAATCGAAAAACCGTCAAAGTATTGTGCAAATTCTTCAATGAGCAGCACATTTGATGGGACTTCACACATCATATAAATTTCAAGCCCATGATCTTTTTGTTGCAATCCATAGGATTTCATAAGCTCGATAACCTGTTTTCCTTGTTCAACGGTTCGGACAAAAGGAATCATGAGCTTTACATTGTCAAGGCCCATATCATGGATAATTTTTTTCATGGCGCGACATTCAAGCTCAAAAGCATCTTTATATTTTTCATGATAATATCTACTTGCACCGCGAAATCCAATCATAGGATTCTCTTCATGTGGTTCAAATAATTGCCCACCAAGAAGTTCTCGATATTCATTGCTTTTAAAATCTGACATGCGAATAACAACTGGTCGAGGGTAAAAAGCGGCAGCAATTGTTCCAGCTTCTTGAGCAAGACGATCAACAAAAAATTGTTTTTTATCTTGATATTCAATGGTGAGGTCGTCAAAGCGTTTTTTTTCATCTTGGTTTAATGATATATTTTTTTGGACTAACGCCATGGGGTGGATTTGAATTGTGTTGTTAATGATAAATTCAAGGCGTGCAAGACCAACGCCGTCAACGGGTAATTTAGCTACGTTAAAGGCTTCGTCAGGGTTGCCAATATTAACAAGCAATTTTACGGGGAGTTTTTTGATGGTGTTAATAGCTATTTCTTTTATGGTAAAAGGTATTTCACCATGGTACACAGCGCCGATTTCACCACTGCTGCAGTCCATGGTGATTTTAGTACCATCACTTATTTTATCCATGGCGTCTTGAGTTCCAACAATTGCTGGAATGCCAAGCTCACGACTTACAATTGCAGCATGGCAGGTTCTGCCGCCGCGATTGGTAATGATTCCGGCAGCAATTTTCATAATTGGTTCCCAATCAGGATCCGTCATATCAGTAACCAAAATATCGCCCGGTTGGACCTTTTTAATTTCTTGTGCCGAGCCAATAACACGTGCGGTACCTGTTGCTATTTTTCTTCCAACACTTTTACCGCGTGTTATGATTTTTTGCCCATTGGATGTTTTATTTTCGAGTATGTATTCCTTGAAAACAAGGTCGTCTTGGCGGCGTGAGTGAATTGTTTCTGGGCGTGCTTGCACAATGTACAGTTTTCCATCGATTCCATCTTTTGCCCATTCAATATCCATGGGAACCCATGTTCCTTTTTGGGCACTGTAAAAATCTTCAATAATGATTGCTTGTTTGGCAAGTTCTAAAATTTCTTGATCGACAAGTGAAAAACATTTACGTTCAAAGCGTGAAGTTGGGTTATTTTTGGTAAGTGATCGGCGGTCTGAGGCATATTCCATTTTAATAAGTTTTGAACCGAGCCTTTTTTTTAGAATAGGCTTGAATCCCTTATTAAGTGTTGGTTTATGAACATAAAATTCATCGGGATCAACATTGCCTTGCACAACATTTTCACCAAGTCCATAGGCGGATGTTATAAAAACAACATCTTTACAGCCACTTTCGGTATCAAGGGTAAAAATTACCCCTGCGCTTGCTTTGTCAGATCGAACCATTTTTTGCACGCCAATCGATAGGGCAACACTCATGTGGTCAAAATCATGGTCTATGCGATACGAAATTGCACGATTGGTAAAAAGTGATGCAAAGGCGTCAGGGCAAAGGCGTAAAAGTTCAGCTTGGCCTTGTACGTTGAGATAGGTTTCTTGTTGGCCGGCAAATGATGCCTCAGGAAGATCTTCGGCGGTTGCTGATGAACGAACTGCAACATCGCAATTTTCTCCATAGCGTTGTTCAAGTTCTTGATAAGCGGTTTTAATTTCTTGAACAAGGTCTTCAGGGAGGGGGGCACTTTTTATAAGCGCTCTTATCTCATGACCTGCGTGTAAAAGCGTATCAATGTTTTCTTTTTTTATGGTTGCTAAATGATATTTAATTTTTTCTTCAAGGTTATTAGTGCGTAGGTGGTGAGTATAGGCTTGTGCCGTAATGGCAAATCCACTTGGGATACTAACTCCTTTTGCCGAAAGATTATTAATCATTTCACCAAGCGAGGCATTTTTCCCTCCGACAAGCGGGATATCATTAATGCCTATTTCTTCAAACAATCGTATAAATTTCATAGGGAGCTCCTTTTGTTATGAGCAAAATTTTTTAAGAGTATAATTTCTTCGCGCCATGATTTCATTGAAGTATCTGTTGGGGTTTCAAGAATCTTTGGAATTGCGGAGAGCCGCTTATCTTGCATAATTGCCTCAAAAATTTCAAGCGGAATTTTACCTTTGCCAAGTGGGGCATGTCGATCTATATGAGAATCGAAAGTGCCAAATGAGTCATTAATATGAATTACGGCAAGGTGCTCAAGCCCTATTGTTGCATCAAAATGCTCTATAACGAGTTGGTAGTTTTTTGATGATAAGAGGTTATACCCTGCTGAAAAAATATGACAGGTATCCAAGCAGACTGCCAGTCGTTTTTTTTGACTGCACGAACGATAGAGTGTTTGAATTTGTTCAAATGTGCTTGCAAGTGTTGTTCCTTGGCCGGCCATTGTTTCAATCGTTAGTTGGGTTGTTTCTGGTGTATGATCCAGGATGTACTCCATGTTGTAGAGTATTTTTTTTAGTCCTTGTTCTGCTCCTTGTCCAACGTGTGCTCCTGGATGAAAAACAAGATTTTTAATGCCAAGTTGTGCGCAGCGCTCTAGTTCATGCATGAGAGAATTTTTAGATTGTTGCTCGGTTGTTTCATTTTTGGCACATAAATTAATAAGATATCCAGCATGGGCAACAACATTTTTAATTGATGAGTGTTGAGCAGTTGAGAGAAAAAGGTCTATTTCTTCTTGGTTTAATGGTTTTCCAAAGAGCATACGGCTGCTTTTGGTAAAAATTTGCATAGCAGTGCATCCAATCGATTCTCCACGTTCAAATGCTAAGTGCATGCTTTTGGCTATTGACATATGGGCGCCAACAAGAATGGGGTGGGTCATGGTTTTTTCCTAATCATGGTGTTGTTGTTATCAAGATTGTTATATTATTTTTTTGTATGATCTTCTTGTTTAAGATTTTTATTGTAGAGAGATTCCCAAAAAAGGATGGTGTTTTTTGTATGTTTTTTACGATATGCGTTAAAACATAATGCTCCTAGTGTTGCGTAATCAGGTGTATCATAGGGGCTTATATTGGTTTTTTGAATAAAGAGTTCCATAAGTTCCTGAACTTCTTGAGGAAGTTTTTTGCAGAGCTCATTGGTAAACGAACATTCAACTTCTAGGTGATACTTCTTTTTCAAAAATTGTTGTATTTTTTGAGGGGACGTTAATTGGCTAAGATCTGGTAAGCAAGATTGATTGCGATCAAGCAGTGATAATAAAAATTCAAAATTGTTGATATGTTCTACAAGGTTTTGCATAAGCTCGCAGTGATTTTCCGTTTGGGCAACGGCAATGATGGTGGTTGGAAGTTTTGTTGAGCGTATGCCTACTGCAAGTCCAGCAAGTGCTGCAGGGCTTGTATGTGAAATATAAAGATAATCAGGGATAGAGGTTCCTTTTTTTTGTGTTTGTTGTTGCAATTCGAGGGCTGCATTAAAAAAACCAAGTGCTGCGCGTGGATGGTTTGCTTGAGCTGGGAATATGCTTTTATTTTTATTTTTTAATGATTGTTTTTGTAGTGTTTGAGATTGAAGGTTATTTTGCACAGGGATTTTGCATGCGTTGAGTGCATAGAGAATATGGGGCATATGAAGGGCATCATCTGTATCTTGGATGATAAGCGGTGTATGATTTTGTTGTTGTAGAAAGGGTACAATAAATTCTAGTGATCGGATAATGTTGCTTTTGTATGCATAAGAATATGATGATGTGCAACATTCGGTGTCTCTTTTTATGTACATTTTTTGAACATCAATACTTTTTGAAATTCCCATAACATGTTCGATTGGTGTAGGGAATGAGCCCAGAGTTGTATGTGGAATTGTTTTTTTAGCATGTGGAAAGGATTGATACAATGGAATTGTATTGGCACTGAGAGAATAGGTAATTGTGGTGATTGTAAATATAATAACATGAAGATGTTGTAACAACATAAAAATCTCCTTTTTTTATAGATTTTTTAAAAGCTCGCTAAAAAGGGTGTGATAAGCATCAAGGTCGGGTTGAGTGTCCCAAAGTAATAGTGTTGATTGAGGTTGAGGGTTGTCGTTGAGTGCCTGAGCGATACATTCGTGCCACGATAAAGTCTGTTGATACTTTAGTATAACATCATCTATGGTGAATGCAAAAAGAGGGAATGATGGATCAATATGATGGAGAGCTTTATTGGTTTTTTGTATCATGCTTAAGAACTTTGATGTATCACATTGTTTATTATTTAAAATAATAGGAATAACTATGCTTTCAAGACCAGCTGCTTTGCAGCCGAGAATAAGCCCAGCAGCAGCGCCCTCATCATAAAATGGTATATAAATTGTGTTGGGGGTAGGGATTTTGAGTTTTTTTAATTGATCGTTGAGTTCAAATGCTGCATTAACAAAACCTATATTGCCAATTTCAGTGGAGCCATAGTGTGGGATTAAGTACGGGTGTGGTTCTTTATTGTTGGCACAGACGCGGGCATATATGAGCATTGCTTTATATTTTTCTGCTTTTGATGAAAAGCAGAGGCAATTTGTATTTATTTTTTTACAGAGCTCTATTAAAATGTCCTGTGTTGCGGTGTTTTTTTGTTGAGGGTAGGTGAGCATAAGCGTATTTTGGGTGAGGTACGGTTTGCAGTACCATGATGATTCAAAGGCGGAAAGTTCTCCCGCTATACCATCGGTAAGGGCAGTGGATGCTTGTAACATAATCATATCGGCAAGTAAAAATTCAAGTTTGCGCAAAAAGCTTGAACAGGGAAGGATTTGTGTGTTACAAATTCCACCGCCTAGAGTATCTTGTTTTATAAAAATATGCTTAACGTTAGTGCTGGGATATTCAGCGGTTACCTCTTTTATTGGCGTTGGGAATTTGCCCAATGGAACGTGTGGCAGCTTTTTTTCAAGTATATGGTATTTTTTTAAAAGGGGTGGAGTTGTTGCTAGTGCATGGGTGTAGCTAAGCAATAGTGCGAGGATTACCGATTTATAGTTCATTGGTATTTCCTTTCTTAAGTATTAAAAGCCTCTATGTTTTTATAGTTTAAACTATTAAATTTTTTAAAATACGATACATTCTTAGTATATGCGTTTTTATTGTACAAACATTTGGATAAAAAGGGTAGAGCAGTGAAAAAGTACTCCATAATTGCAAATCTTAAAATGTATCTTTCGGCGGATCAGACAGTTGCTTTTGCAACTGAACATTTTGATGCTTTGGTTAAGTATGCTGGGCATAAAAGCCTTGCGATAACGATAGCTCCAACATTGCCGGTAATGCGAGATTTGGCTTTAATTTTTAAAGATACTCAGCTTTCATGGGCTGCACAAGATTGTTCTAATCATCTTGCGGGTGCTTTTACGGGGCAAGTATCTCCGTTATCGCTTAAAGAAATAGGGTGTTCTGCTTGTATTATTGGTCATAGTGAGCGACGTCGCTTTTGTGGCGAAACATCAGAAGATGTAGCAACAAAGGCTCAGTTGCTGTTAGATTGTACTCTTTCGCCCATTATTTGCATAGGTGAAGATCATGAGCATATGGAACAGGCATTAGCAACATTGCATGAGCAATTGAATCCTGTTTTACAAGCGATAAAAAATTATCAACATAAAATAAAAAATATTCCTGTGTATATTGCGTATGAACCGGCGTGGTCAATTGGGACTGGGAAAATCGCTGAAGGTTCTTATCTGGAATCTATTTTTGCGTGGTTAAAAAAAGAAACTCAAGCATTGGGAGCCGGTTTTACATGGCGTTTTTTATATGGTGGTAGTGTTAATGCGCAAACGATTTCAGTTTTTAAAAAAATAGGGGCAATAGAGGGGTTTTTAATTGGTAAAGCGAGTAGCAATTTTGAAGAATTTGAAAAAATTCTAAAATCTATTATGTTAGAGTCGTGAATTAATATTAGTTAAAGCTTTGGCTTTTATGTAAGGGGAACTATGGTAACGTTATTGACAGTTCTTTTTGTAATTTTTTCGATCGTGCTTGCCTTTTTTATTCTCATCCAGCCAGGAAAAGGGGATATGGGCCTTGGTGGAGGAATGGGCAATCAAATGTTATTTGGTGGTTCAGGAGGCCAAAGTTTTTTTCAAAAAACAACATGGATTTTATGTGCAGTTTTTATTTTGGGAGCATTGGGGCTTTCTATTTTAAAAACGCGTGAACGTCGGGCTTCTATGCTTGAAGGGTTTAGAGTGGCTCAAAAAGCTCCAGTTGCACCTGCAGCACCTCAGCCAGCGGCAGCCGCTGATGTTACTTCCCCTGCAGATACCACGGTGAGTGATGACGCCGAGGATGTAGACGATCTTGGTGAAAAAAGCGAATAATAATATGAGCAGCCCGCTTTAACAGCGGGCTTTTATTAAAGGCATAAACGTGATAACAGCGATTTTAGAAAAAATTGGCAAAATTGGGATGCAGCAATGCAATAATGTGGGAAAGCTTGGGCTTTTTTTGCACGAATCCATGACAACGCTTTTTTCTACTCGTCTGCGTCTTAAAAAAGTTTTTTATCAAATGAATTATATAGGGGTGGGAACTGTAGGGGTTGTTTTTTTGGTCGGAGCGACTATTGGTGCTGCTTTGGCGTTACAAAGCTATATTGGGCTTGAACGATTTGGTGCTACGCAGTTTATAGGGCCTATTGTTTTTTTGGCAATGGCGCGAGAGTTTGGGCCAGTCTTTGCGGCGATTATGGTTATAGGACGTGCAGGGTCTGCAATGACGGCAGAAATTGGGACTATGAATATTACCGAACAAATTGATGCGCTTAAGACAATGAGTATTAATACCCATCAATATTTGACGGTTCCTCGCATTGTGGCTGGTGTTATTATTCTTCCTTTTCTTTCCATATTTTGCACTATTTTTGGGGTTTTGGCGGGGCAATTTACTGCTGTGCATGTGCTGGGGATAAATTCTAAAATTTATATGCAAGCAATTATCGAAAATGTTGAATTGTCTGATCTGACAAGTGGGTTGTTAAAAGCCGTTATTTTTGGGTTTTTAATCACGGTGATTAGCACGTATAAAGGGTTTCATGCTCGTGGCGGGGCTAAAGGGGTGGGTATTGCTATTACGCAAGGAGTGGTTTATGCTATTCTTACCGTTGTTGTAGCTGACTATATTTTAACCTCCTTGTTGTTTACGTAGATGATAGAATTAAAAAATATTAAAAAATCATTTGGCAACCTTCATGTAACGCGTGATTTGAGTTTGCATGTTGAGGATGGAGAGTTGCTTGCTATTATTGGGCGCTCAGGTGAGGGAAAGTCTGTTTTGCTCAAACAAATTATTGGTCTTATTAATCCCGATCTTGGAAATATTGTTATTGATGGACAAGATATAACAACGCTTTCAGCAGAGCAAAAAAAAAGTGTTTTTAAAAAATGCGGATATGTTTTTCAATTTGCAGCATTATTAGATTCATTAACGGTATTTGAAAATGTTGCAATAGCACAACTTGAAGAGGGTGTTTCTAAGGATGAGATACTTCCGGTTGTCATTGAAAAGTTGCAAAGTGTGGGTCTTGCTCAGGATGTGCTTTATAAATTTCCTGATGAACTTTCTGGTGGAATGAAAAAGCGAGTTGGGTTAGCTCGTACGCTTATGTTAAGTCCCAAAATTCTTTTATATGACGAGCCTACTACAGGGTTAGATCCTATAACGGTACGTGTTATTCATGAATTGATTAAAAAAACGCATGAAGAGCAAAAGGCAACATCAATTGTTATTTCGCATGATATTGAGATTTTTAAATTTGCAACGCATGTTGCAATGTTGCATGAAGGAAAAATTATCTACAAAGGATTGGCATCAACTATATGGGAGTGTGATAATCCTTTTGTATACCAATTTATACGTGGTCTTGAAGATGGTCCTATTCGTCCGGTTAATGTTATTGGGCAGTTATAAAGAGAAAATGAAACTATGGAAAAGAAACCACTTATTCTTATTATTGATGATGAAGTAGCAATTTTGCAAACGTTGCAGCAGGTATTAGAAGATGAATCGTATCGTGTTAAAACACTTGCTGATGGTCGGCAGGCTATTGGCCTGATTGGTGAGCTGGTTCCCGATGTTGTTTTTTTAGATATTTTTATGCCGCATTGCAATGGCCTTGATCTTCTAGGTCTTATAAAAAAAGAATATCCAACACAAAAAGTTATTATGATTTCGGGGTTTGGCAATATTCAGTTGGCTCTTGATGCGGTAAAGCGTGGAGCAATTGATTTTATTGAAAAACCTATTAATTTGGATGATGTTTTACATAAATTAGAGCTTGTATTGACTACTGGTAAGTCGAGCCAGACTCAGCAAGATTCTGATGGCGCTCAATACCAAAAGCATGGGATTATTGGACAGAGTGCGCTTTTTTTAGAATCCATGCTGCAGGTTCATTATGTTTCGATGCTTAAAACTCCTTTGCTTATGTATGGACTTCATGGTACGGGTAAGACGCTTATTGCTGAATATATTCATACCATTTCACAACGTGAAGGGGATTTTTATGTGCTTGACGGCGCTACGCCAGCAGTACATTTTTTAAAAATGCTCAAAAAACATACATACGGAACACTCTACATAAAAAATGTTGATGAGCTTGATCTAGAATTGCAGCGGGAGTTGGTTTTATTTTTAAATAGTCCAGAATATACTACACATAATGAACAGGGCTTATTACGATTGATTTTTGGATCCAGCCGTTCTCTTTTTGACTTGGCAACAAAGCGTCTTTTTTATGCTACGTTGTTTCATAAAATTAATGTAACGCCTATTGAATTGGTTTCATTGCATAAACGTCGTTATGATATTCCTTTGTTGGCAGCATATTTTTTAGAGGAAGCTAATAAAAAATATAACAAAAATGTAGAATGCACATCGGCGGCCATTCGGTTTTTACGCAATGCACAATGGGATGGCAATGTTGCTGAATTAAAGTGTTTTGTAGAAAACCTTGTTTGTGTTTCGTTACATCATGATATTATTGATTTAGAAGGTGTTAAGCGTTTATTTGGAGAGCGTCAGCAACAGTTTGTTGAAGAACAGTCTTTTTTACATTTTAATTCTTTGCAGGAGGCGACATCTCATTTTGAACATGCCTTTTTATCGCATGCATTAAAAAAGGGGCGTTTTAATATAGCTCAAGTTTCCGATCGACTTAAAGTTTCAGAAAAGGATTTGCAAGAAAAATTATCCCAACTTAATATTATGGTTCGCTAGGCTGAATGCGCGTAAAAAGAAAGGGGTAGTGTGGCTTATCAGTATGATGAACATAATAAGCAGTTATTTTTTTTAGTTTATGATGGAATTCATAATTCTGTTTTTGAAAGTCAAGTTGTTATGCCATTATTAGAGCAGCTTGAACGTTCAAAAAATCTAGAGATAACACTTGTTTGCTTTGAGAAAAAAATTCCCGATGAAAAAACAATTACAAGTAAAATCCCTTCTCATAATCGTTTGCATGTTATGTTTTGCCGTCGGTGGAGTTTTTTAGGGAAATATTCTTTTTATCCAGCGGTGCGTGGATTAACAAAAATTTTATTGGCATATCGATGTCATGCTATTACGGCGCGAGGCCCACTTGCTGGTTTTGTTGCATTTCAGACTCTTGCTGCGATTGCTCGTAAGCATCCAGATCGTTTACGTAAAGATGCTCAGGATCCAATGCCAACACTTACTGTTCAGGCTCGAGGATTGTGCGCCGAAGAATATCGTTATGCGAATATGCGAGGTTTGTCACGTGGACTTACCTATGTGATCAAGAAAAAAATATATACATCATTGGCTACTCTTGAGTGGGAAGTCTATCGCAACAAGCGAAAAACTGATTATCCTGCTCATGTGATGATTGAGGCGGTAAGTCCTGCTTTAAAACAATACTTAGTTGATCATTTTAGGGCGGATGAGTCTAAAATTATTATTGCGGTGAATGATATTCCACCGCAGGTTTCGGTTGATCAAGTTGCTACGTGGCGCGAGCAAGCACGCTCTGAATTGGCGATTCCTAGTGATGCGGTTGTTTATTGCTATAGTGGTTCGTTTAAGGTATGGCAATGTGCTCAGCAAACTGTTGCTGCTTTTGTGTATGAATATGAAAAAAATGCGCATGCTTGCATGCTTATTCTTACACAGGATAAAAAACCGTTTGAAGCTGAGCTTGCAAAATATACCATTCCACATTCTGCGTATCGTATTTTAACGGTTGCGCCATCTGATTTGTATTTTTATTTAAGCGCTGGCGATTATGGGATGTTATTACGTGAATCTGATGTTATTAATTGGGTTTCTCGCCCTACAAAAATGCTTGAATATAAAGCTGTAGGCTTAAAAATAATTCATAATAATACTATCGCATGGTTGGTTCAAAGATCCTCAATATGAAGGAACTTTTATGATGTATAAAACACGCATATTTTTTTTGGTTATGATACATAGTTTATGTGTGAGTGTATACGCTATGAGTGATCTTTTGTATGTTCAGTGGCTTTGTGCAAAAAATCCACAGCATGAAGATCCCGTTGATTTTGTTGTATACAGGGAAAAATTGTTGCAGCTTGTTCAGGACAAAATTGAAAAAGCGCGCGAGCAGGCCGTTTGTAATGATAAGCGAGTATTGGTTGATGTTTTTGGTATAACAAAATACAACCAAAAATCAAAACGTTATCTTTGTATTGACAAGCGTGGAACATTGTTTTACTCAAATGGAAAAATTTGTCAACGCATTGATGGTGATCTTGCGGCTATTATTGATCGTTTTTTAGTTTCCGATGAAGAAGTGCAAAAACTTATTAACACTCAAACATTGAGTTTTAATGAGTCTGATAGTGGTGATTATGTTCCCTATGTGTTTGATGCAGAGACGATTGGTGCATCATTGGTAACACCAAAAGGGTTTTGGGGGAAGTTTTTTGGTGAAGTGGCCAATATTGTTACGCAACACAAACGACTTTTTGTAGGATTGGGCACGGGAGCTATTCTTTTTTTGATTGGTGTGTATGGCGGTGATGTATGCGCATGCGGCGATTTTTGATTTTTTTAAAAATGGTTTTTAAGGGGGAGATCATGACATTTTTTAAACGTTTGCATTGGTTTTTTTTTATCCTTTTACATGCTATGCATGGAGTTCAGGGTGTACCTTCGGTGTCACAAAAGGAAGTTGATGATCTTTATATACGCTTATCAAGCATAGTTCCTGATGTTAACAAAGGGTGTACCATAGCGTGTGTTGCCTATTCAAAAGCACTTGATGCATTTAAAATGACTCAAAATACAACTGAAAGTCTTAAAAATTTAGATAAGATACTAGATGATGCAAAGCGTGATTTGGAAGCTCTTTCGGATACGCATAAAAAAGAAATGTTTTTAGCTTTAAAAAGCATGGAGCAAGAAGTAGATTTTTTTACCAAAAAGCTTCAGCACAGTTATGAAGGGTCCATTGATGAGCGGATTGCAATTGCGCGTGCTAAAATTGATGAAAAAGCTCGGCAAAAAATATACGAACAAACCGCTACAAGTGTTGAGCGGGAGCGCTGGGAACACATCAAAGAAATTCTTGATAATCCAGGTCCTTTAATAAAAGGAGCAACTGTTATTGGCATGTTTGCACTTATTGCAAGTTTATATCGTATCGCATTGCAAGAGTGGTTAAAGCCTGCGGTTATTTTACAAACATCGCGCAAAACTATTTTTGGGGAGCACGATGTTGCTGTTCCCTTAGAAGATCTTGTTTTTTCTGTAGAAACACATTTATTTTTACGTTCACTACAAGCGCGATTGCAACCAGAAGGTGATCAAGTATGGGCGTTGCCAAATGTTGTTTTTTATGGCCCTCCAGGCACGGGGAAAACAGCTGCGGCAAAGGCTTTGGCATATGCTTCGGGTATGGATTATGCCATTACGTCGGGAACTGAATTTATGAAATTATCATCGGTTGACGAGGTCGTTCGATCGTTGCGTTCTTTATTACATTGGGCAGGAAAAAGTAAAAAGGGTGTTATTATTTTTGTTGATGAGGCTGAATCATTGTTTGCAAGCCGCGCTGATGGTGGTTTAAACAAATTTTCTTATGATGTAACAAATTCTTTTTTGTCGTTAATTGCTCAACAATCTCAAAAAAAAGTGATGTTTATTTTTGCAACAAACCATCCTCAGATTTTGGATCAGGCATTTTTAAATCGTGTTGGTTATGCTATTCCTTTTTTCTTGCCCAACAAAAAAGAAAAAGAACAACTTTTTTTATATTACGTACGCAAGGCTTTAGAACAAGTACAGGTTCAGGATTATGATACATGTGAAATTCCTCAGCAGATGGTTAATGCTTTTCTATCTATACCGGGTTCTGTCAGTCAGCGGGATATTGTTTTTATTGCTCATGAATGTGCTTATGCATTGTCGCGTAAAGAAACTTTAGAGAGCGCTGATATACAGCGTATTTTTGATTTAGTTTCGCATAAAATTATGCAGGCTCACAAATGGGAGGGCCGATCTAGGGATTTAGTATGGTAATACATAAAATTTCTTTCTTGAGCATTTTTATTCTTCTGGGAATATTATTTGAGTTTTGTGGTGCTCAAGATTGTTGCTTAGGTGATAAGTGTTCGCCTTGTATTAATGAGCGATCTCAGGCGCCTGCAGATGATCAGCCAAAACATAAATCTAAGGTACGTTTTGGTGATAAGGTAAAAATTTTTTGGAAAGGAATTTTGTGTGGGATTCTCATTGTGGTGGGTGGAGCTGGGTATTATTTTTTTTATAAAAAACGTGAAGGGAATGGTTTTTTCGGTTTTTTTATTTCAAAAAAAAAATCACGAGTAACGATTCCTCCAAAAGAGTTTGATGTTGGTACTCATCCCGAATTGCATAAAGAGCCTGATAGAGATATTCAGCTTGAACAAGATAAAAAAACAGATGTTGATACGCATTTTGAAGTTCATAAAGAATCTGGTTTAGCTGCTTTTTCTCAAATGTATACGAATATTCTATTGGTTGAAAATAATGTTATACATGCTGAGGAAATGAGGGCAGCGCTCAAGGATGTACAAGCAACTGCTGTATTATGTTGCGATAATTTTAATAGTGAAACAATTCAATTAGACGCATTTTATGTGAGTGTTTCATATTTGTAAAAAGGGTTGGAGCAGTCGAATCCTTTTATGGTGTAGTTTCTTTATACTTCATTTTACTTTGAAAAATCAAAATAGAGATTGCCGCAGGGGTCATGCCAGGAATAAGTTGTGCTTGAGCGATTGTTTTTGGTTTGTGGTAGAGCATTTTATTTTGAAGTTCACGAGAAAGCCCTGGTATTTTTTTAACATCCAGTTCTTCTGGTAGAATCATTTCTTGATAGCGGTGTGATTTTTCTGCTTCAAGTCGTTCTTTTTCAATATAGCCTTCATAGCGAATTTCTGCATGCATGCACAAAAGTGCCCGGCTTGATGGAGGGTTTAAGGTTAATCCTTTTTCTTGATATGCTTCTATGAGCGCAGCCTTGCAAGCCTCTTGTACCGCTGGAGTAAAATCGATTGAGAAAAAAAGTTTGAACAGTTCACTGTTTTTATTTTTTTTAATCAGTTCAAGGCTTTTTGTAATGCACTGTTCTTCTGATTGGCGTTTTTCGTAAGCAATTTGGGTAATAAGATTATAGCGTTGTGCATATTTAGATAAGCGAATAAAGACGTTGTCTTGACGGAGCAAAAGGCGGCGTTCGGCTCGTGAGGTAAACATGCGGTATGGTTCATCAACGCCAATGGTTACAAGGTCGTCGACCATTACACCAATATAGCTTTCGGTTCGAGAAAGGGTAAATGGTTCCTGTCCGGTGTGCTTAAGGTGGGCATTAATTCCTGCAAGAAGTCCTTGACCAGCAGCTTCTTCGTACCCTGTTGTTCCATTAACTTGTCCTGCAAGGAATAGGCCATCGACATTTTTTGCTTCTAGGCTGTGGGTTAGATTATTAGGTTGAAAAGCATCGTATTCTATAGCGTAGCCGCATTTAGTGATGATTGCATTTTCAAATCCTGCAATGGTTCTTATGTATGCGTATTGTACATCCAACGGAAGTGATGTTGAAATACCTGCGGGATAAATTTCCGGTATATTTGCACCTTCAGGTTCTATAAAAACGTGATGGTTATCACGGTCTGGGTAGCGGCCAATTTTATCTTCAATAGAAGGGCAGTAGCGAGGTCCTGTTCCTTTAATATTACCACTATAAAGAGCAGACAGGTGTAGATTTTTACGGATAATTGCGTGTGTTTTTTCATTGGTGTGGGTTACGTAACATGGAACATGTTCTTGTACCTCTTGATTGTCAAATTCATATAAGTAATCAAGAAGATCACTTGGCTGTTTGGTAAACTTTGAATAGTCAAGGCTTGATTGCGCAAGGCGTGGAGGGGTACCTGTTTTTAGGCGCATGATTGGAATTTCCATGGCTTGAGCAATAGATTCGGCTAAAAAGGGAACTGTTTTTTGGGCGCGTTGTCCTGCCGGATAACGTACTCGGCCAATGTGAATAACGCCATTTAAAAATGTTCCGGAGGTTATAATGACGGTTGGTGCATACAGGTGCTGGCCATCGGCGCAGGTTACTCCGGTTACCGCTTTACGTGTTGTTTGTGTTGTGTTTAAAGCTGTTGCCATACCGGGTATAATGGTCAGGTTGGGGATGTTTGATAATATGGTAAATGCATGATTGCTATAGGCGTATTTATCAATTTGTATGCGTAAACCTTGGACGGCAGGTCCTTTGCTCGTGTTGAGCATGCGAGCCTGCAGGTAGGCGTGTGTACATAATTTTGGCATTAAGCCATCAAAAGCTCCAATTTCAAAAACAATATGACCTTTTCCTAATCCCCCGATGGATGGATTACAGGGGGCTGATGCGATAGTATTGGTATCCAGCGTTATCAATGCAGTTTTTGAACCCATACGAGCGGCGGCATAGGCGGCTTCTGCGCCTGCATGACCACCTCCAACAACAATAACATCAAACGTATTTTTCATAGAGCAAAACCGGAACTTTGTATATGGTTAATAAGGGTTGCATCGCCTGTTTTAATGATGCGACCATCGCTTACAACATGAACAACATCAGGAGATAAAAAATCAAAAACACGCGGATTGTGCGAAATAATAATCAGGCTGAGTGATGGGTTGGCTTTTTTTATGCGTTGTAAAAGTGAGCATACTGTTTTGAGGGCATCAACATCAAGCCCTGAATCAATTCCTGCTTTAACATATGCAATACCAATATTAAATATTCAGTTTTCTTTTTTTCGCCCCCAGAAAAGCCAACATTGCATGGACGTTCTATTTCGCGGTGGTCCATTTGTAGCAATGCTAGTTGTTGATTGACGTGATCCATAAAATCGCGTGCGCTGAGTTGCAAAGGGGTGTTGCGATAGAGTGCATTGTGGGCTTGACGTAACAAGTCTCGTACCGTAACGCCTTCTATTTCAACGGGGTTTTGTGTTGCTAAAAAAAGTCCTAACTGCGCACGTTTATCAGGGCTTTGGTGGGTTATGTCTGTTCCAAAACAAGTAATAGTTCCTTGTTCTACACAATAACGGGGATGTCCCATAAGCGTGTAGGCAAGAGAGCTTTTTCCTGAGCCATTTTTGCCCATAAGAGCATGGATACTTCCTGTTTCAATGTCAAAAGAAACATTATGAATAATTGTTTTTTTTTCAACTGAAACGGTCAAATTATGTATGGTTAATGATTTTGCCATAGTATCTCTATTATTCAATTCCCTGGTTATGGATTCTTTAATTGCTTTAAAACGCGTGTTCATCAGTATAAGGGTTTCATAATAAGTTGCAACCACAATCAAAATAGAAAACATTTTTTTTACAGGCTGTGTATTTTTAGGGGGGATTTGTTGCAATGAGGGGATAGGTAAAAAAAATAAAAATTCGATATGCTCAATTTTTTTTAAAAAAAGAGTTGACTTTATTGGTAGTTAGCTTAGACTTTTGGCTCCTGAGATATACAAGACTTTTAAGCGCTATGATGATAGTTGTTGGTAGGTTTGTGTGTTTCAGCTTTAAATTTGTTTTTAGACTTCATTACTACTCTCCTTTCTCCTTTTTCCGCCATGTGGTTTTTACTACATGGCGGTTTTTTTTACAGCAAACGTTTGTAGCTCATAAAAATACTCAATAGGCTTATTGGCCATATAGAATATGCTACAAGTGCATGAATGCCATTGCTTATAAGGAGTGTGCTGATAACGTTAAGTATAAGAAAAAAGGGGTAAGGTATAAGTATCGAAAGCCATCTATACCGACCAGATCTCCAGTAAAAACAAAAAAGAATACAGGTTAAAAAGGGATAGAGAATAAGAAGGAGATATTTGGAAAGTCGGTTGCAAAGTTGTGCAAGCAGGTCGTTATACAATGCGTAGGGAATTATTTTTTTATTAAGAAAAAGTGTTGAGCTCAAATGTGCAATCGATGGGGGTTTTTGTAAAAAGGTGATTTGAGAAAAAAAACTTGGATGTTTATATGTTTTTGTATCAAATTTTTCCTGGGTATTGTTGATTACATCAAAATAATTGCCTTGATGGAGTATGATTTCTTGCGTGGTATTATTGATTTCAAATTGTGGCGCGCTGAGTGTTGAGTTGATGATATACGAAGGTTGAAGTGTTATGATAAATATGTTATTGCCTTTTTTTTCTTCCAAATGTAAAAGTTCAAAGTGGCAAAAGGTATGGGCGTCAAGCGGCATCCATTTATTAATAAGCACTTTTGTTGATGATGATCGAAATTTTTCTGCCTTAAATTGTTCAACTTTAAAAACAAGTGGCGTGATGTAATATTCGTGAATGCCAATACTGAGGCTTGCAATACTTATTCCTCCGATCAAAAAGAGAGAACACAATTTTCGTGGAGTAAATCCAATAAATTGTAACGTTTCAAATTCTTGTTGTTGATATAACTCTTTGAGAAAAAGAGCTGATGCAAGCCATGTACTTGTTGGTAATTGTTCAAAAAATGAAGGCCCTAGATTTAGTAATAGAAAGTGGAAAATTTCGGTTGAGTTTGAACAGGTTACCCGCATTAATTTTTCAAAAAACTCAACAACATTCAAAAGTATTACAAGAGCGCTATTTATTGCTAACGTGTAGAGAAAAAAACGTTTTAAAAAATAAATAAAAAAAGTGGTTTTTGTCGTGTGCTTCATGATAGTAAGCAATACTTAGGGAAGTTTTTTAAGAGATTCTGGAGTAATAAGTCCACATGAGGCAAGCGCTTTTACCGCTTCTTCAAACGTTATATCAGTTGGAAGAATATCTTCTTCTGGCATAATAAAAAAATATCCTGAGGTTGGATTTGGCGAGTTTGGCATAAAAACTTTACAGTAGCGTTCACCTGGATATTCGCGAGCATTGTCGGGTATTACTTTTTCATAAGTATCGGCGGCTGATTCAAGAAGAAACGCAAGATGGTATTGACCCTTTTTAGGGTAAGGAATTAAAACGACTTTTTTTGATAATGTGGTTTTTGTATCCGGTAATTTAAAAAAATCAACGACAATTTTGGCAGATGAATAAACAACGCGGATAATTGGAAGCTTGGCAATCGTTTTTTCGATAGCCGATAATAAAAGGTTAGCCAAAAACATTTTTAAGAGAATGCCGACCGATATAATTAAAAGCATCACAAGGACAAATTCGGCGCCTGGAATTTTTTGTAAAAAAAGCGGTTCGAGTTGTCGTAAGGGTTCGATAATGCGGTCAAAAATATTATACATAAATTGAACAAAGAAAATGGTTGCAGCAAGTGGGAGGATGGTAAAAAGCCCGCTTAAAAAAAGATGTTTAATATGGCCGAATAATGTTGTTTTTTCTTTAGTATTATGAGATTCGTTGTGCATAGATTTCCTTTCTTTAATTAGTGTTTTTAAGAAAATAGAGCTTGGAGTTCTTGTGTTATGCTTTGTGCTATCTCGGTTGCCCTTTCTTGTGTTTGAGCTTGTGTCATTATGCGTAAAATGGGCTCGGTTCCTGAGTATCGAATAAGCAGTGCTCCTGGGTGTATTTTACGTTCATATGCTTTAATAAGACTTGCTAGAGCTGGGGTTGAGAGTGGTATTTTGTGTTGAACTTTTAGGTTGATGAGTGCGCTTGGAAAGTGTACAAAACTTTCAAGGTTTATATTTTGCGTCATTAGGGCGTAACGTGCGAGTTCAAGTGCTACCACGATGCCATCGCTTGTTGGAAGGTAGTCGTTGATAATGGTGTGGCCAGAGCTTTCGCCGCCCAGAGGTAGATGGTGTGTATGCATTGCTTGTACGACGTGTCGATCACCAACTGCCGTTTGTATGAGTTTTTTGTTACCTTGTTGGAGTGCAAATTCAAGCCCTTTGTTGGACATAATTGTTCCCACAAGGGCGGGGACGTGGGCATATTGTGGGAGCTGGCTTAAAAGATATAAAACATCATCGCCGTTTTTGAGCGATCCATCATTACCAACTGCAACTAAACGGTCGCCATCGCCGTCAAAGGCAAAACCAAGGGTTGATGCAGTTGTCTCTACTGTTTTTTGTATGGTTTGTGGAAAAAGTGAGCCACAGTTTTGATTGATGTTGTATCCTGTTGGGTGATTATTGATTACGTGAAGGGTTGCTCCAAGTGTCTTAAATATTGCTGGGGCGACCTCATAGGTTGCACCGTGCGCACAGTCAAGAGCTATTGTTGTTCCTGCAAGGGTATTGGTGGGGTATCGTTGCACAATAAAATCTACGTAAGTTTGTTGTGCTTGTGCCCAGCGTGTCGGTGTTTGCACTGGTGGGAGTGCTGCGGTGTGATCATAAAATGTTGAGAATAAATGGATAATGGTTGCTTGGTCTTCATCGCTTATTTTTCCACTACAGGCATCAAAAAATTTTATGCCATTGTCATGATAAGGGTTGTGCGATGCTGAAATGACAATTCCTGCGTTAAATTTGGGTGTATGTTTTATAAGAAGAAGATTTCCTGGCGTTGGTAAAATGCCACCATCATGAACAATAACTTGTTCATGCATAAGCCCAGTTGCAAGCCATGCGGTAATTTTGGGGCATGACGCCCGAGTGTCGGAAGTAATAAGAATTTCGGGGGTTGAGGTAGTATATTTTTTTTGAGCCCAAATGCCGATAGCTCTGCCAAGTGCAAATAATGTTTTTTCTTCAAAAGGAAAGTCATTTTCGTGAGCGCGAATTCCATCAGTTCCAAAAGCGAGTTTTGTGATCATAGCTTTAATTTCCTTGGCTTTTATTATGTGCTGATTGTAAAAAATGGCATTTTTTTACGAATATATTCTTTTATTTTACCCCTCATGTTAACATAATATAAAGTTTTTTTTGTTAGAAGGAAAGATATCATTATGAATTTCAATCTGTACCTAAAATGTTTTTTCATAGGGTTGTCGGTTGCTTCGGCGGTTGGCCCTATTTTTGTTTTGACGTTTAATAATGCTGTTTGGTATGGGTTTTCTCGTGGATTCGCAACAGCACTAGGAGCGTCACTTGGGGATGGGCTTTTATTTTTTTTGGGTTTACTTGGTGTTTTAAGATTGTTAGGTGAATATCAAAGTACATTACTTGTTTTAGATCTCCTTGGTGGGATATTGTTAATAGCATTGGCATTGCGCTCGTTTAAAGGGAGGCAAAAATATATTGAGGGTGGCGATCTTATGCAGCTTGATCCTATTTCTCTTTTAACAAAATCGTTTTTTTTGACAATTGCTAATCCTCTCACCGTGTTATTTTTTATGTTTATAGGTGTTCGTATTTTGCCAAGCGGAATACACATGGTTCCCTTTCGGCAATTAGTTTTTGGAAGTTTTTTTGCGTTTTTGGGTTCCTTATCTATTTTAAGCAGTGTATCACTTATTGCCTCTCACCTTGGTAATGCGATTAACCAGAGAACTCTCAAAATAGTTTCATATGTTACAGGAACTATTTTTTTGTTAATTGGTATCTACTTTAGTGTTGATTTTGTTTCTCGTCTTATTGATGTTATAGATTTGTTATAGCATCAACATATTTTACCTGTATTGGTTAAATTCTTGCGTGCGAAGATCGTCTTTGCTATTCTCAAGCCATATTGGGAGCTATGGTAATCTTGATGAAAACCTTTGTTGGTAGGAGCAAAGCTGATGCTAAAGAAAAAAATAGGTGATATTCTTATTGAAATGCGCATTATTACGCAACAACAATTGGACGATTGTTTAGAGGAGCAACGTTCGACTGGAAAGGTTTTAGGGCAAGTTCTTTTGGATCGTAAATTAGTTACCAAGGCTGATTTATCTCAAGCATTGGCTATTCAATTAGGGATTCCTTTTATTGAACGTATAACTGAGCAAATGGCTGACTTACAATTGCTTGGTAAGGTTCCTCTTAAATTCTTGCGGCAACATAATGTAATTCCTATCATGTTTGAGGCTCAAAAAACAATTGTTACCGCTAATCCGCTTGATTTACAACCGCTTGATGATGTAGCATTATTAATGGGTGGGGTTATTAATTCAGCTGTTGCAACACCTGAAGTTATTAGTGATGCAATTAATCGCTACTATCCTCTTGAGTCAAGCAAGGAAATGATGGAGGAGCTTTCTAGCGATGAGGAGGGGCGTGCGGGAGAGTTTGAATTTGGCGCTGAGGGTATGGAAGAAAAAGATATCATGCAGCAGGCTAACGAAGCTCCAATTGTAAAGCTTGTTAACCACATCATTGTTCAGGCGGTGAAGGAAGGGGCTTCTGATATTCATATTGAACCCTTTGAAAAAGAACTTCGTGTACGGTATCGTATTGACGGTGAAATGTATCAGCGTGTTGTTCCGCCAAAGCGTTATCAAAGTGCTATTGTTTCTCGTATTAAAATTATGGCAAATCTCAATATTGCCGAAAAACGTATTCCTCAGGATGGGCGTATTCAAATCAAAGTTGGGGATAAAGCAATTGATATTCGTACCTCTATTTTACCATGTAATTTTGGTGAACGAGTGGTAATGCGTTTGCTTGACAAATCCAAAGGGGCTGTTGATATCGAAAAATTGGGTATGTCAGAACGTGATTTTAAAGTGATTCGAAATAATATTGAACGTCCTAATGGTATTGTGTTGGTGAGTGGTCCTACAGGGTCGGGTAAAACAACAACGTTGTATGCTGCTCTTACGCGTTTAAACAAGCCAGAGGTTAATATCATTACGGTTGAAGATCCTGTTGAATATACGATTAGCGGTGTAAGCCAAGTGCAAGTAAACGAAAAAGCAGGACTTACATTTGCAGCGGCGTTACGCTCGATTTTACGTCAGGATCCTGATATTGTTCTGATTGGTGAAATTCGTGACGTTGAAACAGCTCAAATTGCAACGCAGGCGGCATTAACAGGTCACTTGGTATTGAGTACTATTCACACAAATAGTGCTCCGGCAACAGTAACGCGTTTGATTGATATGGGGGTAGAGCCATTTTTAATTGCTTCGTCGTTGGCGTGTGTTATTTCTCAAAGATTAGTACGTCGTTTGTGTGATAAATGTAAACGACAATATTCACCTAATCCTGAATTAGTTGCACGTGTTGGTATAACAAAACAAGATGCTGTTTCGATAACTTTTTTTGAGCCAGTTGGTTGTGAAGATTGCTTAAATACTGGGTACAAGGGGCGTTTGCCATTATTTGAAGTCATGGAGGTAAATGATGAAATTGCAAAGCTTATTGTGCAACGAGCAGATGCATCGATTATTAAAGAAAAAGCATTAACGCAGGGTATGACACTTTTGGCTATGGATGGTATACGCAACATTAAGGCGGGTAAAACGTCGATAGAAGAAGTGATGTCAGTTGCATATACAGAAGAAGCAAACGAGTAGGAGGGTTTATGCCTTTAGGGGTGCATGAATCTCGGATAATGGTATCTATGCGGTTTTTAACATGTGCTCAAAAGGGCATTATAACACTCATAGTAGTGTTTTTTCCTGTAATTATAGGATATGGATTACAGAGTACCCTTTTTATTAGGCGGGAGCGGTTACTACAAGATTCGCTCCTGCTTCAAAAAAGTATTGTGCAGAAACAAGAATCTATGCAAAAAAAAATACAAGAATACGCCAGATTACGAGCGAGTGTACAAGCGTGGTGTCAAGACCATGCTTCATGGTGTGCAAGTGATGGACAAGTTTTTGCAGATAGCTGGCTTGAAAAAATGAAGATACATGATCTTGAATGCAAAATGATTCATCCAGGACAAGTCAATCAAAAAAATGGTTGTATTTTTCAATCATTTGATGTTTCGTATAAGGGATTGTTTAAAAATATAAAAACGTTTATTCATGATTTTTATGATACTAATCAGGTTGTGTGTTCAACATTTTTAACTATGCAGCGGCATAAACACCATAGAGTTAAGGGAATATTTTCGATTTCTTTTTTGGTGGGAGTACATGATGGGAGAGGGGTTTAGGGTTTGTATTGTTCATGTGATTATGTATTGTTGTAGTTTATTTTTATGTAGTGCAACGGTGGGTAAGCGGTCGCGTGATCCTTTTAATAAGCCTGCTCAAGAACAAGGTGCAAAAAAAACATATGTTAATAAAAAACAACTGAGTATTGAAGGGATTGTTTGTGAGGGAAAGTGTTATAGTGCCTTATTGCGTCGTGGGCATGAAGTTGAGGTTGTGAGCTCTGGCGATTGTGTTTGGGATTTGCATATTCTTGATGTGCAACAATGTGAAGTTGTTATAAAAAAAGCTCAAAGGGTTTTTACGTTAAAAATTGAGTAAGAGCATACAATTAAAAGGGTGGGGATATGAAAAGTATAGATATAAAGAGGATGTTTTTAGGATGCTGTTTGATTATTTCTAGCGTATTAGCCGATGAAACTGTTATGCCTCAAAATGATGAAGTGTATGATATTCCGCCTCGAATGACTACATTGGTAGAGCATGCACGAGCTGTGCGTTCACAAAAGGAATTAAAAAAAATCGAAAAAATTGTGAAGGATTCTTTAAAGAAGAAAAAGCGATCATCAGGTAAAAAAAGATCTGTAGCAAAATCTGGAAGACGTAGCATTTTGAAAAAAAATCAGTTTATAGCTTGCGCTACTTTAAGTGATAGTGATGGTGACCTACTATTATCTCGTGTTTATCAAGATGCTGCATTGTCTGCTACGATAGTTTCATTGAACATAAAAAAAACATCGGTAAAAAAAGCTATTGAGTTGCTTGCTCAGCGCTCATCCTTGCCATTTGTTGTTGATCCTAGTGTTACTAATGAAATTGAAGAATGTAAAGTTGATAATGTTCCTGTTGCGGTGGCTCTACAGCTAATGCTTGATGGTACGCGTCCTCGGTTGGGAATTATCAAGCAGTTTGATGTGTGGCGTATTGTGCACTATGATTTGGCTCTTCAACTACTCAAAACAGAAGATCGTGCTCAGTGTGAGCATGATCAGTCGAGTATTTGTTATACTATGCGCCATGCCAAGTGGGATGATGCATTTAAGGCTCGTGTTCAAAAGTTGTGGGATGACTTTTTGGGCGATCGTAAAAAAAATAATGGAACATTTATTGCATTTGATGATGCAACAAAAAAAATCTTTTTTAAAAGTCGTCAGCAGCAGGTGGCTGACTTTAAGTACATTTTAGAGCAGATGGATCAAAAAATTCCACAAGTTTCGCTTGAAATGCGTGTTATTATTGCGGATAAAAATTTTGATCAAACACTTGGATTTTTATGGTCCGGGCGCTATAACCGTAATGTGACTGGAAACAAAATATCCTTTGGGGTTGGTGCTCAGCCTGATATTACTACACCTTTTGGAAATGTTTCTCAGTGGTCATTAAATCTTATTCCAGGGTTGCAAGCAGGAGCTGATTCACTTAAAGCTTTATTAAATCAAAAAGGCCTACTATCCTTACCTTTAGTTTTTAAAAATCAAGATATGAGTAAGTTATTGAATGTTTCATTAAATGCTGCGGAAAATCGCAATGAAATTAAAACGATATTAAAGCCTTCATTACTTGTTAATAGTCGTGAAACAGCTGAAATTTTGGTTGGGGAGTCTATTCCTCTACAGACACGTGTTGACGAAGCTGTTGGCGCAAATATTTCTAATGTAACCACAACACACTATAAAGATTTGGGTATTAAAGTTCAAGTTACACCTCAGGTTTGTGCAGATAATGATGAGGTATTTCTTGATGTTTTTTTAGAAAATTCAGCGCTTACATTGCCTTCAACCGTTGTTACTTGGCAGCAGGATGGCAAAGCGCAATCTCTTGGCTATGCAATAAAAACATCGCGCTCTAAAAATAGAGTTATTTTAAAAAGTGGACAAACAACGCTTATTAGTGGGCTTATTATAAACTCAACAGAATCTTCCAAAACGGGGGTGCCTGGGTTAGAAAAAATTCCAGTTATTGGATGGTTGTTTAAGGGTACCAAGAAAGTGCAGGAAGACAAGCAACTTTTGATTTTTATTACACCGATTATTGTCTAAGAATTTGGTAGAGATGAGCGGATTCGAACCGCTGACCCCCTGCGTGTGAAGCAGGTGCTCTAACCACTGAGCTACACCTCTTTATGGCTTGGTGGAGATGAGCGGATTCGAACCGCTGACCTCTTGCATGCGAAGCAAGCGCTCTACCAACTGAGCTACACCCCCAGCATTAAAATCATGATATATTTCACTTAGTACTGTAGTATATCGCAATAAAATCGTCAAATAAAATTACGCTTTTTTTTGTACTTTTTTAGGCGCGGGGCGTCTTTTTTTTGTTGGTGTGCGTGGTTGTTTTAAAGGAGTAGCTTTTTTAGTTTTTTGATCTTGTAGACATATTGCTTGTTCGTTATGTGCAAGGCGCTCTATGGGGATATCAAGTACTTCGTATTTTGCCCACTCTTTGTAATCAAAGTGCCACCATTCAGTGGGGAGGGGAATAAATCCATGTTTTTGCATGATAAGTTCAAGGAGCTTGCAGTTTTTTTTCATTTCTTCATTTTTCATTTTGGGGTAATTGCGGTGGCAGGCACTTGAAAAAACCATTGTTGGCATCGAGAGTTCTTTGTGATCTTTGATCCGGATAAGGCGAACATCTACGGCGGCGCCACGATTGTGTCGGGAGCCGTGGGCGGGGTTTGCAACATAACGATTATCAGGAAATTTTTCCCATAATTTTCGTTGTTCAGCGAGCGGGCGATAGGCATCCATAATTTTGAGTCCAAGTCCAAGTTCTCCTAATTCTTGTTGGACAAGTGATAATTTTTGCGCAACAGTTTTTCTTAGAAAACAGGTACTTTTTTTTGTTGTTTTATTAATAAAAGAAGTATCGACATTAATGGTTGCATTGATAGATTTTATTTCAACAAGAGGTTCTTTATTTGTTGCACCAAATAAAGGCGCATGCGTACATAAAAAAAGCGCGAGTATTATTTGTAGCAGCACGTAATCAACCTTTCATTTTAAAGTAGTTTTTTTGCTTTTATCATAGCGAATTTTTTAGAGAGTGCTATTTTTTTTATATTTTATCGATAAGAGCTTCTCATTATTGGCAAAAAATCGTAGCTTTTTTTATGTAACGCGATATCCTAAAAGCCTGAACTATCGATAGGATTACCTCTATTGTTTTGCATAGGGAGAATTATAATGAATCGACGCAAGATAAACATCCGTGCTGTAAAGTGCTTGAGTTATCGCACATTATTAATTACGTGGTTAAGTTTTTCTGGATCCGTTGGGCTTTTAACGAGTAGTAGTATTGAAGAAAAAACGCTCGAACAAGTCCAAGAAGATAAGCGTTTTTTAGAGCGTTTTACCATTAAAGATATTCAGGTTCAAGGTGCTGAATATGTAAAAAAAGATGTCATTTTAAAACGATTGGCATATAAGGTTGGAGATCTTTTTGATATCGATCGTCGTGTTCAATCGATAAAAAATATTTATGGGTTAGGATATTTTAGTCAGGTTGAAATAGAAGCAGAAATTGTTGGTGATACACAGCTTATTTTGTACGTCCTAGTAGAAGAAAAAAAGTTACTTGAGGGTGTTACATTTGAAGGAAATACGCATATAAAATCGAGTAAATTTAAAGAAACATTAAACATTGATAAGATAACAGCTGTTGATGAGGATACGGTTCGTTCATTGTCGTCAGAAATTATGAAGATGTACAAAGAAGAAAATCGGCACAAAGTTGTTATCAATGGTGTGATTGTTCCAAATAAAGAAAACCCTAAAAAAGCATCAGTTGTTTTTACCATTAATGAAGGTCCGCGCTCTGTGTTATCGCGCGTTTACTTTAAGGGAAATAAGGAAATCCAAGAGCGTAAGCTGCGTAATGCATTGTACTCAAAAGAAGATTGGTTATTAAGTTTCATGGATAATGCGGGTAATTTTCAGCAGGATATGGTTGATGTTGATAAGCATCGCATTGAGTATTTGTATCGTGATCAGGGTTTTTTAAATGCAAAAGTGTACAAAACTGATGTGGTATTTTTACGTGATAACAAAGATGTTGCGGTAACGTTTTACATCAATGAGGGCCCACAGTTTTTAATACGTTCAGTACAAGCTCCTGGCGATGAGGTGTTTACTCAAGATGAAGTTGAGAAGCTTATTAAAATAGCACCTGGTGATGTTTTTTCACAAAGCAAGACGATGCAAACGGTTAATCAATTAAAAGATTTGTGGGGGCAAAAAGGATATATTTATGCCGATGTGTTTCCACAGGTTAAGCCCGATGAAGCAACAAATGAAGTTGATATAACATTCCATGTCGAGCGCGGTAAGTTACTCTATGTTAATCGCATTAACATAACAGGAAATTCGATCACGCGTGACAAAGTTATTCGTCGACAGTTGCGCATTGTAGAAGGTGATTTGGTTACGTCAGGAAAACTTAATGAATCTCAATCCAATGTTGAATATTTAAGTTTTTTTGAGCGTGAAGGGGTTAATTGGAAGGTTCATCGTATAACCGATGATTTGGCTGACCTTGAAATGAATGTTAAGGAAGCAAAAACAGGTAATTTGAATTTTATGCTTTCTTATGGTTCTGATCAGCATGCTCAACGTCCATCGCTTAAGGGATCGATTACGGTTGAAAAAAATAATTTATTTGGTTTGGGTTATGATGTTGGTGGTATGTTGCAGGCAAATAGACACCGTATCCAAAGGCTTGAGGGTCATATTTTTGATCCAAGTATTTTTGATACTTCAGTTTCTGGTGGTTTTTATGGTTATAAGCGCTGGGATGAGTATGAGTCTTGGAGGCGATTGAACAAAACGCCTATTCAGCAAATTTTAGGTGCAAATATTCGACTTGGCTTTGGGTTGCCTAAGATTGATCAATATACCAATTTAGTTATCGAATTTGGGATTGAAGATATTTGGAATAATAAACCCCAGGCATACGCTCAAGATGAATTGGTTTTTGGTCCAATTGTACGAAGAACATTCCAAGAAGGTTCAGTAAAATGGCTTATGGCGGAATTGGTTCGTGATAAACGTAATCATAAAATATATCCGAATAAGGGAAGTAAGGTTTCGTTAAGTACTAAGTTTGCTCCTGATGGATTTAATCATAAATTTAGTTTCTTAAAAACTGAGTTAGAGGCAAGCCAGTATACGGCGCTTATTGGTGAAGATACGTTGGTATTGGCATTACATGCAAAGGCCGGTCGTGTTACGCATATTGGAAAAGATTCTATTGTTCCGTACAAAGAATTGTTTCATATGGGTGGTCAATCAACAGTACGTGGATTTACTTGGGGTGGTGTGGGCCCTGCGTGGCGTCCAACGGGGGATCCGCTTGGTGGGCGTAATGCTGTTTTGTTTAATACTGAATTGATCTTCCCATTGATACCTGATTATTCTATGAAAGCACATTGCTTTTATGATGCTGGTGCGGGCTGGGATACGCCAAAAGCGGATCTTACAGCGCAGCAAAAATCCTTGTTGATGCGTGATAAGTTTAACTTGCGGCATTCTGTGGGGTTTGGTTTGAATATTCTTAAACCAATGCCAGCCAAAATAGATTGGGGCTTTAAGTTAGATCGCAATCGTAAAGCTGGTGAAACAGCGCATGAGTTTCATTTAAATATGAATTATGCCTTTTAAATAAGTATATTTAAACAAAAAATGCTCGGTTTTGTGCCGAGCATTTTTTTATGTCATTCTGTAATTTCTATTATGAATAACGATAGGTATTTGCTATTATTATACATTTGGTGTATTTATAATATGTTTTCATTAAAAGTATTGTATCTAACTATTTTAAAAGGATTTTATACGTGAATAAACAGAGTATTGTTACTTTTTTATGTTTTTTACTGATTGTGTTGCGTAGCGATGCAATGGTTTATGATGGAGTCACAAGTTCTTTTGTGCAACAACAAGATGTTGTTGCTATTTTAGATGGCCTGAATCATGGTGATTTTGTTAAAGCGGATTATTTTTTTTCAGATGTTGTTAATCGAACAGATGTTGATCATGCAGATGTCGTAATTCCGCAACTACAGGCTTTGCTTAATAAATATAACATAGGCCAAGCCGATCGCTTGGTGCTTATAGATGTTATTCTTGAAGCGATGTCTCATTATATGATGGTTTGTCGACCTTTACAAAAAGGGTTTAATACCATAAATCGCATATTCCAAGATATCCCTGAATTATGGGTTCGGGTTGTGGTAGATTTTCCTGAGGTTGCAATGATTGAAGGATGTTTAAAATATCATGTTTTTTTCCTGAAATTGTTAAAGCAGGCAGGATGTTTTGATTTTGCAATGGTTAATTTTTTGGCGGTGCCTTTTGTTCAGGGTGCGGACTTTTTAAAGCGGGTGGATGCATTTATTGTGTATCTTGTAATTTTGAGAGCTAAAAAAAAATCTAACCCTTACAATTCAGTCATTAATTTTTTACAAAATAGTGATTTATTGATGTATGGGGCTTGCTCAGATATTGCTTATTTTGATAAGTTGGCATTTTTTGTGAATGATGATGCCTCATATTTTTCTTGTATGCGTGGGAGCGATGTATGCTCAACAAATGAAAAAACAGGTATTGCAGAAATGTCTTTTTTATCGATAGCGGCTTTAATGGGATGTGACCGCCTGTTTGCATTGTTTTTAACTTCAGAAAGCATGCTTGATGTTGATGATTTTACGTATGCCCTTGCAGGTGGGAATGATAATATTATAAAAAAATATAGGCAAACCAATAAAGTCTGTATTAATGATTCGCATGTTGTAACCGCCTTGCAGTGGCAAAGAAATGCGTTAAGTTATACATTGTGGCAGCAGATTCATCCACAAGAACCTTTTTTGAACGATGCAATTAAGGCTATTTCATATAACAATATTGAATGGCTCATGTTTATTTTTTTGCAGAAAAAAATAATAGAAAAACAGCCACAAGAAAAAAATATAGATTTAAAAAAGAATCCTAATTTTGTGCGGGTTGCTCGTTTTTGTTATAACAGCGGTTTAACTATGTTGTTTATGCAAGATCAAATTCAAGAGGGGTATGGGGTTGGTGATTCTTCATTGGCTTCTTTGTGTGGGTATCGCTACAAAGATCAAAAGAAACTGTTTTTAGATAAACATAAGAATAGTCTTTTGCATAATGCTATTTTATCTGAAAATTATGCAATGGTTGAGTATCTCATTGCTAAAAAGTGTGATGTGAATGCTCAAAATAGTTATGGTGATACTCCTTTGTATTTGGCGGTGGCTAAGAAAAATTATGCAATCATTGATTTATTGTTAAAAAATGGTGCTCATCAACATATTCAAAATAATGAAGGATTGACGCCTTTGCATTTTGCATCATACCTTAATGATAATAAAAGTATTTTATTATTGCTTAAAAATGCTCCATATACATCAATTTCTATTTTTTCGTCGCCTGCGTCATCTAAATTATATTACATGGAGCAAGATGAGCCAGAAACTTTTTATCAAAAATTGATATATCAAGAGAATTTTGAGTATTACAAAGAAAAACAAAAAAAATCAGGGTTTTTTATGAACCCTATGTATGATGATTGTATATATAAAAGTATGCATAATATCTTGTTGCATATAAAAACACCCATGAGTATTGCTATTTATAATAACAATATTGAAGGGTTAAAGTTAATGTTGGCTTATGCTGGTAAAGTATGTGATTGTGATGGGCTTTTTAATCTCATTAGTTTTGCCATGCATGACGGTTCTGAAGATATAGTCCTATATTTATTAGAATATAATCCATCGCTCATTTATCTCAAGGTAAAAATAACAATAGTTTAATGCATGATGCTGCTCTTTGTGGGATGCCACGTGTTATTGAGTTTTTATATAAAAATGGATTAGATTGTAACGCGGTGAATGATGAAGGTGAAACACCAATATTTAGAGCTTTAAAATGTCGTAATCTTGAAAATAAACTTAAAGTTGTTACAACGCTTGTTGAATGTGGAGCAGATATTACGTTAACTAATAAAGCACTTAATGAGCCTCTTTATGTTGTTGCTAAAAAAATTGCTTCAAAAAGAAAGCTTCATGTTCATGAGTATATTGTGTATAAACAAATTTTTTCTTATTTAATTTCTGTTGGGGCTAATATAGAATTTCTTGCATTGTCGATGTTTAATTTTATTACTGATGCTGAGATAGCTCAATTTTTTTATAAGCATGGATTGCGCTTTGATTGGTATAATGCTTTAAATGAATCGATATTTCATGTTGTTGCGGCTGATTTTTTTAAAATTCAAAAAAATTTTATAGCTATTGTCAGGTATATGCTTTCTACGGGGCTTGATATTAATATTCGAAATCAAAATGGCCGAACAGTTCTTCATATGCTTGCATCATTTGATAGGGCTGAGGAAGCTTTACAGTATCTTATTGAAGCTGGCGCCGATACTGAGGCTATTGACGATGATGGTAAAAAACCATTGGACTATGCTTATCTTCAAACAAATGCGCTTATTTTATCAGGACGTTTATAAATTTTTCAAGGGATGGGGATAGTATCCCCCTCCCTTAGTAAATAACATATGTTATTTTTTACACCATTGAGCGATGGTATCAAGCACATACGCAATATGACGTTGTGTTATGCCGGGATAGGTCCCTAAAAAAAATGTGTCATTCATAATAGTATCGGTATTTTTAAGTGTTCCTATTTGTCGCATGGTGATGTTTTGATACGCTGGTTGTCGAAGAATGTTGCCTGCAAATAAATTTCTTGTTTCGATCCCTTTTTGAGCTAAATATTTTGTAAGATCAGTTCGTGTAAATCCAGCGTCTTTGCGAACGGTTATGGGGTAGGCAAACCATGCAGGATCAGCATCGGCAAGCGCATGGGGCAATATAAAACGGTCGGCTAAAGGGGCAAAGCCTTCTTGCCATTGGTTAAAGTTTTCGCGGCGGCGCGAGCAAAAAAGGTCTATTTTTTTGAGTTGTTCAATGCCGATTGCGGCTTGCATATCGGTTACTTTTAAGTTATAGCCAATGTGGGAGTAGACGTATTTGTGGTCATAGCCAAAAGGGAGTGTTCCATATTGACCAGAAAAGCGGCGCCCGCAGGTATCATTTTCTCCTGCGTTACAATAACAATCACGCCCCCAATCTCGCAGGGCTCGAATTGCGCGGGCTAAAACTTCATCATTGGTTGCAACAGCCCCGCCTTCTCCCATGGTTATGTGATGCGCAGGATAAAATGAAAAGGTTGCAATGCATCCAAAGGTGCCAAGTTTTTTCCCTTCATACGTTGAGCCAAGGGCGTCGCAGCAATCTTCAACGAGAAATAAGTTATGTTCATGGGCAAAGCGTTGTATTGCCGAAACTTCATAAGGATTGCCTAGTGTGTGCGCCAAAAAAATAGCTTTTGTTTTAGGACTATAGGCTTGCATTATGCGTTCTAATGTTGTGTTGTAGGTTCCGATTTCTACATCGATAAAAACAGGAATAAGATTGTTTTGAATAATAGGATTGACCGTTGTTGGAAATCCTGCCGCAACAGTGATAACTTCATCGCCGGCGCTTAGTCGGCGTTCTTGCAAAAGGGGAGAGGTGAGCGCAGTAATTGCAAGCAGGTTTGCGGATGATCCTGAATTTACCAAAAAGGCAAAATCGTGTTCGGTGTAGTCAGCAAATTCAGATTCAAATGCCTCGCTAAAGCGTCCTGCCGTAAGCCAGAAATCAAGTGATGCATCAACAAGTGATACAAGTTCTTTTTCATCAAAAATACGGCCTGCGTAACGCACATTCGTTATTGGTTTTTCATGTGCAGTTGGATCTTCAAAGCGTTCATGATAAAATGTTTTTACGAGCTCTAAAATTTCATGACGAATTGCTTGAGCATCTTTTTTCATAATAAAATCCTTTTGTTATTATTTAATCCCACGCATCAATACGTATGTTGTGCGGCGGGATATTTTGCGAACTAAAAAAAGTATAAGCGCTGTCAATCATTGCTTTGGGTCCGGATATAAAAAAACATGGTTCTGAGTATGATTGAGCGTGGGTGTATATTTTTTCAAAATCAATTGGTTGCCCGTTAAAAAGTATAAGTTCAAAATGAGGAATCATAGCACATGCTTGCAGGAGTGTTTTAAATAAATAACAATGCTCACCGCGGATGCCGTAGGCGAGTGTTATTTTTCTTCCGGATGGGCATATGAGTTCTTGTTCTAGATAGGGTATGTAGGGTGCAATTCCTGTCCCGCCGGCGAGTAAAATAACATCTTGTTGGGGATGTGGTGTGGTTATGGTAAATGATCCATAGGGAAGTTTGATCCACATTTTTTTTCCAATTTCTAATTCGCGGGCAAGTCTTTGTGTGTAACTTCCTTTAACGCTATAAATAATTGAAATACTGTTATTCTTTAAGGATGAAGCGATCGAAAAAACGCGAGATTCTGGCCACATGCCTGTGCAAGGGTCGTATGCATCGAGTGCGAGATGTAAAAATTGCCCTGGTTTAAAGTTTGGTATTTTTTCTGTGCTTGTTAAGGTTACTTGGTAGACATCGTGATCATGTTGTACAATTGATTGTACCACGACTTCTCGTTTTATGGGCATAGCCATACTTTTCCTTTCCCGTTTTTTGCTTGATTTTATTCATCATGTGCTTGCTGCAAGTGTAGGGGATTCTATAAAAATCGGCAAATATTTTATAGGGGTTTTTAATGCGGTTCTGGATGCTTTGCGCGGGAGGCTTGTATATTATAATAATTGCTTGTTATAATTGCTTGTATTAATAGGGATTATTGGAATTTATAAGCGAGGTGATGCAAATGATTTTTAAGCCTAGAATTTATGAAGCAAAAATTAAGAAATTTGCCCATTTATTTAAAATAGTGTTTTTAGTTGGTGCGCGGCAGGTGGGTAAAAGTTCGTTATTGGCTCATATTTTTCCTGATTATAAAACATTTGTATTTGACCCCGTTCAAGATCTTTATAATGTACGAAAAAGCCCAGATCTTTTTTTGAGTGATTTTAAGCCTCCAATTATTTTAGATGAAGTTCAGTTTGTGCCAGAGCTGCTTCCTGCGCTTAAACGATTTGCTGATAATTCTGATGATAAAGGACAATATTTCCTTACAGGGTCTCAGCAGTTGTCAATTTTAAAAACGGTTGCCGAAAGCCTTGCAGGAAGAGTTGTTATTATTCCTATTGGACCGATGACGCCTCATGAAATGTACGCATCATTTAATCCTGATCATAATTGGTTTTTGCGTTATTTAAAAAATCCTCATACTTTTTCGGTGCAGCATGTGACTCATCTTATTACAACTCCGGGGCGACTTGAGGTTTTGTTTCGTGGTGGAATGCCGGGAGTTATCGAGCTTCCCGATGGTGCATTGACTGCGTATTTTTCTTCATATGTGCAAACATACATTGAGCGTGATGTGCGGTTATTAGAAAATATTGAAGATCTTTCAAACTTTGGAAGGTTCGTTGCATTGGTTGCAGCTCTTACGTCCCAGGAGATTAATTATGCTCAACTGGGGAGAGAACTTGGTATTTCTGCAAAAACAGCAGAGCGTTGGTTGCAATTGCTGGTGCACACGCATCAATGGACTGCGTTGCCGTCCTTTCATATGAATTCTATCAAGCGGCTATCGTCAAAGCCTAAGGGAATTATTTCTGACACTGGTTTAGCTTGTTATTTACAACGCATATCATCTTCAGACGCTTTAGCTGCAAGTCCTTTGCAAGGAGCACTCTTTGAGTCGTATTGTTTTAATATGATCAAGGGTTTTTGTTCAGCGTTAAGCATGATGCCAAATTTTTATCATTGGAGAACCTTGGCGGGGGCTGAGGTTGATTTTATTGTAGAAATTGATGGTATTTTTTATCCTATCGAAGTTAAATCGGCGGCTACGGTAGGCAAGTATGATATTAAAGGCATTACAGCATTTAAAGAAGCATATCCTTCCTTGCGTATTGCCAAAGGGGTGGTGCTTTACGCGGGTAAAGAGTGTTATCACATTACTGATGATATAATTGCGGTGCCTTGGAATATGGCCTAACAGGATTGTGTGGCATGTGTATTTTTTAATAAAATTAATAATTATTTGCAATGGGATGATATTGATGTTATTACATATAGGTTAAAATCGTTGTAAGATTAATTTTATTTTAAAATAGAAAAATAATTATGCGTGAGTTATCAAAAATATATTCGGCAACTACGGTTGGGATTAATGCTCATCCTGTTGAGGTGGAAGTTGATCTTTCTTTTGGGCTTATAAAATTTTTGATTGTTGGGTTGCCCGATAAGGCAATCAAAGAAAGTGGCGAGCGTATTCGTGCTGCTATTAAAAATAGTGGATTTGGCCTGCCCGATCGAACCATTACGGTTAACCTTGCGCCAGCAACGTTGAAAAAAGAACATATATTATTTGATCTTCCCATTGCTGTGGGGGTGCTCCACGCAGCTCATTTTGTATCGCTTTCTGAAGAATTTATTAGCGATACGCTTTTTTTGGGGGAGCTTTCGCTTGATGGAAATATTCGCCCTGTGCCTGGGGTGTTGTCAATTGCTCATGGTGCTGTAAAGTCGGGTAAAAAGCGTTTAATTATTCCCAAAGCTAACACGGTTGAGGCGAGCCTTATTAAAGGGCTTGAGATTATTGGTGTTGAGTCGCTTGTTGAGCTTATTGCTTATTTGCGGCGTGAGATTAAGATAGATCCCACACCGTCAACATTTGATGAAACTATGTGCGCCTTGCCCAAAAACAAGCTTGATTTTGAAGATGTAAAAGGACAATTGCAAGCAAAGCGTGCATTGCAAATAGCTGCGGCCGGTGGCCATAATATTCTTTTTATTGGGCCTCCAGGATCGGGGAAAACGATGTTGGCAAAGCGCCTTGCGACTATTTTATCGCCGCTTTCGTTTGATGAAATTATTGAGACAACAAAAATTTATTCTGTTGCGGGGCTTTTAGGGAAGGATTCGTTGATAACTCAGCGACCATTTCGTTGTCCTCACCATACTATTTCGCAGGCGGGGCTTGTTGGGGGAGGTTCAAATCCGCGCCCTGGTGAAATTAGTTTGGCTCATAACGGCGTTCTTTTTTTAGATGAATTGACGGAGTTTCATCGTTCAACGCTTGAGGTGTTGCGAGAGCCTTTGGAAAATAAACATGTGCTTATTTCGCGCGCAAGTGGCTCTATCGAATATCCAGCATCTTTTTTATTAATTGCAGCAATGAATCCTTGCCCCTGCGGGTATTATGGCGATAAGAAAAAGTGTTCATGTACGCAGTCGCAAGTGGCAAAATATATTGCAAAATTATCAGGTCCGCTGCTTGATCGCATAGACTTGCATGTTAACGTTGCGTCAATTCATTATGATGACCTAAAAAAGGCAAGTTTAAAAACAAAAAGTTCTGCGCAAATGTATGATGAAGTTATGGTTGCATGGAATGTACAAACTCAGCGGAGTGGAGCCTTGCGTAATGCTGGCATGACGTCTGATTTGGTGGAAAAACATTGTATGTTATCATCTCAGGCAGAAGAAGTTATTAAATTAGCTTTTGATCGCTTACATTTAAGCATGCGTGGATATCATAAAATTTTAAAAGTTGCACGAACTATTGCAGATCTTGAATCGAGTGCTATAATCGAACGTCAGCATATTCAGGAGGCGATTATGTATCGTTCTCTTGATCAAAAGCTTAATCAACAGCATGAAGTGTAAGGATGTATGGTTACAGGAATAGGCGTTGATATTATTCAAGTTGCACGATTTAATGAATGGGTCGAGCAGGGTGCGTCGAAAAATCAAGTATTATTGAGCAGCAATGAGCTTGAGGATTGTTTTTCTTGCAAAAATAATGCGGTTATTGCGCAACGTTTAGCTGTTCGATTTGCAGCTAAAGAAGCTTTTTATAAAGCATTAACAGCTTCATTTTTAGTGTTATCTATTGATGTTCATGTGTCGATGTCGTTACGTTTTGTTGCTCAACATTGTTATATTGCGCATAGCTCATTAGGAAATCCTGTATTGCACGTTGATTGGGTGGCGATTCAAAAAAAAATAGGAACAACTATTCCATCAATACGGACACATCTTTCGTTATCTCATGAAAAACAGTATGCTGTAGCGTTTGTTACTTTATCATTATTGTAAGGAGGGTGGTGCCGTGAAGAGAAAGCCATTAGGCCATATTTTGTCAGGATCTCTTGTTGAAGGGTTGTTGATGCGCTTGGCGCACGACTGTTCACTTGAGGAGATTAAGACAGGAAAATTTGTTTCTATTGTTGGAGAGCATTATACATTTTTTTCGCTCATTACTGATTTAGAACTTGATGTTACTCATCCTGATATTTTATTATTTCCACCAGCGCACCATGAAACGTTGTTGAGTGATATGCTCAAGACGCGTGATATGTATGCTAAGGTTACCTTGCGCCCCATGTTAATGCTGGATAAACAAAAACAGCACATGCCTGTTAAGACTATCCCGACGCACTTTGCGACTGTTTATGAGGCGAGTGCACAAGAGGTGGCGCAGATTTTTGGTGATGAGCAACAACATCCAAAATATTTTAATGTTGGCGTGCCGCTTGATATGCATACGCCTGTATGCCTTAATCTCCAATTGTTTACTGAGCGCAGCAATGGTATTTTTGGAAAAACAGGAACGGGAAAGACATTTGTAACACGTCTTATTTTGGCAGGGCTTGTCAAAAATGATATGGCTGTTAATTTAATTTTTGATATGCATAGTGAATATGGCTTTCAGGCACGTAAGGAGGGCGGCGGGCAAGCATTTGTAAAGGGATTAAAAAC
>LBTY01000015.1 GCA_000992305.1 candidate division TM6 bacterium GW2011_GWF2_38_10
GTTGTCATTCTCGGCTTTGGCCGTTAGGCCTCTTGACCGAGAATCCATTTCTTAAGTAAATATTATCATGTTAAAAATTAGTTACGTTAAAAAGTCAACAAAGCCAAGGTTATGCAAGAGGTCTAATGAATTAAGAAGAAAAGAATGATATTTCGTCGCGTACGCGATCAAGATAAGGCGCTAATTTATGCTCAATCTCAGCAGATAATGCATGAACAACCGTTTTGCGATCATTATGCAAGCAAATCTGTTCAAAAATACTTTCAGCGCCAAGGATAATCGAAATATTACGATAATTTTTTGGTTTTACATGATCAGTATCTACGTGCGAATTCTCCAAAGATGTAATAACAATTCTCTTACGCATTGTCACTAAGTTTAAATCAACCCGAACAGCCCCATTACAACTCCACCCTTTGCGCGCATTCATAAACCAACGATACAAATCAGCGTATACCAAATCGATATAAATACGTTTAATACGCTCAATCATCTGTGGGTGAGAATCTGCAACCTGTACACACAAGTCTTCCTCGGATGCTTTTGTTAGATAACCATCGTTAAAAAACTTAGAAAATGTATCAATATCAAAGGTATATATATGCTCGCCATCAGATTCTAACGAAATTGAATTACTAACACATTCGCATAAAAATGACATAAAACTATCTTCATTAAGCCAATTTTGTACAAAGCGCACACCAAAATCACCATCCTTCATAATACAACTTACTACCATAGTAATCATGTCACGTGCAGCATCAAATAAAGAACTTGTTGCTCGATTAAAATCATACACCTGTAATGCTCGATATTTTTCATAGCACGTTTCACAAAAAACAATAGTTAAAGAGAGAGTAAGATGCGCCATAAATGACAATAACACATCATTAACAAAAACATGCGATAAACAATCGGCACAATACTCGCTCTCCAACTCAACTGTATGCGCATACAATGAATTACCACTCACTGATATCAATGGATTAATCACATCAAATACTTCATCAATAAAATGTCCATATTCATGCGCAAGAGTTGGGTAATAACAATATGGTTGATAATACAACTCAAAAAATAAAAGTAATCCATCAATCCCAAGCCCTATAATATTTTCATGGTCACTTTTATAAAAAAAAGCATTAAGAGAGCTATAATCACGGACAAAACAAGATTCAGCATAACGTGTATCTGGAGTAATTATATGACGACAACACAAATAAAGTTTTATAGAAGACAAAAAATCGTATCTATCGTAATGACCATGCGTAAGAAGAAAAGCCATGGCATTTTTTTGAAGCATCAAAAAACGATATAATTCTGGGGCCAGCTCATGAGTAAGCTCAACACAATCTTGAAAATCATCAAATTTCTTATAAAGTAAATCATCACGCTTTTTGATCGCCTCAATCTCTTGGATCATCGTTCGTTTATCAAAACATGTTGTATACCCACACGCACCATGGTTAAGCAATAATTTTACCGCTAATGTTTGCCCATGTATGTAGGCAACATCAAGTGACGTATGACCTTCATCATTAAGAAGGTTTACATCTTCATGCGGAATAACTGCTAATATTTTTTTCAAGCTTACGATATCTCCAAATTCCGCAGCTTGATGCAATGTCTTTTGTGCCACAATAGAATGAGGAAGTTGAACCATTGCGCTACTACAAAAAAAACTTATTCCACAAAGCATACCAAATACCATGTAAATACGATTTTGCATCATGCGCGTACTCCTTGATTTAGATAATATTAAATCATTGTAAGCACAATATCAAAAAGTGTCATTAAATACGATAAATATCGTACACACTAAAAAAAGAACATCGAGTGATAAAAAAAATTATGGTATGATAAACACAATGCACAACACGTTTAATTAATAAGGAAAAAAATGAATATAGGAATCGTAGGCCTAGGACGTATGGGCCAAGCAATAACCTGGCGTCTTTTGCAACACAATATACAACCATTTGGCTATGACCCCAATGAACAAAGCCGTCAAGACTTTGCGGCGCTTGGAGGCATACCAACAACATCACTGAGCTCGCTCGCTCAAAAAGCATCAATTATTTGGGTAATGGTCCCTGCAGGAAAACCAGTCGACGATGTTATTGAACAATTACTTACTACCCTCCCGCCGCAAGCAATTATCATCGACGGCGGCAACAGCCACTATCAAGACTCAAAACGACGAGCCGCCCAACTCGCAGCACGCACTATTAACTTTATTGACTGCGGAACCTCGGGTGGCATTCATGGTAGAGAAAATGGTTTTTCACTTATGATCGGCGGCGACGCAACCATTGTTCAACAACTCGATCCACTCTTTAAAGCACTTGCCACCCCACAAGGCTACGGGCACTTTGGCCCCGCCGGCGCAGGCCACTATGTTAAAATGATTCATAACGGTGTTGAATATGCGCTTTTGCAAGCATATGCTGAAGGCTTTCATCTCCTGCATAATGGATCATACGACAATATCGATCTTGAAAAAGTATGCTCCGTATGGGCTCACGGCTCAGTAGTTCGTTCTTGGATTGTTGAACTTGCTCAAAATATTTTTAAAGAAGATCAAACACTTGAGACTGTAAGTGGCTTTATCGATGAAAATAAAACAGGACAATGGACACAAGAAGAGGCCGCACTGCACAATATCCCGGTAAAAACAATTGAACTTGCGCTCCAAACACGCGCTTGGTCACGCCAAACGGGCGGTAATTACGCCACAAAGATCGTCGCCTTATTACGCAACCAATTTGGAGGCCATGCCGTCAAATCAACCAAATAAGGAATAAAAAACCATGGAAAAACAAACCATTATCGATATCAGCTGGCCAATACAACCAACGATGACTACGTACAAAAATAAAAATGATGTACACATAACAATCAATAAAACATTTGAAGAAAACCATGTACGCGAAAGTTCGCTCTGCTGCGGCATGCACACCGGAACCCATGTAGACGCCCCCGCTCACTTTTTGGCCAATGGTTCTACAATCGATCAAATGGATCTTACAAAACTTACCGGAACATGCCTGGTTATCGATTGCACACAAGCTCAAGAATCCATAGAAAAAGAGATGCTCGCTACATACCCTATTCACCCAGGGGACATTATTTTATTAAAAACAAGCAATAGCGCAACCGCATCTACCGCGCCACATCGTGACGCATTTGTTTACCTCAGCGCACAGGGTGCCTCATACCTTGTAGAAAAAAACATTCACGCCGTAGGCATTGACTATCTTGGTATTGAGCGCAACCAACCTAACCATGAAACACACCTTACACTATTACAAAAAGATATACCGATCATCGAAGGACTTCGCCTTGGCCATGTAAAACCAGGACGATACTTTTTTGTATGCCTTCCTTTGGCCCTTCAAGGAGCCGAAGCCGCACCAGCGCGCGCAATTTTGATACCTCAAGCTATGCCTTCATAAGCTAAAACCGTTTTGATATACGGTTGCAATGGTTTTTTATCTAGCGTGACAACTAGCGGCGAAGCGGCGCCGCCACATTCTTTATCGCAACAAGTAATGGTATACGCATGTTTAGCTTGATCCACCGTAACCAAAAGATCTGTAGGGTGATCAACCTTTTGCTCAAGATGCTTTATCATTTCTGGCAAAAAAAAGAAAAATGGGAGAGGATAAATAGGTAATTTTTTGCGATACATACCATTATCTTTTCCCCACAAAAGCCACAACTCACCATGGCCTGGCATATACGAACCAAAACGCAACTCAATCTGCGTCATTTTGCCAACATCACCAATGGCAGGTGCATACGAAAACCGCCGCTGAGAATAATTATCTTTTGTAGAAATAAAGTCAATTTTTTGAACATTATCACCTGATGAATAACAATGATATATTTTTTTAAACATGCCGTGCTGACAAAATTTTTCAGTTTCACTCTGCACCGGCATACCAAGCAACACTGCACGATCAATACTCAAACCATCTTTGTATTGCTTTTCAGCGCGCGCCAAATTTAAAATAACATTACCACCATGGCTATGCCCAACAAGAATAACCTCGGTATTTTGACGATCAAAAACAGAAAGTTCTCGCGTAAGTTGCTGATATAGATCACAAGCAGACTGCATTCTATGACGCTGGCTCAACCGACCGCTCCATCCGAACGTATAACAATAAACCTTAGCCCCGGGCAAAGATTTTTTATAAAAATCATCAAAAAAACAAGCTGATAATTGAGCAGCTAATGAGCTTTTTCGCCCAACAAGACACAAACCCCGAGGCCCATTTGGTTGATACTTTAAAAAAGAATTGCGACGCATCTCTTTAATGTACAAATCATACCAAGATTTATCAAAATCTTCATTATCAAATAAATAGCGCCATAAAGACTTGCGTGTACAGGTAAATGAAGGCAATGGCAGAATTGTTCCATGTATCAAAACAATAACAATACTTTTTTCACTACGCTGAGGTTGCTGATAAGCCGGAATAACAATTTTGGGCGGCACAATTGCAGGACGCTTACTTTGACAACCAGAGAAACAAAAACCTACAACAATAAAACTTACAACCCCCAACACATACTTAATCATAACACGACACCCCACCAAATAATTTTGTTTATAGCAACCTGAGAGGGCAATAGTCTAACAAAGTATGTATGAAACACAAGCGCTTAACATTTTTTAAAGTAAACATAAAATTTTTTATGAGTATTTTACTCAACAGTCACTTCATTCTGTTGTTCAACAATTAATTGTCGTGCTTTTGCAAAAAGACGATCTTTTTTTTCACCTGAAATTTGCTTTGCATCAAAATACGTTGCCAACAAAGTATCTAAATCCATTTGCACACTCAACAAAGCGCGTCGCTCTTTCACCGCCGGACGATAAATAGGAAAAACCCCAACAACGTGATGCGCCGCCACACACGCACGATTCACTTCATAAAAATCAACTTTTGTATGAACCGCATTATCCGGAACATGGTATACAATTTTTACAATAGCACCAGTTAAATCATGCAATGCAATATGCTCAATAAGTTGCTTGGTAAAATCTCGCTCAGCATCAAGCTTAATTTCAAGCTGTATCATCGGACGCGTCTGCACAGGAACAAATTCATGCTCACACCGCTCCCGAACCTGCGATTGCGTTGCGATAGTTACACGACAATACCCTTTTTCTTCTTTGCGCTCTCCAAAATCAACACGCTCTAATGAACCCGAGTAAACCACTGCAGGATACCCCGATACATTAAGATTTTGATAGCGATGTAAATGCCCAAGTGCAACATAATCAAACGGCGCAATCGCAAGCTGCGAAGGTAAAAAAACAGGATCGCTTCCATAAATTGCACTTTTTTCAGAACCAGAAAAAATACCGGTGCTTACCGTCAAATGCCCAGCAAGAACTGCCGGAATTGCTGGATCCAAAGAAGCAGCCAACGTGGTAATAATATCCCCCACCCGCGCCGAAAGGTACTGTGCAATTTCGTCATTGCTTTTAAACCGATGAGCCTGATTACTTACAATAATGTTACGCGTTGGCCAGGGAACTCCAACGATATTAACCAGTCCATGCTTGGTCGCTAAAGAAATAACCGATGGCTTTGCAATAACATAAAAACCGTCAACCGGAAGATAATCAAAAACATCCAAAGCATGCGATTTGCCAAAGCTCAAAGGATGATCATGATTCCCTACAACAATAACAACGGGAATCTTTGCATGGTATAAACGCAACAATTGCGTCATAAGTATTTTTTGATGTGTGGGAGTTGGCACTGGCGTTTTATATGCATCCCCACAAAATAAGAAAAAATCAACATTTTCGTTGATTGCTTGCTCTACACAACACTCAAGTGTTTTTTTAAAGTCAAGCAGACGGGTGTGAATACCCGTCTGCACATCTATCTTACCGTAGTTCTCAACGCCAAAATGTAAATCTGCTGTATGATAAAAAGTAATCACAATGTTATATTCCGTTCATCTTTTTCTAAAGAAACATCAACCTGGCAAGCAGATTGCTGCTCATCGGCCTTTAATGCCCCTTTGAAATTAAAGCGTACCGCCTCTGATTTTCCAGACGCATCACAATGCAATTGATTATCGTCTTTATCAACAGGCTGAACCTGTTTTTTAAGCAACTTCTCTGCATAGCCATCTTTATTTTCTTGACGAGAACGGCCAATCGCAAGACAATCCTCTGGAACATCCTTATGAATGGTGGATCCCGCTGCTGTATAAGCACGAGGTCCTATACTCATTGGAGCAATAATCGTGTTATTACTCCCTATAAAAGAATAGTCTGCAATTTTGGTTTCATATTTTTTCAAACCATCATAATTGCACGTTACGGTCCCCGCACCTATATTAACATGCTTACCAACCGTACAATCACCAAGATACGTTAAATGCTTTGCCTTTGATTTTGTACCGATTGTTGTACGTTTAAGTTCAACAAAATTTCCAACATCAACATAATCATCAAGCTTCACATGATTTCGCAGACGAGCAAACGGCCCAACGTGAACATTATCGCCAAGGGTACTATCTTGCACAACGGTATGTGAATGAACCATGGTGTTATTCCCAACCACAGAATCTTCTACAATGGTAAAGGCCCCAACCCACGATTCTTCACCAATAGTCGTATCGCCAAGCAAGTGAACGCCCGTACCAATAAAAGATCCCGCACCAATAGTAACATTAACATCAAGATGGATACTTTGAGCCAATTCAAAACGAACCCCATTCGCCATCCAATGACGAATAAGTTCTGAACGAATAATTTGCTCAACTTCCCAAAGTTCTTGCAATGTATTAATACCACGCACGTCATCGTACGCCACTGGTAATGCATGTACGACCTTACCTTGCTGACTTGCTAATGCAACAACATGCGTAAAATAGACTTCCCCAGTAACAGAACTTACGGGTAATTGATTAATCTGTTCTTCAAGCCATGCTCGGTTAATAAGATAAACACCGGCATTAATGCGCGCAACTTCTAATTGCTCAGGTGAACAATCCTTTGCTTCAATAATCTCGTAACCTGATCCTGTTTCAATCACTCGACCATAATTTTTAGGATCCATCATCATAGCTGTTAGAAAGGTTACTGTTGCATTTTTGCTACGATGTTCCTGGATAATATATTGAAGTAACTCGGTGCTCACAAGAGGCATATCTCCATTTAAAATAAGAATATCATCAACATCTCCCCATGTTGATTGCGAACACGCAACAGCATGCCCTGTTCCTCGAGGTTCATCTTGCAGTACAAATGCAATATCCTTAATTCCAACACATGCAACTTCTGCCTCTATTTCATCAGCTTGGTGACCCAGCACCGCCGTCATTGGAATGCCAAGGGCGTCTAATGCCTTCAGGGGATACAATATCATTGTACGCCCGCAAATATTGAAGAGCAGCTTGCTCTTTTTTGTTTTAAAGCGGCTGGATTTCCCTGCTGCTAAAACAATCGCTCGTATACTATTTGTTGCCATGGCAAACTCCTTATTTTCTGCAACGTTCAAAACAAATGTCCCTACCCAAAAAAAATGTACAAAATTGTATATACCATGAAATTTTACTTACATCAAAACTTAATTTAATGTACACTATTTATCATCAAAATGATTTATCATTTTATCTTCTTTTTATTTTTTTTGGAGAGGTGGCTGAGTGGACGAAAGCGACCGCCTCGAAAGCGGTTATTCCGGGAAACCGGAATCGTGGGTTCGAATCCCACCCTCTCCACCATTATTTTATGTTTTTCGCATATACACCCTCATACAATGAATAAAAAACCTTTTTTTTGCGTTCTTTATTGTAGAAAAACAAAAGAAAAAAAATCAACTTTTAAATGATAAAATATTTTTTTTTGTAAAACTATTGACCAGAAGGATCGTTTCATGCTATGCACATTCATATCTTTATAAAACCTGCAACCTAAAATACGTAGATCAAAAAAATAAATTTATTACATCTGGAAAAAAAATCAATATCAAACCTCTCCCCTATCTCCCACAAAAAATATCATAAAATACTTGTAAAAGTTATGGCGAAGAATACAATAAAACCTGGTAATATCGTCATTGCATTGTTGTTTACCGTTGTAAACATAATAACAATGACTCATTTTTTTTAAGGAATATGCTCATGCATGCTTCTTCGCTGCTCGAAACCGTTAAACGTAACTGGAAGTCGGGCATTGCTGTTTCGTTGGTATCCCTCCCATTAGCAATATCACTCGCAATTGTTTCAGGCGCCGATCCAATTGCCGGAATTATAACAGCCATTTGGGCCTGCACCATTGCATCCATATTTGGTGGAAGCCATTACAATATTATAGGTCCTGCCGGCGCACTATCTGGAATTCTTGCTGCACATGCAATGGTACACGGAGCTCACACCCTTCCCATGCTTGCATTACTTACCGGCATATTCATTTTTTTTGCGTATCTTTTTAAACTTGAACGTTACCTTATATTTTTCCCTGCAAGCACCATTCATGGTTTTATCCTTGGAGTTGCACTTACCATCGGCTTTAGCCAAATAAATTCAGCATTAGGTCTTGTAAACCTCCCTGCTCACAACAAACTTTTACACAATGTCTATGAATCATGTACACAAATTCCCAATGCAAGTCTCACGACGTTTGGCTTTTTTCTTTTTTTCTTGCTTATTTTATTTATTGCCGCAAAACTCGTTCCCCAAATTCCCGGCGCCATTGTTGTTGCACCAATCGGCATAGGCATTGGTGCTCTTAGCGCACACAATCTCATCCCTTTTGCACTCCAAACATTACAATCTCAATACCCATCGCTTCATCCAACACTGATGAGACTTCCTCGATTTTCCTTTTCTCCAGCGTTTTTACTTCCATCGCTTGCCCTTGCCGTTATTTCGATACTTGAAACCATGATTCTTGCTCGCATGGCCGATGGACTTACGCATACCAAGCATAATAAACGCAAAGAAATGTTAGGCCTAAGCCTTGCCAACATAGTATCTGGTCTATTTGGAGGTTTTCCTGCAACTGCAGCGCTTGCCCGTACAACACTCAATATTAAAACAGGAGCATCCAATAAAATTTCTGCTACCATAAGCGGAATCGGCGTTGCCGTAATAGCTTTTTTGTTGCTTTCCTTTTTTAAATATATACCCTTAGCAACAATTGCCGCAATGCTCGTTTATACCTCTATTCGCATGGTAGAACGTAAAGATTTTGCACGAATGTACAAATCTGATAAAAAAAGTTTTTTCATAGCACTCAGCGTCGCCTTTATCACCGTCTACGAGGACCCTATTGTAGGCTTACTCCTTGGCGCAACCGTCGCTATGCTTATTTTTATGGAAAAAATTTCACTAGGCCACTATGAAGTTCTTACCACACCCGATGCGCCAACCCCAACCGGCCAAGCTTCCCATTCACACTTTAAAGAAATCGTTCCGCATGTTCCCGGCAAAAAGAATATTCTCATTTATGCCATAAAAGGACAACTTGCTTACATCAATGCGCAATCACACAGCACACGCCTTGAGAATGCACCTGCCCACTATAAACACATTATTCTTGACCTTGATGGGTTACACTTTATTGATCTTGACGGGATTGATGCACTCTGCACTATTATTAATGATCTTATGGATCAAGGACGTTCCGTTGCACTTGCAGGATTAAGCCCATTTATTCAAGCAATGCTTAATGATAGCGCAACCTATCAATCTCTAAAAAATACTGGCTCTATTTTTACACACCGGCAAGATGCCCTGGATGCCCTTGCCCAACCACACGCTAAGCAACCACACGCTAAGCAACCACACGCTAAGGAAGAATCTCCATGATGCAACCACAAGATACCAATGAATTAATCGTATTAATTGGGGAGAATAATCACGATATAACAGGAACAGCAGAAAAGTACGAAGCCCACAAAAAAGGGTTAAAACACCGTGCTTTTTCTGTGTTTATCATGAACAGCAAGGGGGAAATGCTTTTACAGCAACGCGCATTTGAAAAATACCACTCCGGCGGATGTTGGTCAAATGCGTGCTGCAGCCATCCGCGCCCTCACGAAATGAGCAACATTACAAAAGCCGCACAACGACGACTGGGTGATGAATTAGGCATTTCCCAGCCACTACAACTACTTGACAAAGGAACTATTTGCTATAATCTCCCAGTTACACCAGGCGACCTTATTGAACATGAAGTAACGACAGTATTTACCTGCACGTATGACGGAGAAATTAAACCAAATCCACTCGAAGTAGCCAACATTCAATGGGTTAATCTGGAGACATTTGCACAAAACTATAAACGAAACCCAAACATATTTAGCCTATGGCTTGGATATGTTTTTAAACAAGCGTATGGCATCACGTTATAAAACCTAAGGAAAATCATGAACACATCATCATGCAAAAAATCACTCGTTAACTTTGTAAAAAAAGAATGGGGACACGAAGAGTGGATCGTCAATAATGAAAAATACTGTGGTAAAAAACTGGTCTTTAATCAAGGCTATCACTTTTCAATGCATTGCCATAAAATTAAAGATGAAACATTTTATGTACTTCAAGGGACCCTCTATTTAGAAACTGATCTTCATGGGACAATCGAAAAACACATACTCAATCCCGGAGATATTGTCCACATTACCCCACACATGTACCACCGCCTTACCGCACTCACCAATGCTGCAATTATTGAATTTTCCACACACCACGAAGATGACGATTCGTACCGCCTAAGCCCAAGCGGAAAAATTGACCTCTCAACACTTAACCTTGAATCCTTGCAATAAGAACGGATCCTTTTTTATGAAAACAAGTCCATTCGCACTTTTTTTTATTTTTGTCTGTTTTTGCGCCGGAACACTCTTTTTTCTTGTTCAACAAAAATGGATCATCGTTGAATGGACTTATAACCAACAATCACTTGAAACAGCTCCATTCCAGAAAGATGTTGTTTTAAAAAAAGAAATTCAATTTTATTGGTGGAACAATAATCGCATGCATCATGAAAAAATGCCACTCGTTTGGCGTCATAACAAAAATGATGAAAATATTACACAAGTCATTCACACCTGGCTTGATTACATGAAAACAGAAAAAATTATTGATGCTACCGTAACCATTCAATCGACACTTTTATCACCCTTTGAGGAAGAAGCATATATTTCGTTTAATAAAAAATTTGCCTGGCAAGAATGGTCCATTTTTGATAAACACATGCTCATTGAAAGCCTTTGCAAAACAATAAAAAGTACTGGACTGCCCATAAAGCACATCACATTCTTGATAAACCATGAACCCTTTATCGATGATCATCTTGATTTTTCAGCAGCATGGCCAACCGATGGATTTATACAGGTATAGAAAAAGCCCTTATTATACCGACTCTTTGATTTTTATTTAAAAAACTGGCATCAGCAAAATCTTTATACTACCATACAGATGTTGTTTTTTAATCCTTTAAACCCAAAGGGAGTTTTTCATGATCACTATTAGCTCTTTATTTCTCTTTCTATGCATCTTTTTATCATCCAACCCCATGGTCTACGGCAATAGCACATCACATCAATCTCAAGATACAAGAAAATTCAATACGGCAAATGCTCTCTACAGCCTTGCAGGAGCATGCGCCAACGCCGGCAATGCTGCCGCTGCACAAACACAACAAGAAAAACAACAAGCAGTTTGCAATTTTGCAGCATCACTCCTTCAAACCGCAGCTGTTTTGGCCGAAAAATCAAACAAGAAAAAGAGTGATTCCATTACCCATATTAAAGCGCTTATTGAAACAACAACAGCGTATGTTGCAAACCTATTGCCAGAAGAAAAGGAAGAACTTTTAAATCCAGAATGCTCATACCTCAAAGCTATTACCTCGTTCAAAACACACGAAGAAAAAGAGAAATTCATCAACCTCCTCTTAAAAAAAGAAACAGAATCTCTCCTTTTGATCAACGAAATAACCTTGGTTTTAAAAACGATTTTACATAACGAAATTGGCACCCTTTTTTACTCAGTATGCCAAGAAAGTATTAAAGGGTAATAACGCGTGAAAAAACAAAATTTACACACCACCATCATGCATAACGAAAAAAAGATCATCGAAAATCCTCAAGGCAAAAGCATACTTCATCTTACCTATGCAAGCCCTCTCGGTAAAGTAATGCGTTGGGTACTTACAGGTAAACTCATCAGCAAACTTGGTGGTATGCTTACACGATCACGTATGAGCCGCTATGCCATTGCACCATTTGTAAAAAAACATGCAATTAATCTTGATGATTTTCAAATCCCAACAACAGGCTTTCACTCCTTTAATGATTTTTTTATCCGCACCATAAAACCCAAATGCCGTCCCATAGCAACTGAACCCGACGCGCTCATTTCCCCGTGCGATAGCAAGCTCTATGTTATTCCAACACTTACACAAGAATCCATTTTTTTTGTTAAAGCACTCCCCTTTTCACTCGCTACTTTTTTAGGTCCCACCCACAATGCCTCACCCTACACACATGGAACGCTCGCCATTTTTCGGCTTTCCCCAAACGATTATCACTGGTTTCATATGCCAGCCCCAGGCACACCGCGCCCCGCAACACTTATTCCCGGCCGCCTGCATTCGGTTAATCCCCTTGTGTACAAAAAAAATATACAACCACTCATTACTAATCAACGCATAGTTATTCCCATCGATCTTGACAATGGCACAAGCGTAATGATGGTTGCAGTTGGAGCACTCATGGTTGGCAGTATTACAACAACGTATCAACCAAACACTCCAGTGCCAACAGGAAGCCCTCTAGGATATTTTGCCTTCGGCGGCTCAACCATTGCACTTCTTTTTCCACACAATACTATACGCATCAACGAAGAATTATGCGCCACATCCAATCAAGGCATAGAAACTGTCGTACAAATGGGACAAAAAGTTGGCAGCTTATACGCCCCCACCACAAAAAAGGAATATCTATGAAATTATATCCTTCACTCATCTCTGCAAATCTACTTAATCTTGAAACCATGATCAACACCCTTAAAACACATTGTGATGGTTACCACATTGATATCATGGATGGGCACTTTGTACCCCGCATTACCTGGGGCCCCTGTTTTTCAAATGCCATTGCACAAGCAACCGCGCTGCCTCTGCATATTCACCTTATGGTCACCAATCCGGCGAAAGTTATTGAGCAACTAGAAACACGCCCTTTTGACTGCATTAGTTTTCATGCAGAAGCACTTGCAAGCCCCGAACAAGTTGTATCAACCATCGAAGCAATAGAACAAAAGAAAACACGCAGTGGACTTGTAATCAATCCGAATACACCACTCCAGGCTATCACACAGTATGTTGAACACCTTGATGAACTCGTAATTATGTCGGTACAACCTGGCGCATCAGGACAACCATTTATCCCTGAAATGATGAAAAAAATTGAAGATGCAATAATGCTTAAACAATCACTTAAACCATCTCTCAAAATTATTGTTGATGGCGGAGTAAATCAAGAAAACATTAAACAACTTGCAGCGTACGGCGTTGATGCCTGCGGAGTCGCCGCGGCAATCTTTTTATCAGAAAATCCTATTCAAGCACTAAAAACATTATATGAAGCTGCAACCATAAAATAAATTCCATAACACAAAGAGAGCAGGCGCATTTTAAAAAATGCGCCTGCTCTCTTTATATTTTTATACTACTTAAAATCTACAATTGTCGTTTGACCTGAGCCAGGTTCAATAACCTTTTTAAACACAAACCGCATTATACTTTCCGTATATTTAATAGTAAGCTGCACTTCAGCTAAATCTGGTATATCAAATTCTGAGGGATATCTAAATTTACTCGAAAATGGATTTATATAATTTGCAGCATTAATTTTTTTTTGAAAGTTTTTATCAAACACCATGCATAATTCAAGTAATTTTATTAAATCATGCGTTTTGGGTATGGGCTGTTTCTTAAATACCAAATACGCTTTTAATGCTTTTTCAAAAGACTGCTGACAATGATAAACTACAGACGAAAAAAGTTCTATTTTAATAAGAGTTTTTGCTGCAAGTAAATCTTCTTTGGCTATTCTCAGCCATTCTTTATGCCCGAGCATAAAGAACCTTACCTTCGCGTTTAATTTTATATCCAAGCGTTGTAATATCACCTGAAAGTTTTTCAAATTCATCTTGTGTATACACAATAAGATCTTTAGAAATACCTAGCCCAAATAATGCACGATGCCCAGATCGTTGCCGTTGGTATGATTTTTCATCAGACTTTTCAATAACAATCATTAAATCAAGATCACTATCTTCAGTTGGACATCCCCATGCATATGATCCAAAAAGATAAATTGAAACCGGATTGTAAGTCTTAATCAAGCGATTTTTAACCTCTTCTATTATTTCTTGACTGATCATCAGAACCTCATTCCTTGAGCCGATCTTAATATAATTATTCTAATAATAAAATTTTAGACTAAATACCCAACATAAGCAAGCTTCACATGCCCCTTTTTTTTATATCATACGTAACGTACGACACCCTGTTTCAGCATTAATAAATACCTTTAACAATCCGGATCAAGCGCCGTCATTGGCTCATCAATCACAAGCATGTTAATTAATTTTTGCAACGCGATCATCGCAACTTTTGAACCACCGTAAGATCATAAATTTGATTGTGAACATACAACGTCCCCGCAAGCACTTCTTGCTCTAACAAATTTCCATATTATTATTTACAAATAAAAAAGTGACTGCTAGAATGCTTGGCATGCTAGCAGTTGTTATATGTGAAAAAATACTCTATGGCAAAATAGAGCATTTTTAAAATGGGTCATTATTATGAATAATTTCTATTTTTTTGCAATATATTTTTTAGAAATTATTCGCCATGAAAGGATATCGATGTAATTGAATTGAGCATAAGAATAGCAGCTATCATTGAAGTTTCTGCAATGGTTATTACCGGACCTGTTTAATGTTTATGAAAAATAATATTCCAAGCTTTAAGCGTTATGTAGTAATATCAATAACTACTATTTTGGCAAATGTGTTTTTGTATGAAATTTTTATTTTATTACAAGGTCGAAAGCCTCGTTTTAACGAATTTAGCCATGTAATCGTTTTTGTAAGTATTATTATTAATTATATTTTTTTAAATTATCAATCTAAGTAAATTGCTTACACCAAACGCAGCAATGGCGGCTGGAATTACAGGTGCGGTTTTATTTAAGAACTGTATGCGGCAATAAATTTATAAATCATGAAGGTTTTATGTGGTATTGGTATGAGTTACTTTTTTTGATGATTTTAACAGATATATTTTTAAAAGTGTTTTTTAAAAAATATACAAATACATTTGGCATGAAAATGCAAAAATATATTTGTAAAAAAATGGGATTTAATACATGCAACAAATAGGTCATTATTTAGTAGCGTATGGTTTATGGCGTATCTATAAATTTTTTATTAAATAACCTAAGTTCGAAAATTGAAAAATTTAAATTAATTAATCCCCCCTCCATAAATTCAATAACTACCTACCAAAATAACGCTATAGTAACGTATTTTGGCACGATTTAGGTGTACCAAAATACGTTACTATAACTAATTATTTTCCGATGCGACCAATACGCACACGCGCCATATTTTCTTCTTTAAAATAAAACTTAGCTTTTTTATTAAGCGTTACACAATCCATTTCTTGAATGCGGGATAACACTTTATCATAATAATCATCATCTAACTTCAACGCATCCAACTTTGCAATCGTCCCAGCAATAGATCCTATTGTTGAAGCCTTATCAATAATACCTTTCAAATAAATTTGACGAGCATCTTTGAGTTCTTTTTCAAGAACGCCTTTTTCACTAAAATCATGTAACATTTGTCGAATCATACGCTCAGCTTGATCAATTTTATCAAGGCTTACAATAGCACCAACATAATCAAACCCAGGTTCACGCGATGCCGACGCCGCAAATGCACCAAATCCTGCATAAAAAAGACCCGTTTTTTCACGCAAGGCATATAACCGTGACCCTAAAGAATTAAATGCTATAACATTAAGTAATCGAACTGGAATCAAATCTTCATGATAAATGTTCAACGAAGATGGCTGAAACAATGCTAATAATGCTTGATCACGTACCATATATTCATCAACTTGTTTTTTGGGCGTAAATTGAGGTGTTGGATATTTAAATTCTGTCATTGAGCCTGCAGGTAACCGTGAAAATATTTTTTCAACAACAGCCTGCATGTCATTAAGGTTAAAATTACCAACAATCGATAACACCATGTTGGGTGCACATAAAAACTGCATATGCAATTTACACAGATCAACTCTATTAAGACCCTTAATAAGCTCAATAGCCTGATCAAATGTCCAGCCAAAATCTTTCCCCTGATACAAAACATTTTTTATCGAACGTTCCATAACACTTGCAGGTTGATCCTTGCTACGCTCATAACTATCAACAAAAATAGTTTTAATTTTATCAAGAGCGTCATGAGGAAACGTTGGATAACTCGCAATCCATACAAGACGATTTAAAACTTCCTCATACCCTTCATTTAACAAAGAAAGCCGGATCCCTGAGGTATCAAAACTATAGGCAGCACCATGCTCATTAAAAAACGCAACATTATCTGACTTACTGTAATGCTTTGAACCTTCAATAAGCATCGTCATCATCATATGAACCTTAATACCATCAAGTGAGGCCCCTAGATAATCATCGTCTCGATAGGCAAGATGCGCGCTCACAAGCGGCAAATGACCATGCTTGCATAAAAGCACTTTAAGCCCATTTGGCAAGGTTATTTCACGCTGAGGTTTAGGAAATGAAAATGAAAGTTTTTCTGGTTCTGAAAGCTCATGAACAAGCTTTGGAATTTCTAATGGTGCAGTTCTTTCATGCTTTGCTAATATTTTTTTATCAAGCTCATCAGATAATGCCCGGGCTACCTTAAATTTTTCAATCTGATTCTGCGGCAACGGAAGCAACGCAATTGAATTCATAAATAATGGATCTAAGTACATTTTTATAAACGACACAATATGCTCAGATTTTATCGCCTGGAATCGATTAATACGATTAAAAACATCATATTCATCACGTGTAGCAAAATATGACTGCAACCAAGAATACACAAAACTTTGATGCGACTGCAATCGCTCTAAAAATCCTCGTCCCTTAGTTTTAATAGCAGCAGCAAGCTCAGCTTCACTTACCCCTTTTTCAATAATTTCTTGTAGAACAGTCCGTACAACCTCTTCACACTCGACACGCTTACCTTCTACTGGCTCGATAAAAATAAAAAATAATCCAGCCTCCATAAATAATGTTGCCGAAACTGCAACTGATGTGGCTATCTTTTTTTCATCAACAAGTTTTTTAACAAGCCGCCCGCTATCTCCATACCCAAGCACATGTTCCAAAAGCGCAGCAACCTCCTGCTTACCTGCCTTAAGTCCTGGCATAACCCAATAAAAACCAAGCTGTTCTTTTTTCACATCTTCATACATGCACGTATGATTACTGACAGGATCGGGGATAAGATCAGGAAACGACGCTTGTAAATGACCATTGTTATTCGGAATCGATGCAAAATGTTCTTTAGCCAAATCAAAAGCCTCTTGATCATTAATATCACCAACAATAAAAAGTGTTGCATGAGATGGATGATAATATTTTTTATAAAAAGCCCTAAGATCATCTGCTGACAAATTAAGAAGCTCTTGCTTAAATCCTATAATGGGAAAATGATACGGATGATTGGAAGGAAAAATAATACGCATTGCACGCTCATACATTGCTTTCCAATAATGATCTTTGTACATGCGCAATTCTTGTATAACCGCCTTGAGCTCCGATGCTAAATGTTGTTCATCAAATCGAGCATTTTGCATACAATCGGCTAAAATTCCCACAAACGGTTTCCAGTTATTTTTATCAGTTTCAAAATAATAACTTGTTACATCCATACCGGTAAAGGCGTTAAATGTTGCACCATATTTACGCGCAATCCCATCAATATCACCTTCTGCCATTTTCTGAGTTCCTTTAAAAATCATATGCTCAATTAAATGTGCAAGTCCCCGCTCAACCGATGTTTCAACGGCCGAACCTATATCGTAGGCTATTTGCACAAGCACTGTTGGCGTGGCACTTGTTTTTAAAAGCAAAACCGTCATTCCATTATCGAGTGTCATTTTTTTTATCTGCTCTTTGGGAAAATTAAATTGAAACTGACGACTTTTAACAAAAGGTATACGCCGCGGTCTAAAAAAAACAAAATACAACGAAGCAACAATCACAAGGCCGCCAAGCAAAAGTAAAACCAATTTTACCTTATCAATACTCATCATTAATCACCATCCCCTCGGGGTTATTAAACCCAAAAATATCATCATTAAGCACAAAAAAAGTCTTTTTCTTAATTTGCTGGAAATTTTTTGAAAACTATCATAACATAAACAACTTGCCATAAAGTGTACAACTTTCTTTGGAAAATATAAAGTGAACCAGGAGCTTTTATGCACATTCTCATAATGAGAGTCTCTGCTATCGGAGATGTTATCCATACCTTACCCGCACTCTTTCTGCTTAAGCATTATTTTCCGCATGCAACGATTCACTGGGCTGTTCAACAAAAAGCAGCTCCACTTCTTGAACATCATCCTCTGTTAAAACACGCCTGGGTGTTTCCTGATCATTATTTTTCTCCCTACAACCTAAAAACAACCATCATGATGGTAAAAAAACTGCGCACAATAAAATGGGACGCCATTATTGATTTTCAAGGTCTTACCAAAACATCCCTCCTCCACCTTTTTCTAAAAGGTAAAAAGTTTGGATTCTCCAAAGAACACACGCGCGAAAAAATATGTCACTGGACAACCCATTATCATGACACTCCAACATATAGCAATATAGTCCAAAAAAATTTATCACTCGCAAGCTTTGCGGCCCAACATCTTGGAGCCATAACAAAAAGCCCTGCCCCTGAAAACCTTGTCTCAACATTTTTTTTTACCCCACCACAAGAACACATAGACACGGTAAGCTCATGGCTTGAGCACCATGACATTTCGCGACCTATTCTTATTTGTCCAAACACAACATGGCCATCCAAACATTGGCCGCAAGCCCATTGGGTAGAATGTATACGATTAATCAATGAGCAAACCAATCTTCAACCGATTTTAGTTGGAGCAACCATGGGAGCAGCGGCAGCACAAGTTGCTCATGAATGCCATCAAAACACGATACCCATAACTATTTGCCCCCCTTGGAACCTGTTAACACTCACCCACCTGGTCAAACAAGCGCATCTATTACTATGCCCTGATAGCGGACTTTTACACCTTGCAGATTATCTTGGCACACCAGTTATTGGGATTTTTGGACCAACGAGTAAAATAAAACATGGCCCGTTTTGGACAAAGGGAAACAACGAACAAAGCATTCAAGTCCCCTGTCCTCACCACTACAAAAAACATCATCACCCAGGAGCTATTGACTGTATGGCCGCATTACAACCTCAAGACATTATACAAAAAATACATAACGTTATTAACAATGATCAATAATTAATACAAAGGAGTTTTTATGTTTTTACTTTCATGTTTTTGTTTATTTCTTACATGCTGCTATGGGGAGAAAGCCCTAGCACAAGAAGCCGAACAAGCAACACTTACTATGAGTGATGCTGTAGCAATTGCACTTGCCAATAAGCCAAGCTTACAATCATACAAGTACGCTATCCAAGCAAGTAAGGCCCAAGGCATGCAAGTGTGGTCAGCATATTTGCCTCAAGTTAACGTAACCACAAATATTAGTCAAAGCACAGGCCAACAAGATCCACAAACAAATATTACGCTCGGCGCTCAACAACTCATTTATTCTTTTGCAGGACCTATTCAAAAATATAAGCTGGCAGAAAAACAAACTAAACTGGTTGAATTGGCGCTAGATAAAGATAAAAAGGCTATTAAATATGCTGTTGAACAAGCTTTTATTGAATGTTGGAAAATTCAACAACAACAAAAAGCGATTAATAGCCTGTATACTGCAACAGAATCCAATTTTAAAATAAATGAAAACGCGTACAAATTAAACCTTCTTGATAAAAACGAATGGCTTAAAACAACGTCTGAGCGCGATATTACCTATGGACTTGTTGATCGTTACTTTCAAGGAGTTGAATTAACGCAAAAAAAATTAGAATTTTTTATGGGGCAACCGATTGATCTTGCCTTAAAAAGAATAGACCAACCATTATTGCCAACCCACACAAAACCAAAACATATAACAACCCTTGATCTCTCATGGGAATTACCTCAAGAATTTACCATTAAGCCACTCAGACGTTACTATAAATACGCAATGAAATACCGAGAAGAATTGAAAGAGGCCGACCAAAAAATAGCGATTGCTAAAGACGAAACGACCATTGCACAGAGATCCAACCTACCAAGCCTATCGGCTGTTGCGGCAACTGGATATCAAAGCATTGAAAATAAATCCGCAATAACCTCCCCTAATCGCAGCTTTTATAACCTTGGCTTACAACTTTCTTGGCCCATCTTTAACGGATTGTCCTATGATTATGCCGCAAAGGCAGCGCATTCTACCATGCTCAAAGAGGTTATTCTTAAGGATAACACACTGCAAACCATAAAACTCGACATAGAAACCGCATATCATACACTTTCGCAAGCGGTTATTGTGCTTAAAGCAAAACAAAGTGAACGTGACTATGTTAAAAATAATAGTAAACTAAAGAAACTACAGCTACAAACCGGCGACATTACTCAATCAACACTTAACCGTGCCATCGCCGATGAAGAAAAAGTTGAATACGAATGGATAGAGCTTGCTGCAGATGCTGCAACAAAAGAACGTGCATTAGCTTATGCATGCGGCTACCCACCAACCCTTTCATAACAATAAGGAGTTTTTATGTCATTTTTGTTTTCCCTATGCCCTGCGTTATGCGGATTTTTTCTATCACCAATGATTGCGTTATTTACCATCGCATCAATACTTGCCTGCAAGGGAGGTACAAATATGTATTACATAACTTTAGGGCTCCCAACCATCATTGCCACGATATGTTGGTCATATGAACACGCCACATCATCATATGCATACATAATGCGAACACTCCTTAATGTTGTGATTCCTGGGTTTTGCATGACACTTTTTATAATCCATCCAATTGGCGGTCACGCATTTTATTATGCACTTTACTGGATTATTCCTATGGTACTTTTTTTTGTACCAAGCAAAAATACTGTGTACGGGCTTTTTTTTACAAGCTTGCGTATCAGCATGATTATGCATGCAATTGGAAGCACCATGTGGCTTTATGCAAAAACAACAACACCTCTCTTTTGGATGAAGCTCATACCAGTAGTTGCCCAAGAACGGTTTAAATTGGCGCTTGCAAGCTGGGTCGCTCTTATTGCGCTCCAAAAAATCGCATCAAGGCTCACAAAAAAGAATAGTAAAAACTTGACCTGCAATGCGTAAAGCCTAAGCTTATTACATCGTAACGTTACCTGTTTTTTGCATTCTAAAAGAAAGAGAAACAATGCGTATAAAAATTAAACATCTAACGCAACAAGATATTGGAAAAACAATCACAATTGGAGGTTGGATTAGATGTTTAATTTTTATACGCATTGTTTCTCTTTCTTTTAGAATGCAAAAAACAGGTAACGTTACGATGTAATA
>LBTY01000016.1 GCA_000992305.1 candidate division TM6 bacterium GW2011_GWF2_38_10
GAGCAGGTCATTGATTTTCTTCAGATGATCCGAAGTCTCCAGGCGAAAAACATCGAATATATTCATTTTTTTTATATCAATATTATTAGAAGCAGAATTTTCTTTTTCAACATGTACACTAGGATCGTTAAGCGTTAATTTTTCAATAGCATCTCGAACATGGTCATAATCCACGGTATCAACCGGATAAATACCAGCAAATACCATTGACTTTGCTGGCTTAAACCCTGGCAAAGCCTGCACCGGTTTGCCAACCTGATAAAAGGTATCACCAACGCGAGCTTCTTTAACCGTCTTCATGCCAGCAATTAAAAAACCAACCTGCCCGGTATAGAGCGCCGGCTGAGGACGAGGATCTGGATACATTAACCCAATATCAAGCACCTCATAACTTTCACCCGTATGAGCAGATTCTATTCGATCCCCTTTTTTGATCATGCCATCAACAACCTCGATCAAACAAACAACACCGCGATATTCATCATACCATGAATCAAAAAGTAATCCCTTAAATGGTTTATTGGCATCTCCTACCGGAGCCTTAATCCGCTCTAAAATTGCAGGAAAAAGAGAATCGATACCTAGTCCTGTTTTGGCAGAAATTTTAAGAACTTCTTCTTTTTGTGTATCAAACACCTTTTCCATCTCACGCGTAACACGTTCAGGATCAGCATTTGCCATATCGATTTTATTGATAACAGGAATAATATTAAGGTCTTGTTCAAACGCTAAATAAAAGTTTGCCATTGTTTGAGCCTGCACCCCTTGAGCAGCATCAACCAACAATAACGCCCCCTGACATGCATACAATGAACGAGAAACCTCATATGAAAAATCCACGTGACCAGGCGTATCAATTAAATTCAGCAAATACACCGTTCCATTATACTCATAAAGGAGCGATGCCGTTTGCGCCTTAACCGTTATACCACGCTCACGCTCAACTTGTAATTTATCCAAAAACTGTTCCGCCTTAACGCGCATTGATATCGTCCCCGCCATTTCCAAAAGACGATCGGCAAGGGTTGATTTGCCATGATCAATATGCGCAATAATCGAAAAATTGCGAATATGCTCAGGCTTGAAATTTTTCAAATCAAAATTGTTAATGTGTTCTATATTCATATATTTTTTTATCCTAGGTCGAACCCTACTTTTTCTTGTTCTATTTTTTTAAAAAATTTACATACGCTCAGGTTTTGATAGCCCCAACAAATCAAGGCATAAATCAAGCGTCTTTTGCACAACATGCACCATAAATATACGTACCTGCGATGTTGATTGATCTTCAGGATCGATAACACGATTATTTGTGTAATACGTGTGAAAGGCATATGCCAATTCCCATGTGTAATATGAAAGCACATGCGTTTGATAATTATGCGCAACATTCTGCAACACATCCGCTAAAAATAAGATTCGCTTTAACAATGCATGTTCGGCCTCGCCCATTCTTGACAAAATCGAGCCGCACAATGCTTGATCCTTACGCTCCAACAAGTCAATAAATGATGAAAAGCTCTCATGCTCTGCCGCACGCACCAACAAACTTTTGGTGCGCACATAGGCGTAATGAATGTAAAATACTGGATTTTCATCGCTTTTTTTCATAGCAACGCCCAAGTCAAATTCTAAATGGGCATCAGCCTTTCGATTCAAAAAGAAAAAACGCGTAACATCAGCACCCACAGCATCAATAACATCGCTTAACTTAGTAAACGTTCCAGCTCGCTTTGACATGCGAACAAGCTCTTCATTTTCTTTGAGCGAAACTAACTGGTACAAAATGACATCAAGCTTTTGTGCATCGTATCCCAATGCCTGCATAGTAGCCTTAAGACGCTTAACATACCCATGGTGATCCTGCCCCAAAATATCAATAATTTTATCATACCCTCGATCAAATTTATCTTTGTGATACGCGATATCCGCTGCAATATAGGTTAATTCACCATTAGCTTTTTTGATCACGCGATCTTTATCATCGCCAAACTCAGAGGATTTAAACCAATAAGCCCCCTCTTGCTCATACAAAAGCCCCGCATCTTTCAAAAGATCCAATGAACGCTCAACCGATCCATTATCATGCAAAGACTTTTCCGAAAACCAACGGTCAAATTCAATGCCATAAGCCTTAAGATCCTCTTTAATTAATGCAAGCAAATGCTCTTTTGCATACGCAGAAAAAAATTGATCATCTTTTTCAACAACCCCTGCCCCAAATTGCTGAATACACGATTGCGCAAGCTCAACTAAATAATCCCCCGCATACCCGCCCTCGGGTAATGCAACATCTTTTCCCGCCGCTTGTAAACAACGGGCTTTAAGCGAGGCACCAAGCAATTGAACCTGTTTACCCGCATCATTAATATAAAATTCTCGTGTAACTTCATGACCCAAAAATGACAAAATACGAGCCAACGAATCACCAATAATACCGTTACGGCCATGCCCAAAATGCAGAGGCCCCGTTGGATTAGCACTCACATACTCCAACAAATACCTCATGCGCTTGTGCTCTGCAGACAATACAAAATTATCTCGCTCACGCATAAAAAGATCACACGCAATGCGCGCCCAAGCGGCATGTGTAAAAAATATGTTCAAAAATCCAGGGCCAGCAATTTCAACACGATCAACCAATGCGCTATCAGCATCAACAGGCTGCTCCAACAACGCTTTAATCTCAACCGCAAGTTCACGTGGATTTTTACCAATAACCTTTGCAAGAACCATTGCTGCATTGCACGTAACATCACCAAAGGCAGCACCTTTATCAACATTCAATTTCAATTCAACCGCAGCAAGCCGATCAGCGTCAAGATTAAAATGATTCTCAAGCTGACGTACCACCTGCATTTTATAACGAGAAATAAGATTCATATCCTACCTTTGGTTACAATACCAATAACTTTAAACCTATCAAACAGTAAGCTAGTGTATCATGCCTATCGCCGCTTGGAAAGAGCTCTTGCTAAAATTTTTATCAGAACATCAACTGCAGCATCAAGCCTACTGTCCCTGCAAACAGAGGAAGTTTAAAGCTATTTTTCCCATCAAATGGGTAAGCATACTCAAGCTGAACAAGCGGTCGCAATGAACTTTTTGGGCCGCTCATGCAATAACGAATTCCCATATGAACCATATGCATCTCCCAAGCAGCCAATCGACCATCAGCATTAATAACCGTATCAATATCCGCAGCCAAAGCGCTTGTTTGAACCTCACGTTTCATACTATAGGGAGTTGTTGTTGTATCCACAACACTTTTAGTTAACATAACGGTAAGATCGTTATCGTAAGATGCTAAACTCGTTGACTCCTGCCGCGCAAAGGAATATCCCAAAAACCCTGTAAGTCCACGCACCAATAACGACACGCGCGCGTAAGCCCCCACATCCCACATTGACCCAACATCAACTTTTACCCGCCCCATACCAAGACGCAACCATCCCGACTGATCTTCGTGCGTGCGCACCCGCAATGTATCATGCTTTTTGAAAAACGTCGAAATACCAGCGCTGGCACCAAGCGCAACCCAATCAAAAACGCCAAGCTCTACCGCCCCGCGCGCCGTAACCCCATAATGGCCTTGATTCCCAAGCGAAACTGCATAAGGGTGGTTTTGATCAGCTCGTCCTGCAACCGGCAATAAAAAACCAACATGAAAACTTCCGGCAATATCGGCAATATATTCAGATCCAATTTTTGCATACCCCTGCCACCCAAGCAGCGCCGCAACGTCAGAAATACTCGTCTTTTTAAACGTTGTCACCTTGGCATACCCATACTCAGCTAAAATCGACGGCAAGGCGTTGATCATATTTGAAATGTTCACACCACTTACCGACTCAGCCCCTTTATTGACCTGCGAAATATTATCCAATTTAAGCGTAACAACCGGCGCATGCACTTGCACAAAAAAACCATATTTTACATATTGTCGCAACAACAGCGCTACATCTTGCACCGACAACCGCCCACCAAGCTCCAGCTTGCCATCAAGCCCCGTAGGTAAAGCGACTCCTTTAAACGTATTTGCATCTTTTACCCAATAGGCAGCGCTCAAAGTCTTCCCCGCTGGATCAACCCCTAACCCAAGCCGCGCAAGATCAAGTAACCCTGCAGCGCCACTTAACAAAGCGGCGCGCCCGCCTTGAGCATCAAAACTTTTCAAAGAGCTTCCATCGGCAATACGGACCAAAAATTGCGTTGCCCAATCTTTGGCCGCCGCACGTTCTTGCGCATGGAAAAAAGAAGCACGATAAGGAACCTGCACCGCCGGCTCGGCAAGCGCTACCGTCCACAGCCAACCCCATAACCCAATAACCCCCAATACTCGCCTTGTATGTTTAAACATCATCCCCATCTCCTTTTTTTTAAAAATGCACACACCGATAATTTTGCACCACTATGCATTCCATAGTTGTGACAATTTGACAAAGCATAAAAAATGCTCAACACTCATTGTAAACGATTCACCCTCTTATAGAAAGGAATATCATGAAAAAAAATATACTTTGCGGTATTCTTCTTCTGCTATGCAGCATTGTTTCAACACCTCTCTTTTCTAAACACACTCACAAAAAAGATACCGAAAAGAATGTACTGCATACACCCAAAACAACTCAAGAAAAAAATAAAAAAAAAGCAGAACAAAATGTTATCACCATTCATGATGAACGCGATGATGACATCTTCATCTCAAGCAGCGAAAACCCCCTTAACGAAGACGCCTTTGACTTTGCCCCCGAACACAATAATGATCGAACCCTATAAAAAAAGCCCCTCGTTGATGGAGGGGCTTTTTTTTACCATATAAATCTTTAGAATGGAAGATCATCTTCAAACGGAGCATCATCCTTAAGCGCAACTTCACCTGTGGAAGCAGCGGCTCGCGACGACACTTTTTTAACCGGTTCTTCTTGACGGCCTGCAGAAAAATCATCATACCCAGCATCGTCACTGTCAGCAGCTGCGCCAGCACCCAAAAAGGTTACACGGTCAGCAACGATAGAATGTTTGCTACGCTTGTTACCATCGGCATCTTGCCAAGAATCAAGCTTTAAACGCCCTTCTATCAACACAGAACGGCCTTTTGCAAGATATTGCTTGCAAACTTCAGCTTGAGGTCCCCATACGTCAACATCAACAAAACAAACTTCCTGAACCATAGCTCCTGTTTGTTTGTTTTTAAACTGACGATTTGAAGCAAGTCCAAAGCGACATACCGACTGCCCAGAAGTTACTTGCTTTACCTCTGGATCACGAGTTAAATTGCCCATCATAATGATGCGATTATAATTTGCCATAGCCTTAAGCCTTTATACTTAAAAAAATTAATAAAAAAAGTAAAACATCAAATCTTGTAGCAAGGCTATCAGATTATTTATTTTTGGCAAAAATTTTTACAAGTTAGTTTTTTTTAAAAGATAACAACCCCCTTAACTGTGTAATTTCTTGCAAAAAGGTACGATGATAGTCCCCTCGTGCCAAAAAAGAATCTATAATAGGCAATGACTGAGTGACAATATACTCAACCGTACAATTTCGTTGAACCGCCTCAGGCAAAAGACGTTTGTGCAATAATAGATTAGGAAGCGACATATACTTCACCTTGACCAAAAACCATGCCAACAAAAATGACGCCATCGAAATCTTAAAAAATACAACCGACGGCACATCAAGCAACGCAAGCTCTAAGGTTACCGTCCCAGGTTTTGTTACCGCTAAACAACAGCGCTGTAAAACATGATACTTTTCAGCATCGCCCCTTACAAAGGCAAGTGGAAAAGAGTCAAGCTGCAAACCTGCATCTTTAAGTGATTTTTTTATAAAATCCTCAGAAAGCGATGATGCTAACGGCATAACAAAACGCATCATTGGATATTTATCATGCAATACTTGCGCAACCCCAACAATTAACGAAGCAAGTCTGTGTATCTCTGACGTTCGGGACCCAGGGATAAGCGCAATTAAAGGTTCTTTTTCAACCTCATCATGCATATACGGTTCCATCGCATCATAGGTCGAACAACCAATCCACTGCGCTCGAACACCACGCTCTTTGTACCAAGCCTCTTCAAATGGGTATAACACAACAACATTATCAAAATAGCGCCGAATCTTGCGAACACGCCACGCACCCCAACACCACATTTGTGGCGGCGCAACATACGTAACGATAATGTTAGGCATTATTTTTTTAAGTCGTGCGGCAAATCGTATATTAAAACCAGGAAAATCAACTAAAATAACTTCATCAAATCCGCCGGCAACAACATAAGCAACGAGTTCACGCATAATACGAAATATACGCGGCAGATGAGCTACAACCTCAAGTACGCCGGTAATATTTAAGTCATAGTACCGCCGCACAAGCTCCACCCCATGCGCCGCCATATGCTCTCCACCCACCCCATACAAATAGGCATCCGCCTTAAGATTCTTTTTTTCAATGTACCATGCGGCCGTTATATCGCCCGATAATTCACCTGCTACAATAAATTTTTTTTTCATAAAACCTGCAACTCCTGAGCTCCGGCCAACCGCTTATGCACCGCATGCATCCGCTTGGCTAACGATGCATACAATAAAATCGTTTCATCAATTATTTTTTTGGAATCCACATCTTTTGCCGCTTTTTCAGGCTCCCCTTGACGATCACCCCTGCTCTTTTTTAACTTTTTTTTAATATCCCGCACCTCAAGCAAAACCCCATCAAGCAACGTATCAATTTTTTCAAGCGCACCAAGCCGAGCATGCTTAAACGGCTTTTGGTCTTCGATTAATCGCTCAATAATCAATGAAATCTGCTTTTGCACACGAGCTCCATCAGCCTGCAACTCCCCAAGCCGCTCATGAAATGATGAAATAGTTGAACAAGAAAGATCATTACCCCCCTGCCACACCCTCCCCGGCTGCGCATGCAATCCCCCAACCAACCGCATGGATGAAATCAACACATGCATAAGTTCTCGAGATTTTTCTCCAATAAGTTCTTTACATTCATTTTTAGAAAGCTTCTTTTTTTTGACGTCAGGTTTTATAATAAAATCAGGAAACGGCTGCTTATCAGCACTCAACGAACCACTCAAACCCCACGCCAAAAAAAACATCACAACCCATAACCTATTCATCTTCATCCCACCTTGTATGTTATAAAAGGCCCTCAGCATAACGCCGAGAGCCTTTTATAGTTTTCATAGTAAAAAGACTGTATGTGCAATCTTTTTTTAAAAACAGTTCTTACGCAGCTAATTCTGCAGGAGCTGAAGGTTCTGTTGGTGCAGGAGCTGGAGTTTCTTCTTGAGCTAAAGCTTCTGTTTGTGCAGGAGTTTCTGGTTGAACGTCTTCATGATTTAAAGTTTCGTTTTGAGCTGGAGTTTCAGGTTGTACAGGAGCAACTTCTTCTTGAACTTTATCATTATTTTTACGGGCAAATAATGCTTTTACCTTAGCTGCTACATCTTTAGATTTTGCAAAACCCGCTGTTGCTTTTTCTGCGATCCAAGCTTTTTTCCAATAACCAAGAGCTGCAAGGCCACAAGCTGCAGTGATACCAGCGATTGTAAGTACCGTCTTTTTTGTAATCGCAATATTGTGAGCTTCTTCAATGTCTTGCTCGTCTGATTGCAATTGTTCGATCAACTCTAGATTACCTGTTTCAAGAGCATTCTTGATAAGTTCATTTCCAAGAGCTACACCTTCGAGCAAAACAAGCTTTTCTTCTTTGGTCATTTCATTAGATTGTTCAACATTATTGTTAGCACAAACAACTGATGTACCTAATACTGCAAAAAAGAAAAGAACTGGTGTCAATTTTTTCAACATAATAAACGCCTCCGCATTTAAATAAAATGGATATGAGGTTAACTACACAGGGAATAAACACACATCTATTCCCCATAGGCAGAACGATCTGCCAAATAACTGCTACCATTATAATAGCCTTTTAGTAAAAATCAACCGCATCTCAACACAAAGCTTTTAAAAGATAAAACAGGCTCGAAATCCTATTTGTCAAAAAATAATAAATCGAACGAGCAGGAGCTAAAAGCCACATACTCAACATGCATATAAATTGCTTTTATTTTATTGAGTTCTTGCTTTATGAATTGCATATAAATTACAATTATAATAGAGCTTGTGGAACCACCATCATAAGATCTTTGCGCCATAAGCTGAAACCGGAGGTTACTCATGAAAAAACATATCCATATTCCACGCTTTATAACGCTCATACTCATTATACTTTTTTTAATAATGGGTGGTTTTGGTATGTTTACCATCTATCATCGATTATTCAAAAAAAGGCCACAGACCGAGGTTACGCATCAAGCAACTCAAACAGACCCGGCAACCAACGGGCATATCAATCGCTTTGAACGATTTATAAAGCTTATAGAAGCGGCACGTAAAGTTCGTGATCTTGAAAATATGTACCTCAGAAATGAAATCGACAACCCGGCAGTTGATATCGATATTATGCAACAACTCATCAAAGGGCTTATGCAAGAACATCAGCGGCTCAAACGACATATTAAAAAACTACGTAACCGAGCACGCGAACCTATGACTAATAAAAAAATAAAATCACTACGCTACTACCTTCATGTTCTTGAAGATTGCATTCAAGACCTAGACATCATCATTACCAATCGCCTTAATGAGGAAAATGATACCGACAAAGAACAGTCATAATCCGTTAGACCTCCCGAGGCTCAAGACGTCCATTTTTCAATTGCAACACAATCTCCATCTGCTCATACATAACACGATCATGCGAACAAAAAATAATCGTCATTCCCCACTCTTGGCGCGCCTTAAAAAAAAGATCCAAAACAAGTGCCGCATTTTCAGCATCTAAACTCCCTGTGGGTTCATCGGCCAATAAAAAAGCCGGCTTATTAAACAACGCCCGCGCAATGGCAACGCGCTGTTGCTCACCGCCTGAAAGTTTTGTGGTGTACATATACTCCTTTGCATCCATCCCCATCATAGAAAGCAAAAATCGAGCCCGCTGAGCACAAAATGCCCTATCCTCTCCAGCGATTAATCCAGGAAGCATTACATTTTCAAGAACGGTAAGCTCTTTAACCAAATAATGAAATTGAAAAACAAACCCCAATTGCTTATTGCGAACAATATTTTGTTCCTGCTGGCTACATAATTGTAGATTCTTCCCAAACAACCTCACGCTCCCGCGCGTTGGCTCATCAAGACCCCCTAAAATATGCAATAATGTTGACTTACCACTCCCCGAAACCCCCGTAATAGCGTATGTTTTATTTAATTCAAAAACATAGTTAACCCCATCTAAAACCGTTAAGGTCTGATCACCCTGAGTAAAGCTCTTAAAAAGATCAACGACAGCCAAGGTCAAATTTTGATCAATCACGATAATCCTCTCTATCTTCAAACACGCTCTCATTCAAATAATTAAAATAAAGATTAGCAAGACTCTTGCCTTGAGCAAAGCATTTTCTTTAGTATCTTACTAGGACAACAAGGAAAATGTATGTAAGCGCCTTGGTAAGCAATTACATTTCCTTGTAGCGAAATCAATTATTTCTAAACCATACCTTCACAAAGGGGAGGGGGAACAATGGACGAAAAAAAAATGACACACAACCAAACCGAGGAAACGCCCGCATCAATCTTACCGATTATACCAACGATTGATGTTGTCGTATTCCCTCACATGGTCGTGCCACTTCTGGTACTCGACGAAAAAATCATAAAAGGGGTTGAACAGGCCATGCAAGGAGATAAAAAAGTCCTCCTTCTTGCCGCTCAACAAAGTGAAAATTATCACGGCCCAATAGGGGTTCAAGATCTTTTTAAAATAGGTACCGTCAGCACCATCATGCGCATTATGAACTTGCCCGATGGCGGCATAAAAGTGCTCGCTCAAGGGGTAGAAAAAGCGCTTGTTGAAGAGGTTATCTCAGGACAAGACCTTTTACAAGCCAAAATAACTGAAACATCAACAACGACATATGATGAAAAAAAAGCAGAATATCAATTGCGCAATATACAAGCGCTTATTGAACGCATATCCGCAACGGGCAGGCTTTTTAGCCCTGACTTTCAAGCAATTTTATCCCAAATACAAGAACCTGACCGCATAACAGACTTTATCTTATCGCATCTTGACCTTTCAGTCCAACAAGCACAAGCATTGCTTGAAAAAGATAACCTCAATAACCTTCTTGACGGCATTTACGATGTTCTTTCACAAGAAGTTGAATCGTACAATGTTCAAGAACGTATTCGTAACAACACGCGTGATTCAATCAACAAATCTCAACGCGAATACTACCTACGCGAACAAATGAAAGCAATACAAAAAGAATTGGGCGAAGAAGGCGAAAATGAAAATGACGACCTTCGTGAAAAAGTAAAAACACTGCCACTCACCGAAGAAGCAAAACTTGAAGCAACCCGCCAGCTACGCCGCCTTGAAAAAACAGCACCTGATTCTATGGAGGCTACCGTTATTCGCAACCACCTTGAATTGCTCCTTGGCCTTCCCTGGGGCGTTTTTACAAAAGATAATACCGATATTAAAACCGCCAAAACAATTTTAGAAAGTAATCACTTTGGTCTTGATGAAGCAAAAGATAGAATCCTTGATTTTCTATCGATTCGCTTTTTAAATGAATCAAGCCATACGCCTATTTTATGCCTTGCTGGCCCTCCAGGTGTTGGTAAAACATCACTGGGAGAGTCGATAGCAAAAGCGCTGGGGCGTAAATATTTTAGAATATCCCTGGGCGGGGTATACGATGAATGCGAAATTCGCGGACACCGCCGCACCTATGTTGGAGCACTTCCTGGACGCTTTATACAAGCAATAAAAAAATCAGAAAGCTCCAACCCACTCATCATTATTGATGAAATAGATAAACTTGGCATGTCAAACCGCGGCGACCCAGCAGCAGCACTCCTTGAGGTGCTTGACCCTGAACAAAACCACTCATTTTATGATAATTATCTTGGCGTTCATTTTGATCTTTCTAAAGTTATGTTTATCGCAACAGCCAATGATTTATCAACAATACCAGGGCCCCTGCGCGATCGTATGGAAATCATACAACTTTCAGGATATGCGCATGAAGAAAAATTAGAAATCGCAGAGCGACATCTTATTCAACGAGCGCTTAAAAATTGTGGGCTTAACAATAACGCCCCTGAATTCAACCGCAACGTACTCAGCAAACTTATCACATCTTACACCAGAGAAGCAGGCGTGCGTGAACTCGGACGATACCTTCAAAAGCTCTGCGCAAAATATGCTCGAGCCTTGGTGGAATCAAATGAAAAAATAGCTTTTTCTGAAAACAATATTGAACATTATCTTGGCCCATGTAAAATCTCACAAGAAACATTTATCCACAGCAACAAAATAGGTGTTTCAAACGGGCTTGCCTGGACGCCTTATGGCGGAGAACTTTTGCAAATCGAAGCTGTCTTAATGAGGGGAAATGGAAGGTTATTATTAACAGGGCAACTTGGTGATGTTATGAAAGAATCAGCGCAAGCAGCTATAACGTATGCAAAAGCACATGCCGACCTCTTTACCATTGATGCAAAACTCTTTAACGAATATGATCTTCACATCCACGTACCAGCAGGAGCCGTACCCAAAGACGGGCCATCAGCAGGCATTACACTATTGTCAGCTATTTTATCAGCGCTTACAGGACGAGCAATCAATGGAAGTTATGCAATGACAGGGGAACTTAATTTACAAGGCAATGTTCTTCCAATCGGCGGGCTTAAAGAAAAAATACTCGCCGCAAAACAATTTGGGCTGCATCACGTCATTATTCCAAAACAAAATGCGCGCGACCTTTCAACAATTTCACAAAAACTCTATGAAGGCATTAATCTTGTTTTTGTTGACAACGTTGAAGAAGTTCTTAATCATGTTCTTATGCCTCAAGCCTAAAAATAATAAAGTTACCGAACGTTTCATGCCGTAAACATGAGAGCACTTGTAAGCAAGTGCTCTCATGTTTTTTATCTACTTGCTTATCCCTAAAATCCAGATAAACTGACATAAAACTGTCCAAGGTTGATAAACAAATTACATTTTTAAGATGGATTCTCGGTCAAGAGGCCTTACGGCCAGAGCCGAGAATGACACCCATCGTTTAACGTGTCATCCTTGGGGGCGCGGCGTTAGCCCGCAACCCGAGGATCCATTCATAAACAATTTTCAATAAATTTATTTGCCTATAAAAAGAATTTCGGACAGTTATGATAAACTGACACCGGTTGGTTAAATATATTTTATAATAAAGGTCACATAATGAGCCTACAGCTTAATAAACATGCTATCATAAAAAACACGGTAAAAGTCGGTGGTTTTACCTTTTTAAGTCGTATACTTGGCATTATACGAGAAGTTTTGCTTGTTCGGTTTTTTGGGGTAGGAGCATTGTCCGATGCATTTATTATGGCGTTTAGAATCCCCAATTTTTTTAGACATATTTTTGCCGAAGGAGCAATGAGCGCTGCCTTTATACCAGTTTTTGTAAAAAGCGTAAAAGAAAAAAACACCGCCGAATCTAATGGCCTCATGTCGCTTTCGTTCCTTTTTTTTGAAGGACTCGTGCTCATTCTCTATGCACTCATCCTGTTTAACACCCCATTTGTTGTGCGATGCATTGCGCCGGGGTTTTCCGAAGTTCAAGTTGCCTACACCGTACCTTTTTTACGTATACTCTTTCCCTTTCTGCTTTTTGTATCCAGCAGCTCACTGCTTGCAGGCGCACTCCAATCGGTAAATCATTTTTTTGCACCTGCGTTTGGCACCCCTTTGTGGAACTTAATTTACATCATAACCCTTCTGATTGCCCTGACTAACAATCTCTCCTCATTCGTTATTTGCTTTGGTATCCTTATTGGTGGCGCCGCTCAATTTTTGTTACATCTTTATTTTTTCTTCAAATCAGGTTTTTCGTTTGGTTCCATTACACAACCTATTATTGCCTCATTTAAAACAATCCTTGCTAAATTTTTTCCATGCCTTTTTGGTGTAAGCATTGTTGAACTCAACCTTCTTGTTAGCGGGATTGTTGCATCATTTTTACCTAAAGGTTCAGTATCGCTTTTGTATTATGGCAGCCGATTTATGAATATTCCCTTAGGCGTTTTTGCTGTTGCACTTTCAAGTGTTCTTCTTCCTCATTTTTCACGCGTTGTACTCTACGCTCCCAAACGTCTTAATTTTTATATTTTAGAAACAGCAAAGTCGGTAACCTGGATTGTTCTGCCCTTTGTTCTTGCTATGACCTTTTTTGCAAAGCCACTTTTTGCCATGATTTTATCATCAAAACATGGTGGCACCGAACACGTGCATCAAGCATGCATTATTCTTTCCCTCTACCTTGTTGGGCTTCTTTTTTTCTGTCTTAATAAAATTTTACTCAATGTTTTTTATGCCATGAAAGATACCTGGTCAACAACAAAATCCTCAGCTATTTCGGCATTTGTCAACATCGCCGGGGACATTGTTGGCATGCTTATCTGGGGAACCTATGGCATCGCTGGAGCATGTGCTTTTTCCGGAATTATTATGACCTTTTCCTGCTTTTATTATCTTAAAAAAAAGCACGGATTTCGTTTTTATTCAGGAAATTACTTTAACTTTCTTGGCCGTTATTGTACGCAACTTACCGTGGTAAGCGCTGGATTTTTAATACTTTTTTACACAGCACAGCATTACGCTCTGACCATCCCTTACCTACAATGGATTTTAACCGGTATAGGATTTTGGTTTTTTGCAGGAATCCTTACATTTTGCTCCGTGCTCTTTATCTTTGTAACACGATCACTTTTTGGCATAAACCTGTATTTTTTAAAGAAATAAATAAAAGGAAAAATATGACGATACAAACAAAAACCATCATCCGCAAAACCATAGCTCTTACACTCTTATTCGCCAGTGCTTCGCTCTTCACTCACGTTCACGGCAAAACTCAACCTACTCCAAATCAACCGCCACACGTTGTACAAGACGTAACCTTAAGCAACGGCCTTAACATAATTTTTATCAATGACCCTGAAGCATCACATATGTCGAGTCACTTTACCTTTAAAAATATTCCAGCTTTAACGCACTTTTTAATAAAAAACCACCAAATAGCAGCTTTTCAATTTCTTATGCACCATATTTTGGATATTCAAATACTTATGTATGCCGATACCATAGAAAATTCCCATGATACTTCAGAACAAATTGAACATCTTTTATGTTCACACGACTATTTTAATGAATACAGACATTATTATGCAAACGATACATCAATAATATTTGACAACTTTACCTGGGACTTTAAAAAAACATGCTTAAAAGCAGACGCCTATTACAAATGTCATTACCAAGAATTCGTATCAAAATTCAAAGCCGATAAAGATGATTTGATCAAACGATCGTTAGAAAGCGATGATGATGATGAAGATGATGATAGCGATGGCTACATAACAGTTAATAAAGAAAATATGAGTTATCTATACTCAATGCTTGGCACAGTTTTAGCTCGTCATAACAACCTTGTCCATACAAAAATATATACTTTCTACAAATCTATGCACGCAATAATTCCTGACTTTGCCATAGATATAAAAGATGAATTACCACAATTCCTCACCGATAAAAATTTGATGCGTCTTGCTCAAGCGTTTTTTAACCCAGCAAACATTATTCTTGAAATAAGTGGTAACTTTACGGATCATTTTGAAATAGCAAGAATATGCACTTATTTTGAAAACTGGAAAAATCGAGCAGAATTAATTGATGTAACAAAACTCACCCTACCAAAACATGTAATAACTCCTGTATTCAACAATACCCCAATGTTTACGACCATTACCATTCCACAACCACCCCAAAAAACAATACCCCCTTTGGATCACAACAAAAAAATCATCATGGCGATGGATAACAGAGAAACAATAGATGATCATGATTATGGAGCTATGCACCTGCTTGAAATTATTATTAATGAACACCTCTCCAACCTCAAACCCGCCCAAGATCTATTCCAAGGCGATATTGAATTTTCAATATCCCACAAAAATAATGATTTAAACTATATCGATGAAGTAATAGAAATACCAGTACCATGTGATGCATTTATAAGCATTCTTGCAGCACCACAATCTCATCAATGTGAACAAGCACAACAATTTATTATAAACTTTTTAAACGAGCTAACCACCGCACATTATACACAACAAGGACTTGATAAGGCTCGTATTCCATTGCAAGAAAAACTCTTACACTACATAACAAGCACCTCGTATATGCAATTCAAGGCATATGATGTACCCTATAATTATTACCAAAAACAATTACAATCGCTCGATACGATTACCCCTCAAGATCTTCAACGCGTTGCAAAAAAATATCTTGATCCAAAAACATGGACTTTTGTGACTATCGAGCCTGAACCAGAACAAGCTCAGCCAAAAAGATGGTTCTCATGGTTTTGATAAAAGAGCGAGGGATAAGGATAAATGAATATCATAAAGGCCTCCTTTAAAAAGGAGGCCTTTATGTCGGTTAACGTTCAATGAGCTCGAATATTTTATTCTTACTATGCATTCTCTCTCTTCCATCCTAATTCAATCTGCTTGCCATCTTCAAGATCAAAATTAATACCAACATGCACCACCGGCAAATCACTTTCTATCACATATTTAAAGGAATAGTTATTTTTTTTAATTTGTGCAAGAGCAATATCGGGCGTTTTATCACGCTTAAATTCAATCACATACACGTGCTCCAGCGTGGTTATTACTCCATCAATAAACCCAATATCGGTGACATCTTCCACTATCATCTTAATTCCCAAAAACTTACAAACCAAAAAAAAGACACCTTGGTAATATTTTTCTTTATTCACCATAACATTGTGCGGCAGCAAGCGCATAAAGTTTTGCATGTGTGAGCAAAAAAGATCAAGATCATCGTTAACCAATGCCCGTCGCAACTTATTCGCCCATTGGTTAAACATATTGATATTCAAGTCTGTAATTTCTTTCATAATTTGCTCTGAGCAGGAACTACGCACTTCTTCATTGGGATAACAAAGGGAGTACATGCGATCCATTTTATTATATTCCTTGATGGTTAAATATCCGGTTTGTAAAAAAAGCACTAGCAAATGATCATATAAGCGTGCAATGTTAAGATTTTGCAACTGCGATCCAGCAATTTCTTGTAATTCAAGGGTAAGTAGTTGTTCTTTTAATGCTTCACGTTGTTCTTCGGGCGCATCACTTAATGCGTTAAGCATAAATTTTGGTGTTCCGCTTGAAAACCAATAGTTTTGAAACTTTCGTTCGTTTAAACAATTAGTAATAGAAAAAGGGTTATAAACACGTTCACCCAAATCGCTGAACCTAAAACCGTTGTACCAATGTTTTAATGCTTCAAGTGTTTGTTTATATGTTAATGACTCTTTTTGTGCCAAGATGTTAATGTATTCATTAAAATTATACTCAAGTTCATGCTGTGTGTAGCCGCACATTGTTGCACATTTTTCATGCATAGAAAGATCTTCTAAATTGTTTAACTCTGAAAAAAGTGAAATTTTAGAAAATCTACTGACGCCGGTGATGAATAAAAATCGCAAACAACTATTAACGTGATTATCTTTCAAAATACCATAAAAGCTGCGCATAACGGTTTGTATTTTTTCGATCATGGCAACGTCGCCAATATGATCTAACATAGGTTTATCATATTCATCGATGATTATCACTATTGGCCCATGCTTTTCATGAAGTTTTGTAATGAGTTGCGCCAAATACATTCCAGGACTAAGAGCATGATCAAGGGAAATGTCATAACTTTGTACATAATTGTGTAACGAAACTTTTATATTATCAATCAATTCTTTTTCATTTTTATGTTCTATTTTTGCAAAGCTAATGTGAATAACCGGATACTCTTTCCAATCGTAATCCATAGCACTAATAGCAAGCCCTTTAAACAATTCCTTTTTGCCTTTAAAAATGGCGTCAAGGGTTGTACAAGTAAGCGATTTGCCAAAGCGGCGGGGGCGGGATAAAAAATACAAGCCTGTGTTTTTTATCAACTCGTACAAAAAAGCGGTTTTATCAACATAAACAAAATTTCCTTTGATAAGATTTTCAAAGGATGATATCGATACGCCAAGATTTTTCATCGTTATCCTCAAACAAAGAGTATTTATTAATATGCAGTTTTATCCACCCGGTCATGAGTATAGCATAACTTGCTAGGCCTTGCCATTATGTGTAAGCGTCAGTGTCAAGACTCCCTCATGAAATTTTTTGAAATAGAATAGTTAATGTGATACAGAATTTTAATTCGCCATGCACCCTGACTAAAAAAAATTATATCTGGAATATTGTGAATGAAATGCTGATAGGTGGTGTTAGCCACCGTAATTCCGGCACCTTCCCTGAAACAAGGCTGAAACAAGTTCACAACTGTCCAAAGTGTTATAAGCAAATTACATTTTCCAAAAAAGTCTATTCTTATTTTTTATTAAATAGTCCTTCCTTGTCATCACGGCCCACATTTTGTCACCCCGGACTCCGATCCGGGGCGTGATCCATCTTAAATTCATCCAAAAAACACTATGGATGAAGATTTATTGCATCTTAACCTCTTGACGCTTGTATGATTCTCTGGATCCCGGCGCGGGGGCCTGGATGACAAATGGAAATTGCCGCGTATTCCAAAAAATTCGAATCGTCATTCAAAAACTCACTTTGGACAGTTGTAAAACAAGTTCAGCCTGACAAATAGGGATGAACTAAATTATCACACGTTATATGTTTTGTTACAAGGGTGCAAAGCACCCGTAATTGCGGCACCTTGCAAAAATTTGTGGCTTTGCCGAATATGCCCCCGGGGCGCATGCGGCGCCCTGCCCCGGAGCAAAAACCGTTTTTGCGTAGGGTGGGCATCTGAGGCGGATAGCCGCAATTTTTTGCTTGAAATCTTCTTAGAAAAAATCCAAAAAAAACTGGTTTTTGTTGGTGCCCGGGGTTTTGGATTTTCCAGTGACCCCGCTCATCCTGAGTGATGTACGCAGCACATCGTATCGAAGGATGCGAAGCATATAAAAAAATATGCATTAAAAAATTAAAAAACAACTCAATACGCAATGTAAATAAAGCAAGGCGGCGGATAACAAATCTCCGCCGCCTTGCTTTATTGTTTAATCGTTTCGTTTGAATATCCCATGGTAATTGTTCCGTCATGATGAAATTCTACTACACAATTATAATTTGGAAAAAAAACAAAAGTATCTGGAGCTACACAAATTAACTGATCAAACAACTCTAAAAATTTTTTCAACGTTGTTTTTATACCAAACTGTTCACCATAATTCCAAAAAATAATTATTAATTCATCTGAAGAGTATGTATTTAAAATATCTTTTTGCGAATTAAGTTGCTGTTTATATTTTACTAATTCCCAATTAATATTACCAAAAAACATTAATGGAAATAAAATCTCAAACAATTTTATAAAAAAACAATCCTGTTCTTGTGTTAAAATTTCCACATCATTTTTAAGAGCAATTATACATTCATCATATATTGTCATACTTCACCTATTTATTAAGATGTTTCAATAAAATTTCAAATGTTTCTTCATCTCCTTCAAAAGGAATCGCTATATTACTTTCAAAAAGTCCTTTGCCTTTTGTATAATTCTCAACATGAACATGAGGACCTTTTTTAGGATCATAATCTAAACGCCATAGTTTTTTATTATCCATCGTTGCTCTTCCAACAATCTTTCCCTCGCCCTTATGAATTTTACCATAATATGGCTTAGTCCTCCCACCATGCTCCCCAAACAATTCCAAAGCCTTATTCCTCGCCTGTTCAAACGTAGCAACTTTTTCTAAAACAACCTCCCGAGTTGCCTCGGTAACCGCCGCCCCCTCAATTTTAGCACCAGCAGAAGCACCCCCAACCGCCGCCTTCGGCGCATGCTTCAACTCCTCCTTAGCTGCACGCTTGGCATGGTCAACCAACTCCTTTTCACAGACATTGACAATACCAGCCTCGGTTGCTACGGCTATTTGATGTTCAAGGCGAATGGCATCCTTAACTTTATCAATCGCCTTATTAAAAAAATTGGTGCCACG
>LBTY01000017.1 GCA_000992305.1 candidate division TM6 bacterium GW2011_GWF2_38_10
TGAAGGATTCCCATGAAAAATCAAAAAGAAAGCTTGAAGAGGAAAGGAACGAAAACGAAACGTCTTTGACAAAAGAGGAAATGTTCAAACCGGTTATTTCTTCTCGAGTTTTTCAGTTAGAATTACCTCAACCAAGTGAAAGCGTTCATCTTGTTTTAAATGAAAATGAAGTTGGAGAAATGAAAAAGAAATGTGCAAAGGTTAACTCAACGCCAAAACCTCGGAAACCGTCTGTTATAGACCAGCTCCGAAAATTAGAGAAAGAAAAACAAGAGGAAATTACAAACTTCGAGAAAATAATCACAAAAGCAAAACAAACCAACCAAAATGATCTTGAGATAATCGGACCAAAGAAACAACTGGCCAAAGCTAGATCAGAGCTCAAGAAAATTCAGCTAGAGATGAAAGAAATGCTTTTATAATATTTTACATCAATAATCTTAATTATCTTCAAGAGACAGTTGCATCTGCTTTTCCAAATCAGCTCCAACTCTGGAGAGAATATTTACTTTTGTGGAATGATAACACGAAATGGTGTCTTCCAGCATAGGATTTTCATCTTGAGTTATTTGATAATTTTTAGGAAGATCAGGATACATATAATGTTTACGAGCAAAATCGGTGCTTCGTGTTATTGAGCAATTGGTTGCAAGGCCCAAAGCAAGAGCATAATCAACTACTTGAGCATTAAGTGTGGGCAATGTACCTGGATGCCCAACGCATATTGGACAAATATGAGTATTCGATTGACCACCAAATTCATTTTTACAAGAACAAAATATTTTGGACGCCGTTTTAAGCTGTACGTGAACCTCAATCCCAATCGTCGCTTGGTAATCAGGATACTGATCAAGAAAACTTATAATATTTTCAGCCATAATAGTTGATCCTTTACAAAAATATAACGCAACTGTAATTCACGCACTTATTATATACACATTATTAAAGTTCCACAAAGCATAAAATATGTCATTTTTAAACTGAAAATAATATAAAAAACAAGTAAATTTTAATTATTTTAATCCAATTTGAAATATTATTATTTTAGATTATACTCGAGATAAGTGAGTAATAGAAAATAAAAAAAAGGATTTTTTATGAAAAAAAAAATAATTATATTTTTGTTAATAGCTCCATATTTTTCTTTATTCTGCTTACCGCAACCAAAATCAACAAGTCATTTAGGATTCAGAAAAAAAATCACAAAACCAACAGTACAAAATCATTGCAAAAACCAACCACCTTCTAAAAAACAACAGCCGCCTATGGTAAAGTTGCTTAAACAGACCAAATCTCCACAAAATGAAATAATCCCCTTAGAACCAGAGCTATTACTTCCCGTATCCCTACAAGAATCTTATCAAAAAGCTCCCGAATCGCTTGTAGATTACACAACCACAGTACATAATAAAACCATTGAATATCAGGAATATCTTGAAGAACAAGAGATATGCAACCATAATATTTTTATGGATACTTTTTTTAAAAACGACAGATCATATCACAAAAAAATATTAACTGACGTGCAGATAAAGGAATATCTCTATTATCAACAAGAGTATGTCATTCTAGATTCATTAAAAAATCAATGTTCCTTTATACAAAAAAGCTCATCTGGCCTACTTTCTGATCAAGCTGAAATATTCCAAAATAAAACCTCCACAGCTTCTGGGTACATAAAACCATTATTACTTTTTCATAATCTTGAGATCTCTAAAAAAGAATATCCCTATCTTTTTGCCCACCTAACGCAAAATAATATATCATATGCAAGCTTCTTTGAGTGTGTTTTTTCACCAATAATCGCATATCTACAAACACTCAACAATAAAATATCACTTAAAAAAAACGCTCTTTTTCTCAATTTTGAAAAATATAACAAGGCTTGTTACGAAATTTGCCAAAAAGATCCTTTATTCTTTTTTTGGCAAATTAGTACAAAAAGCACAACGCAAAAAATAGTATACAATATGCTTGCCACAATCAATAAAATACTTGAAACAAATGCTGTTAAAAACCAAATTCCAATTACCTATACAAGTTTTTTGGATGATGGCTTATTACAAACATATGTTACACTAAAGGCACTTTCATTCTTACAATACAACAATATAACACTAAATATCATTGCAAATCCCAATAATACGCTTAACACACATTTTGATGAAAAAGTCGAAAAAATATATCACGCTATACAAGATATAAATCCAATGTTAACATCATTTTCATATCACGTTATAAAAATTTCAAAAAAGGATAAATTATACCAAGAACTTGGAAAGAACCAAGGACAACATGTTTTAGTTTTTACTAATTTACGCCACTCCCAAACAAAACCACAAGTCATTATTGATCAAGAAGTTCCAACCGACTTAACCCGCATGAACGGTGTTGAATTAAAAATCCCTTTCACAAGCTTTTGCACACCAGAAAAAAAAGTTTCTCTTGTTTACTCACCCTTTTCTCAACCAATTGTAAACATATCTCCACTTGAAATTAAAACATATAATCGCGGTTCTGATGGAGTTTTAGCACTTCATCATCATACAAATATACTCAACTATGTTGTATCAAATATAAATGCTCCAAGCCTCTGCGACCTCGAGTATTTAATAACCCATGAACCTAATAAGGTTATAAACCTTCATAATAGACCATTTGCAGTAAGTGAATGTAATAACGTTATGATTGAAAAATTTATTTATCAGGATCTTTTTTTTGAACTTTTTATAAAAATTAAAAACAATAATCCAAATAGTTTTTGCTGCCTTCTCGAACAAAATGCTTCTATCAGTTATTCAAAAGAAGAAAATCTCCTTACACAATCACTGCATACAGATAATGACATAAAAATAAACCCTTATAAAACTATTGAAAGACACTCAATTATCACTAATCAAAATTAAAATTCTTCTGAAACCTCTTTAAGGTGAGATTAAAGTTTCTTTTTCTTTAATTTATTGTCATAACACCTTTTTATCATAGAGTATCCCAGGCTTACCCCCGGGATACTCTTAATTAACGCAAAGCACTGACTAAAAAGAGGTATTGAAAGCAAAATATAGTACATAGCATTTAGTTATAATGTGCTATTTAATCACGGTTTAATTTATGAACTGTAGCCTGAGCTTCTTCATAATCTTCACGACTTTCAAGTGTAATTTTACAATTAAATTGCTTTTCAATAGCTAAAATTGAAGCATATTCATACTGCACCAGATAATCAAAAACACGATTAGAAACGGCAAAGAGCAATTTTCCAGATAAACCTTTTTTGGTTATATCGTCACGCAATTTTACCAGCAATGAATAACTAATTGTCCATGTTGACTTAACAAACCCACACCCACTGCAACAAGGGCACGCGTGAGTAAGTTGTTGCAATAATGTTTTTCCTGATCGCTTACGCGTCATTTGCACAAGACTAAATTCTGACAACTTAAGCGTCACAGATTGGAATTTATCACGTTCTTTGAGTGTTTTTTCTAAAAATCGTGATAATTTTTGCCGGCTAGCGGATGTTGCCATATCAATAAAGTCAATAACAATAAGCCCACCAATATTACGCAAGCGCAACTGCGTTACAATTTCATCTGCAGCTTCCAGATTAGTCTTTAAAATGGTATCTTCCATATTACCTGAACCAGCAAATTTTCCCGTATTAACGTCAATAACCGTCATAGCCTCGGTGGTTTCAATAATTAATGTTCCACCCGACTTTAGCGATACCTTTTTTTCAAGAGCTTTTTCAATTTGCTTATCAACATCAAAACGATCAAACAAAGCCGGAGGCCCTTGGTAAAAACGAACCTTGCTGGCAAGCTCAGGCGTAAAATTTTTTACAAATTTGTATAACGCTTTTTGATCGGCCACACTATCGGTAATAACCATTTCAACATCTTCATCAAGATGTTCACGCAAAGCACGGAGCGACAAGGGAATATCTTCATAAATTTTTTCCCCAGCCTGTGCTTTTTTGTATTTTTTTTGGATAGACTTCCAAGCCGATATTAAAAAGGCAAGATCCTTTTTAATATCTTTGTCTGCACGACCTTGTGCTGTAGTTCGCACAATTGCACCCATTCCTTTAGGAAGCGATTTTTGCATAAAATCTTTAAGCCGCGTACGTTCTTCTTTATTGTCTATCTTCTTAGAAATACCAATTTGAGGAATATTAGGCATTAAAACCAAGAATTTTCCAGGTAATGCAAAGCACGTTGTAAGCTTTGCACCTTTTTCGTGTATTGGTTCTTTAATAACCTGAACAAGAATTTCATCCCCTTCTTTAAAAATCTTATTCATATCAAAAGAACTTTTTATTTCTCGTTCTGTTGGCACTTCTTCTGAGTCTTCATCTTGTAAAAATTCAGTAATTTTTTCGGTTGCCATTGCACGGTCAATTTCACTGATATGCAAAAATCCTGCCTTATGCTGTCCAATATCAACAAAAGCAGTTTGAATACCAGGAAGAATTTTAGATACTTTTCCTTTAAAAAATGAACGCTCTAAGCCGACCTTAGATTTACTGTCAAAATAAATATCTTGAAGTTTATCTTTATCATCTAAAACAGCAACGCGAGTCTGCCAAAGCTCATTGTTGATCAAAATTTTTTTCACTGTTACGGCCTCTTTATAAATTAAAACGATGAGAGCGCTTATCTTATGGATTTTTAATTTTTTTCCAGTATTATGTAAGTATTCTTTTACTAGTATAAACAAACTAAGTAGGAAAGAGTAGATATTTTAAAGAAAACATGCTAGCGGACGGAGGAATTTGTATTAAATATAAAATCTTTACTACAAATAGAATTAAAAAGAAAATAATTGTATTACATTAAAGGAGATTCCATGAAAAAATTAGCCTTACTTTGTGTCATCTGTGCCTTAGCTGCAACCGGTTGCGGTAAGAAAAAAACACCTAAAAAAGATGTGACTACACGATCAAGTAAATCACGCTCTTACATAATTCAAGATCCTAAATCAGTCAAAAAAGGCAACAAAACAGTGGCTATTAATGATTTTGATTTCAAAGATTCTGAAGATTTTTTTGACAACGAAGCAATTTCAGATTTCTCATTTATTGATGATGAATCAGAAAAATTAGCATCAAATGACGAACCTCAATTACAGGAGTTAATCCTTACAGAAAAAGACACCCTTCCAGCACAACAAAATCTTGCTTTTGCACAAAATGATGAAGAACTAGAAGACATATTACCAGAAGAAGAAAAAGTAGTCACATCAAATGCTCTTGCCAAACACTATGCTTTTGACACAATCCACTTTGATATCAATGGAAATAAAATAAAAAAAGATCAAAAAGCATTACTTGCCAATGATTGTTCATTAGCACACCAAGCGGTACAAGAAGGCAAGGAAATTATCATACAGGGACATTGCTGCCAACTTGGATCTCACAGTTACAACATGGCCCTCTCACAGCAAAGAGCACAATCAATAAAAAAAGCTCTTGTAAAAAAAGGCATAGATGCAAACCACATTAAAACAATTGGATACGGAAACGAAATGCCACTTGTTTACTCGGACACCAAAGATCGTGCAGCGCTTGTACAAGAACTTGCTCCAAATAGACGCGCAGAAATTATCATTAATTAATAAATCTATTTTTAAAAATGATTAAGGGGCGGCTTTAAAAGCCGCCCCTTAATCATTTTTAAAAAACTCAAACAAACAAACGTAATTTCAACGTAAACCATCCATCAACCGTTAAACCTAATTCCAAAAAACCCCTACTCGTTCTTTGAGCCAAAGAGGAAAATTTAAGATCCTCATCTCGCAATTCTGTGCGACGAAGAAGTTTATCAATGCGATCCGAATTATTACCACCTTCAATAGTTTTTAACCCATTTTCCTTCCGACCAAGAACAAAGCAAATTAAATTATCATCTAACGTTTGCAATACATGATCACAATCTTCTTTTTTTATAAAATATGACTCCCCTTCAAAATACACGTAAAATGCCGTATTAATACAAAAAACACAAGCTCCTTCCAAAATATACGGTACATACAATTCCGATTTTTTTAAAATTCCTACAGGATCTTTAAGCGCTTTTCCAGCAATTTTTAAATCAGGCCAATAATAAGCACTCTTTACCGCAAAAATATTACCCCAAATAATAAGGAAAAAAAACAAAATCCCTACGTGTTTTTTCAACATAACAACCCCTTCTTTTATAAAAAATAAATAATAATACAACTTGCAACAAAGACGCAGCATTCATTGTAATAAAACTATCTGGATTATAATAAAATAAACAAATTGAAAGCAAGAAACCTAAAATATTACTAAAAAGAAGGTTTATTCAGTAACTATTGAAAAAACGTATGATTATACTACACTTTCTCATGTTGTATCGTTTTATGTACAAGTTTACCTTTAAGGAGATTTTGTGAAATCTTTTATTAAAAAAACAAGCTTAGTTATTGCTTGTTTTAATGTCCTTGCAATTTCGGTTACCGCACAAACAACCACACCTGCAACCCCACGCACAGAATATGCAATGCTTAATCAACCTATTTGCCAATTTAAAGCATACGGCAAGCCATACATGCTTACCTATAAACCAGCAAGTAATAAATTTGAAGTTATTGTATTTGGTACACAAGATCAATTATCACAATCAATTAAAAATGTACAAAACGCTGATGACTATGAATTTTTAACCCCAATTCGATATACGCTCAAATTTGTAGACAATAACATTCAAATAGACAAAATATACGAAGGATGGAGAGAATCATACATTGGTAAAGGCCTTGAAAAATCACTTAAATTACTAGGCATGCTTCCTAAAAATACCTATAAAGGCAATCCTTTTGTCAAAAACATGCTCAAAAATAAAATCCCTACCCAACTTGCATTTGAAAATGCAGAAACGTTAAGCGCCTTTATTCGCCATCTTAAACATGCTGTTTTAGCAGAAAATATTATACCTGCAACCACAGATAAGCCTCTTCTTCTTATTCAATTTGAAGAACCTAATCAAATAATCTCCCAAGACGATATACTTTTTTTAACAACATACTGGGAATTAGTAAACCCACAAGATACTCTTGCCGTAAAATTCTTTAACACGATGCAAGATAAAATTAATGATGCCCGTAGCAATACATCTGGTGCTAAAACCGTTGGACAAAGTGGCACAGAAATGGTTTTTGGGGCAATTGAAAAAGATACCAATGATTTTAAAGGTAAAGAAAATATGGCCGCCATTACCAAAACAGTTATTGTTGCCGCAACAATTTTACCTCTACAACAAATATATAAAGCATGTACAAAGACTCTAGAAGACAATGTTACTGCTCAAATAACCAAGGAACTCTGGAAACACCAAATAGAAAAAACAGAACCAGAAATAGCTACATCCCAAGACGCTCAAAAATAAGAAATAGATGGATCCTCGGGCCCTTCGACTTCGCTCAGGGTGAACGCGCCCCCAAAAAGGCAATAAAATCAAAATGAGGTGAGACTTGAAAGTCTCACCTCATTTTTTTTAACCCACTTGCCTAACATCATATGCTATAAACTTTTTATTTTTTTGATCACTTTTAATTTTCCAACATGTCTTTTCATAATGATGATAACACCATAACATTGGCGAACGACGAATGTGCGGCCTAATTTGCCAACCATCACGAATATCATCATAAAAAACTATGCCAAAAGCATCGGTTCCATATGCTTCAGCCATACTTGTAATAGTAAATATTGGATATCCAAGATGTTCTTCCTCAAAAAATAAATCTTTTATATTTTCACTATCTTGATCCTCTTCCTCTCCTCGCAATGTATAAATTATAGGAACCCAGTAAATATCATTAGAAACGATACCCTGCTCAATAAGGCGCGGAAAAAGACACCTAATTCCAGGGCTCAAATGATCATGTCCACGAATTAATCCTGTTACTTTATAAACACCAGGCACCCCCAAAGAATCAAAATAACGTAATGCAGCACGACCATGAAATAACAAATCACCCCCGCGAGAGCCCCGTACAATACCTGAAGCATTACTCATCATATTGGCATAAAAGCCATTCCAAATTAAACCATTATTCCGTGGGCCATGTGGAAAAAAAAGATAAGACGACGACTGCAATGGTTGTTGAACCGTAAACTCAAGAAGTGGCCTTAAATCTATATTTTCTTGAGAGCTCTTTATAATCTTATTATTTGTTTCATCACAAACCGGAATTCCCGCATGACAAAAAGCAACAAATGCTATTTCTTGCGTAAGAGCAGACTGTCTCCCAATAAAACAAACTTGTGGTAACTGTTTAAATAATCGTGGAAATAAGATATCACTAAATAGACTTGCAACACCATGTGAATATTTTGATTCAAGTTCAGCTTGAAATCCATATGCTTGATGCATCATACCATTCTCATGATTACCCTGTAAAATAATCACACGCTCACTATTTTTCAACTTTAAAGCAAGCGCTAACGCCCAACACTCAACACCATAATGCCCTCGATCGGCCAAATCACCAGAAATAACCACATAAACATCATTAGCCAAAATACCATTTTTATCAATTAACCCATTAAAATAAAGATGCATAACATTGCGCGCAAATGAATGAACACTCCCATGATAATCTCCCATTGCAATAATGCGTGCAGCTGACGGAATAACACAAGCCTGCCCATAAAGTGCATCATTTTTCCAAAAAAACGACGACTGTGGTGGCCGCTCCTGCACCCATCCTTTTTGAGATGGCAAACAAAGCTCTCGCTCATAAAGTGCCAAAATTTTTACTAAAAGCGTATTCATAAAAAAAGGTGTTAAAAGTGTAGAACCATTACATCCTAAATCTCGATCATAATCTGCTTTCGTTGCATCGTGATGATTAACACAAAAATAATTAAATTCAAACAATGAATCAAAAAAATGATGGCATAGTTCAATTGGATTAATCATATCATCAAACGCCTGGCCCGACTTATTGTAATAAAGATCATTCATTGCATGTAAAGAAAAAACATTCATACCCGCAATAAGGAACAACCCCTTTATTATACGTTTCATAATCCCCTTTTTTATTCCCTGTATTCAACAGATAAAAAACTCCCCATATCGATACATAATCGATATATGGGGAGTTTTACCATATGTGAAGCTCAGCACTCCTTACTTGTCGCCCATACTGTTACCAATAAGACCACCAGCAACACCACCGATTGCCGCACCAGCAATACCACCACCGGTATTACCAATAGCAGAACCAACAAGTGCACCTGTACCAGCACCAATAAGGGCGCCAGAAACAGTCTTTTCTTTCTTGGAACATCCTGTTAACAAAGCAAGCGAGCAACACGCCACTGCCAAGGCAAGAAACTTATTTACATGTACCATAAAAACCTCCTCTTATGTTTTCATATTTTCTATTACCACAAAAAACCTCACACCCTTTTACTTATTTATAGTCTAATAGAAATAAAACATAAAAGTAAAGTGTTTTATGTTTTATAATAATTGAGTTCTGCCTGCCTTTTTCCAATCAGCGTCAAATAAGGCCACTCCTTTGTCAGTAAGAGGGTGTTTGATACCTTGCTCAATAACCGCAGGAGGAATCGTTACAACATCAACTCCAACAAGCGCCGCCTGTTTCCAATGCAAAGGAGAGCGCAGCGATGCAGCTAAAATTTGTGTAGAAAACCCATAATGTTTTTTAATCGTAACCAATTCTTGCAAAAGAGCTACGCCCTCATGCCCCAAATCATCCCACCGCCCAACAAAAGGAGAAATATAGGCTACGCCTAACTTTGCCATCATTAAAGCCTGCAATGCTGTAAATACCAGGGTAATATTAAGAGCTATTCCTTCACATGATAAACGATGAATAACAGGAAGATATTCTTGTAAACAAGGAATTTTAACCACAACATTAGGCGCACAAGCAGCAATCTCACGCGCTTGTTTATACACGGCATCAGGATCTTTTTCCACAACTTCAAAGCTCACAGGACCTGAAATCATGGCACAAATATCGGTTAAAACTTTTTTGGGTTCTCCATCTTCTTTAACCAATAAAGAAGGATTGGTCGTTACACCATCAATAAGCCCCGTTACAGACCATTTTTTAATAACTTCACGCGAAGCAGTATCTAAAAAAATTTTCACGCACTATCCTTTTTATTTTACGACAAAGCTTATTAACCGATTAGGAACAAAAACAACACGAACTATTGTTTTTTCGGCAAGCCAAGATGAAACTTCTTGTTTTGCCAAAGGCTCAATATCCGCCTGCGTAATTCCTTTTTTCATAACCAACGTGCCGCGCAGCTTACCATTAACTTGAATCGCATATTCAACTTCGGTTACTTCCGCCAATGCCTCATTTACACAAGGCCAAGAGCAGTTTTCAAGTTGTTTGCCCAGCAATTGTTCCAAAAGTTCAGATGAAAAATGAGGAACCATAACCGATACGGCAACCAATAATGATTCCATTAACTCCGTATCTAAAACATATGACTGAGCTTCAAGATCATTTAAAAACTCCATGATTGATGCAACGGCGGTATTCGGCTTAAAATCATTAATACGCTGCTGATAATCTTTTAAAAAACGCGCAAATCTTTTTTGCACGGCAATATCAGCCTTGCCTTTTGTATAGTGCGAAGGATTAGTAAGATAATTCCATAACCTATTTAAGAAGTTATAAACACCACGAGTAGAATCAGTTTGCCACTCATTATCAAGCTCCGGCGGCCCCATAAAAATTTCATATAAACGTAACGTATCAGCACCCATCGTATCCGTAATTTCATCAGGGCTCACAACATTACCTTTAGATTTTGACATTTTTTCAACACGCCCTGTAATTGATGATTTCATGCAAACCATGCCCTGATTAAACAATTGCTTAAATGGCTCATCAAAAGAAAGATGCCCTAAATCGTAGAGAACTTTAATATAAAAACGTGCATATAATAAATGCAAAATAGCATGTTCAATACCGCCAATATACAAATCAACCGGCATCCAATGCTGCATATCAGCAGGGCTAAATGGTTGATCGGTAAGCGTTGGGTTTGGATAACGTAAAAAATACCAACAAGAACCTGCCCACTGAGGCATTGTATTGGTCTCACGCTTTGCAGCAGCACCACACGATGGACATGTTGTATTCACCCACCAATCAATCCCCGCCAAAGGAGACTCACCAGTACCTGTTGGTTGATAATTTTCTACATCAGGCAAGGTCACAGGAAGTTGATCTTCTGGAACCGGAACAACCCCACAGGTCGGACAATGAATCAAAGGAATAGGCTCGCCCCAATATCGTTGACGAGAAAAAACCCAATCACGTAATTTATACGTTACCTTTTTTTGAGCCTTTTCCGCTTGTGCAAGTGTTTGGATAATTTTATCAACAGCCGCCGTCTGAGCATCAAGCCCATTAAACTGTTCAGCATTAATCATTCGTCCGTTGCCGGTAAAAGCTTTTATAAGATTACCAGACTCATCATGGCATCCATCAACATCTTCATATGCCTTAATAACTTCACGCACCGGCAAATTATATTTTTTACCAAAATCAAAATCACGCTCATCATGCGCCGGAACCCCCATGACAATACCCGTGCCATAATGCTTTAAAACATAATTAGCAAGGTATACCGGAACGCGATCCTGTGTTAACGGATTAAGCGCATAAGCACCAGTAAAAACACCTGAACGCTCAACGGTTTCAGACATGCGATCTAAATCACTTTGTGTTGCAACTTCTTGTTGATAAGCCGCAACAACATCAGCCTGATCATGTACAACAATATCTTTTACCAATTCATGATCAGGAGCCATAGCGATAAAAGTAACTCCTGGCAACGTATCTGGACGAGTTGTAAAAACATCAAATGATGTACCATTTTCTAAGGTAAACGTAATTTGAGCTCCCGTACTCTTACCAATCCAATTGCGCTGCATTAATTTTACTTTTTCTGGCCACTCAAGACGATCAAGCCCCTCCAGTAATTTTTCTGCATATGAAGTAATTTTTAAAACCCATTGGCGAACTGGTTTTTGAATCGTCTGAGATCCACATCGCTCACAAACCCCACCAATTACCTCTTCATTTGCAAGACCAGTCAAACATTTTGAACACCAATTAATAGGCATATTTGCTTCATAAGCAAGCCCAGCTTTATACATTTGCAAAAAAATCCATTGAGTCCATTTATAATAATGTGGATCAGTCGTATTAACCTCTTTCGACCAGTCGTACATTGCCCCAATAAGCTCAATTTGCCGTTTAATATTATCAATATTTTTTTGCGTACCAATCTTAGGATGAATACCTTTTTTTATAGCATCATTTTCTGCCGGCAACCCAAAGGCATCCCATCCCATTGGATGCAATACATCATAGCCCTGTAAAAATTTTATGCGAGCATAAATATCCGAAAGTACATACCCCTTCCAGTGCCCAACATGCAAACCAGACCCGGATGGATAAGGGAACATATCAAGACAATAATATTTTTTCTGAGCATGATTATTTTTGGTTTTAAAATAAGGATTTGATTTCCAATAATCACACCATTTTTTTTCAATCGCTTTAAAATCATATGCCATAAACACCCTTTCTGCATCGTAGATTCTATACAATTAAAATCTATCCGAAATACATGATACACATAGCCCGCATACATCACTAATTCTAATAGAAAAGCCAATAATTGTTTTAGTGTAGCAAATACCAACAAGAACTCAAATTGAAAAAGAAAATCCACTCCCTCTTATAACCACGTGAAAATGCGCTACATTAAAGGCTTTTAATTACAAATATAAAATTTATTGAAATTATAGTATCATTTAGTTTAAGATCAAGGTAGTGGGAGATTCTCAAGCTTTATTTTAAATTATGGGGGAGATCATGATATTAAAACAAAAAACATATATTTCTATGATGCAACACATCAAAACATATGCCTTTATTTCGTGTTTGTTTATAACACCAACCATAGCGGCACAAGCCGAATGGACTATCTTAGTATACGTACAAGCAAATAACAATCTTGCGGACTATGCCGAAAAAAATTTTTCTGATATGGCAAGTATTGGATCATCAGATAAACTTAATATTCTTGTAGAGTGGCACCAGCCTAAAAAACAAGGTGCATGGCGCTACAAAATAGATAAAAACAAAATGACCTTTGATGCATGCGTTTCACCAGAATCAGATGGAAATGATCCACAAGATCTTATAAATGCTATGCAATGGGCCGTTAGCAAGTATCCTGCAAAAAAATACTCTCTTGTTTTATGGAATCACGGCATTGGTGTTATCGATCCTTTGTGGGGAAAATATCATCCCTGGAACGGTAATAGCATCATAAATCCAAAAGTAGTAAAAGAAAATCCACGTATACAAATTGAAGGTATCACAACACATCCATCAAAAAAATCACATAAAAAAAATCACGCCAAAAAACATACCCATGGAGATACTCGCGGCATTCTTTTTAATGATCAAACAAGAACATATATGACCAATCAACAACTAACCCAAGCCCTAGCTAACATTAAAGAACATGTTTTAAAAGGTAAAAAAATTAATATCCTAGGAATGGATGCCTGTCTTATGGCAATGGTAGAAATCGGCTATCAAACAAAAGATTACGTTGATATATTAGTAGCATCAGAGGAAGTAGAACTTGCGCATGGCTGGAGTTATTCATCTTTCTTGCAAGGCATAAAAAACACCACAACAACACCTGAACAATTGGCACAAAACATTGTGCTTACCTATGAAAAATATTATAAAAATCGTGTTCAGTTTTTTACACAATCAGCTATTAATCTTGATAAAATGGATCTCATTAAGGAAAGTCTGGACCTTGTGGTCTACCATACAAAACAGTGTAAAGATGCCAAAATTAATATTGACCAAGCCATAAAAAAAGCACGTAACTCATGCCAACAATTCAGCGCACAAAACTACGTTGATCTTCACTCATTTTTGACTGAGTATTACACGCAAGTCAACTCGTTACCAACCTCAACAAAAACAACTGATTTAAAAAATGCTATTCATGCAGGCATAAAAATTGTTGAAACCTCTGTACTTGCTTATACAGCAGGACAATATCTTAAACGAGCAAAAGGATTATCGATTTATTATCCAACAGGACATATAGACGCATCATATGCTCGAACCAATTTTGCTCAACAATCACTCTGGCTCTGTTTACTTAATGACTTTAATGTACGATAAAAAATAACCCCAATTCACTTATCTCCCTGCCCGGCAAATTATCCCCTTGCCGGGCCCCCTTATTTTTAAAGAATATTCACTTGATCTTCGGGAAAAATGAGTACCTGAAATACTCGTCGCGAACTTGCTTGTTGCACCTGAAAACAATATCCCTCAAACATAAGCCGCTCCCCTTTGCGTGGAAGGTGTTGCATTTTTTCTGCCAAAAATCCACCAAGCGTAATCGAAGAGGTTGAGCTAAAACTAATTTTTAATAAATCTTCTAATTTTTCCAAAGGAATACTTGCACTAATTAACCAACCCCCTTTTTCTAGAGGAACAATCTCTGAACTAATAATTTCATGCTCATCAGTAATTTCATCACCAATAATTTCCTCAAAAATATCCTCTAACGTAGCCAATCCAACAACCCCACCATATTCATCAATAACAATTGCCATATGCATACGTTTTTTTAAAAATTCACTCAAGAGCTGGTTAATACGTTGAGATTCTGGAACAAAAAGAACCGGTCTTACAAGTTCTTTAAGCAATTTCTTTTGGCCTCTATACAACATTTCGAAAATATCTTTATGGTGAATAATTCCAACAATATTATCTTCTTTACCCTCAAAAACAGGCAGCCGAGATAACCGCGAATTATGAAACACTTCAATTACCTTTTCAATAGTTGCATCAATAGTAATTACAACCATGTCAGCTTTGGGTATCAAAATCTCTTTTACAAAGGTTTGTCCCAAGGCAAAAATATTTTGAAGCATTTCAGTTTTTTCACGCTCCATCAATCCTTTTTCATCACTATAATCGATTAAAAATTCAATTTCTTTTTCGGATACAACATCTTGCCGATCTAAAACATGTTTTCCGCCTATGGATGTAAAAAAATAATCAGCAATTTTTAATAAAACAGTAACAAGTGGATAGGCGACGTGATACAAAAGGTTAATCAAAAATAAAAATGAACCAAAAAATCGTTCATGGTGCGTTTTTGCAAAACTTTTAGGAATAATTTCACCAAAAATTAAAATCAATGCAGTTGCAAGAGCTATTCCTATAGGCAACCCCATAGCCCCAAGCACATTTTGCATAATATGAGAAACCAATACCGAAGTTAATACATGTGCAAAATTATTGGCCAATAAAATTGTTATCAAAATGCGCTGAGGATTATTTTCCCACGACTCAAATAACGACTTATACCGAGCAACCGAAAGTTCGAGTTCTTTTAATTTAAACAATCTCAACGCCGTAAATGCTGTTTCTAAAAACGCAAATAGCGCAGCAAAAAAAAGTGCTATAAAAAACAAAATTACCAATGTAGTCAGTGACATGTCATAAAACTCCTTAATACATGGACACTAGTAAACTCGCAACTGTTTTTTATCGATTTTGCCTGTTGCATTCATAGGAAGATCATCAACATAAATAAATCGTTTAGGGATTTTATATGTCGCTAAATTATGCATACACAAAGTTTTTAATTCTCTATCAAGCTCATCACCCTGAACTTTAGCCGCAATAAAAGCAACTGGAATTTGCCCATTTAAGGATTCCTCATGCCCAATTACTGCAACTTTTACAACGCCGGGGTGCCGCAATAACACATTTTCTATTTCAGCCGGATAAATATTAAAACCCTTATGAATAATAACATCTTTAAGACGTCCCTTAATTGCTAATTTTCCAAAAAAGTTTATTGTTGCCAAATCACCGGTGTTTAACCAACCATCACTTAGAACCTTAGCCGTTTGTTCGGGATCATGATAATAACCCATCATGACATTATCCCCTTTAACCCAAAGCGTTCCCACCTGCTCACATGCTAATGACTCACCTTCATCATTTCTAACATCGCACACCAGTTCACACAAGGGCGATCCAACATCTTGCGTTAAATCATCATTGTTTTCATAGTGAATAGCAATAACAGGAGAAGCCTCTGTAAGTCCATAACCTGAAGCAATTTTACGCCCATAAATCAAAGAAAACGCCAGGCGTATTTTATCGGGCAACATATCCGCACCAGATACGAATAAACGAACACTCTCAAGAGGCGCCGTCTTCATAAGACACAATAAACCATACAAGGCTGGAACCCCAACAAATAATGTTGGCTTATGGCGTAAACCTTGCAAAATAAGTTTTCTATCAATTTTTTGAACAACAATAACAGCGGAACCCGTCATTGCTGGAGTCCAAATGCAAACATTTTGAGCAAAAACATGAAAAAGTGGCAATACGCAAAATATACGCTCCCCTGCCGACAATCCACACATAGCAAAACGAGCAGCAACTTGCGCAACATTAGTCATGATATTTCGCGAAGATAACATAACCCCTTTAGGCAACCCCGTTGTTCCTGAGGTATACAATAAAAGTGCCAATTCATCCTGATCACGCTGAGGGATACTGTACGTATCAGCAGCTTCAATATGCTCTTGCGTAAGAACAAGATCCCAATTAACTAAGGTGCTCAATCTCAAAAGCTCAATAGAATCTTTAATCAGCGATCGTTCATGCAAACCAGTAAACATTTCATGCAAAGCATCAGCACATATAATAAACCGAGGCGCAGAATCATAAATAATATGCGTTAACTCACGTTCATGAAGATAGGTATTAACGGGAACGGCTATACCACCGCATTGTAAAATTGCCCAATAAGCAACATAAAACTCTAATGAATTTTCTCCACATACAACAACACTATCCCCAGACTGAATACCCAATGCATACAATTGCTCAGATACCATAACCGAACGAATATATAATTCACGATAAGTAATACATCGTGAAGCACCAATCAATGCAAGCTGCTCAGCGTAACGCTGATATGCTCGCTGGAGTAAATGGCCAACAAATAAAAACTCTCCCTGAGGCTTTAAGGCCTGTAGAGCTTTTTCATATACGGCCCACTCTATAGGCAGGCCGTTTACCATTTGTTTTTTTTGACAAAAAAATTGACCCATAGCCTCTATACTTATTCTTTTGAATCAGTAACAACAATAACCTGCACAGGACACATATCCGCAGCCTCTTTTATACATTCTGCATACTTTTCAAGATCTGCACCCTCAATAACTGAAGCGCCCTTAGAAACCTTAAAAACATGAGGACAAATAGCTGCACATGATCCACAAGAAACGCATCCTGGCTCTATATTTACTTTTTTCATAACCCGTACCAATTAGTTTTTCTTTTTTGCTTCTTCTTTTTGAGCTAATTTGCTAAATGCCTCAAAAATATCAACTTTGGAATGACCACAACCAGAACATGACGAAGAACAGCCATTTCCCATTCATCTTCATCGAGAAACTCATCTTCTTCAAGAGAATCACCCAAATCATTAAGAGCTTCAAGCAATAACATAACTTCTTGAGCTCCGCCCTCTTCAAGTGCTCCAATAAGATCATCAATCATGGTGCGCAGATTACCCTGAGAAACCAAAGATTCCTCTTCGACTGATTTTTTAAAATCTTCAGTGTCCATAATATGCTCAACATCAACCATCATCTGCAACATTTCTTCTGCTGCTTTTGGATCTTGATGTGCTTTAATTTTTTTCAATGTTTCAAGTTGCTCAGCAATAAAATGATTATCTTCGTTGATATCATCTTCTAAAATACGAGCTTGTTCTTGGACCATATCTAAAACTTTTTCTAAAATCTCAGCATCCTCATTATTTTTTGCATTTTTAAGATGCCTTTCAATTTCCTGAATAAATTCTGCAAAAAGAGACTTACATGTTGCTAAAGAAGCTTTTTGACTATCAAGTAAAAAATTCGTTTGCTCTATAAGAATATCAACCTTTGACACACAATACCTTTCTAAACTAAAACTATATCATACAATTATTAAACAAATATGCTCATTCTACCCTAAAGAAAAAAAATGTGCGAGTAAAAACAAAATAATTCAATTTGCAAATTACAATTTTTTCCAGAAATTCAATTCTCGAATGTGAAGCATCTTCATATACGCCATAGGCAAAACATTACGTAAAATTGATGTTACATGTGCATAATCACGCTCATCAACTGGCGCCGACGAAATAACATCCTCTCGAATACTCGATTTATGAATACTTGTAAGATCTTCAGCACTCGAACAATCAAAGGCAGGCAATTTCCAATACGCCCCTAAAAACATCACTCCTATTTTACCTTCATCACAAAATAAGGTGAAAACAACACGCATTGTAGCGTCATATTTTTTTCCATTAACTTCTATTAATTTTGACGGAGCAAAGGCCTCAACTAAAAAATCTTCTTCTTCGGCCCTAAGCCAATAATTATATGCTGGATCAGCAAGATTTTTTAGATTCTTAGGATTACGAATAATAGAACTAAGCGTTTGTTGTAAATCTCGTTTTTTTACAATAATAACACCATAACCTTTTGCTGCATGTAATGGTTTTATAACAAACCAATCACTTTGTAATTTTTGAATAATTTTTGAATGTAAGAAACTCGTATATTTTTTATGAACGATCATGCTTTTCGGCCGATATGCACGTAATTCATCACAATCAAATAAACGATTCATAAGAATTTTATCATTAGCAAATGCCCCAAATGCATGATTTAATAATAGTGCATGCGGGTAAGATTTAAAAAAATGTTCAACTATAACACTTTGATAAGTATTATCAGAAATAATGGCCATAACATTATTTTGTTTAAAAAATAAACGTTCACCATTTATCGTGTTATAAGCCTGCTTAAATAACGATTGATATTCCAAAGTCTTTAATGATGGATAAGAAAATCCACCATACTCATTGAACAGCGATATCTTTCGATCAGATAACGCTTCTGATGTTAGCGCAGTGGTAATATAACACGGTTTTATCGCAAAAAAATTACAAATTTTCCAAAATCGCGCCCATAAAGATCCTAATCCATACAAACGATCAAATCCTAAAAACCGTGATCGCTGTAACTCCCCAAATTCACAAATTTTTATTTTTTTTCCATCAAACTTTAAATCAACTATACCTGCAGTTATATCATTATGAAACAGTGCTGGATTAACATTCTTAACTACAAGTTGATCAATAACAAAGGATTCAAGTTGCTGCGATTTTTTCTGTTTTATATAATCCAATGGTATTTTTTGATACCTATCCAAAAGCGCAACTCCTGCTCCATTATGTAATAAAAACGCAAGATCATCATAATAATCATCATTACGCATAACCACAACACTCACAGGAAGTTGACCATTATTATTCTCGCTATGAAAAACCCAAGGTTCAAAACCACGCCATTTTGACTGATCATCATTATGACTTACTAATACCTTAAAAAAAGCATCCCGCTGAGATCGATCATCTTTATTATAGGCGATTACATGAGACCAAAATACTAACAATATCAACCATAGTTTTATCATCACACCCTCTTACTACAACTAAATATCAGGTTCTAATAATTTATAATAACCAGCGCCAGCAAATGGCTTTTTATGGAGATCAATCCTATTGTGCAACATATGTGAATAGGCCCGCAACAAAGCATCTGTTAATAACCTTTTTACATAAGTAAAATCCTTTTCATCAACGAAAGCTGCTGATGGACACTCAACAGAGATGCTTGAACGATGTTGCTCGAGTAATGACCCTTTCTGATTCACACCTTTTTCCGGTAGCTTCCAATAACTCCCTAAAAAATGAATAGCTGATTCTCCCTTATTATGTGATAAAACATAAGCAACCCGCATTGTAGCATCATAATTAACATCATCAACCCTAATAATTTTTGACGGAGCATAAGCCTCTACTAAAAAAAATCCACCTTTTTTATCACGCCAATAAGCCAAGGCTGAAGCATCAAAAACTCTTCCATAAATGTGTGACGCTTTTCCAAAAAGCGTTGCTAGTGCTGTATCTAACTCATCTTTCTTTACCATTAAAACCCCAAACCCTTTGACAGCATTTATAGGTTTAATAACATACAAATCAGCCTGTAATTTTTCAATAATCTTCTGTGCAAGGCAAGGTTCATAATGTTTTAAACACAAAACCGCACGAGGACGATATTGGTGTAACAATGGATCACTTAAAAAAAGCTTATGCATAAAAGCTTTAGAATTTGCGTACAATGATAAAACCTCATTAAGCACAAGGATACCATTTTGCTGAGTTTGTAATTGTTCAATTTTTTTAGTATTTTCACCATTATATTTTGCGATAATAAGCAATGAATAATCAGATGCTATATCGTATTTTTTTTGCTTCCCAGATGTATGCATAACCCTATTTAAAGGTTTATATGATAACAATGATCGAAAATCTTGGATAACAGTTCCACCTAGCTGAGTAAACATGTCCCTTCCCATATATTCCGGTAAAAACTCGTTGCGAACTCTTTTGCTCATAACATACCCAAAAGGAAGCGAAAACGTTGCCAAGTAAGTCCAAAAACGCTCCCATAAAACCCCGCGTCCATATAAATAATCAAATCCCCTAAACATTGATAATGGACCATCACCAAGTTCACAAATTTTTATAGATTCTCCATCAAATTTAAGATCAACTATTCCAAATGAAATATCAGGAGAATAGTTGCTACTGGTACAATCATATAAATTTATTTTTTGAGACATACAATATGGCCCCATACTAAAAAAAATTACATACCATAATAAAAAAACAACACACCGTCGCAATTTATGGTTATTTAACAAACTAATCATTCCCTACTCCTTTATATGTGCTAAAAAATAATATTTTAGCTATAAAAATTATACATCAGCAATCTTTTTGCACAATCATAAAAAGAATATTTGAGTGGTTATATAAAAATAAGGTACACTAACAAAAATCATTAACTTATAAAAAAGGAGTTTTTTCATGGTTCTGTATATTCAAGAGTTATTACAAAACATCGTTACAAGCGGTAATGTATTTGTTATTATTGTTCTTTCTTTTTTAGCAGGCTTTATTACAAGTTTTACACCGTGCTTATATCCGATGATTCCAATAACAATGGGAATTTTACAATCTCAAGCAACACAATCAATGCGTTCTAATTTTTTTCTTACCCTAAGCTATGTGTTAGGCATGGCAACCGTATACTCAGCCTTAGGTTACATTGCTGCAACGAGCTCCATCATGTTTGGACGCTGGGCTTCTAATCCCTTACTAATCGGCTTTATCGCAATTATATTTATGTATCTTGCTTTTTCAATGTTTGGGTTTTATGAACTTCATATGCCCTCATGGCTCACCCAGCAAAAAGAAGTTTCGACAAAACGCCCTTTGATCCGTAGTTTTTTACTTGGCATCCTCGCAGGAACCGTTGCCTCACCGTGCCTTACGCCCCCCTTAGCTATTCTTCTTGCTTTTGTAGCAAAAACAGGAAATCAACTTATTGGACTTGCATCTCTTTTTTCATTTGCCCTTGGCATGGGACTTATCCTCCTTATTATTGGAACCTTTTCCAATAGTCTTTCACTTTTACCACGGGCAGGAACATGGATGATGGAAATCAAAAAGTTTTTTGGCTTTGTTATGCTTATAATGACCATATATATTGCAACACCGATTTTAGGCGAAACACTATCTTGGTATGGCTATAACTTAATAATTATTATCGCAATACTATATTATCTATATATCATGGTCACCTATTTTATAAATAAACACCAATAATATTAAAGGGGAAGGATTGGTTTAGATCCGGCATTTTTATTCAAAAGGTTTGCTTTTCCCTGCATAACAACAAATTCTCGATCAAGCTCACTAAGATAATCAAGTAAAATATCGCTATATTTAGGATTTCGCAATGCTAGATCGATATTAGCTTTTAGCAACCCCATAGGATTACCAACGTCATGGCGAACGCCCTGCACTTTATAGGCAAAAACCTTTTCACCTGATAATAAAAGAGATTGTATTGCATCAGTAAGCTGAACTTCCCCATTAACACCAATTTTAAGTTCATCTAGTGCTCCAAAAATTGATGGCGATAGCACATAACGGCCAATAATGGCAAGATTTGAAGGAGCTTGCGAAATCGTTGGTTTTTCAACCAATTCTTTTACCTGAAATAAATTCGGAGAAAATTGTTTACGAACACCAATAACCCCATAATTGGAAACGGTATTCATAGGAACTTCTTGAACTGCAATAACGCTACATTTCTCTTGTTGTGCAACTTGCATTAATTGGCCTATTGCTGGTGTAGAGTGAACGATAATATCATCAGGTAAAAAAATTGCTACATATTCCTTGCCGATAACATTGCGTGCGGTCCAAATGGCATGGCCAAGTCCACGCGGTTCACGTTGACGTACATAAACAAAGTTGGCTAACTGTACAATTTTTTCAATTCCATCAATAAGACTATGTTTTCCTTTTTCTTCTAAAAACGATACTAATTCTTGATTGATATCAAAGTGATCTTCAAGGCATGTTTTATGTTTACTTGTAACAACAATATAATTTTTTAAACCAGCACGCAAACCCTCTTCAACAATATACTGTATTGCTGGTTTCTCCAAAATAGGCAACATCTCCTTAGGAAGTACCTTAGTTGTTGGCAAAAATCGAGTACCCACGCCTCCTGCTGGAATAATAGCCTTCGTTACCATAACTCCACTCCTTTTTAATAATAAACACTAAAACTGCTCCAAAAATTTCACCTTTCCACTATGCAAAAGACGAATATCGTTAATACCATATTTTAACATGACAAGGCGCGTTAACCCAAAACCAAAAGCAAATCCAGCGTACTTTGTTGCATCTATACCACACGCTGTTAATACGTTGGGATGAACTAATCCTCCAGGAAATACTTCAATCCATGTAGATTTTTTACACACAGAACACCCGTGAGTGCAAAATGGACAACGCATGTCAATCTCAACTCCTGGTTCAACAAAAGGGAAAAAACCAGGACGAATACGAATATCAAGTTCTTCTTTATTAAATAATTTTTTTAAAAAAGTTTGAGCGGTTCCAAATAAATGCGCTAAACTTACATTCTCTGCAATAAACAGCCCTTCACACTGCATAAACATAAAATCATGCGAAGCATCAGTCGCTTCCTGCCGATAAACACGCCCAGGAGCAACAACTGCAAGAGGAAGTTTTTTATCCTGCATCGCATGGACTTGCACCGTAGACGTCTGACTACGCATTAAAAGCCCAAGTGTCCTATCAATCCATATAGTATCTTGCGTATCACGCGCAGGGTGGTCTTGCGGAATATTTAAATACGTAAAATTATGAGATTCAGTTTCTATTTCTGGACCATCAATAATTTCATATCCCATAGACATAAAAATATCTTGAATTTCTTCAATAAAAAAAGAGTAAGGATGACGATGCCCCTTCCCCATTTTTGGAAGGTATGCTGTAACATCAAAATGTTCTTTTTTTGCTTTTTCTGCGGCAAGTATATGCATCGTAAGCTGTTCTTTGGCTTGATCACAGCAATTTTCTGTTTCTTGTTTTAATGCATGAATGAGTGGTCCAATTTCTTTTTTTTCTTCTAAAGACAAGGTTTTCATAAGTGCAAGAAGAGCCGTTATCTGTCCCTTTTTGCCCAGTAATAAAACCCTTAAATCCTCAATATCTCTTATAGATAATACTTTACGCAATGCATCATCACGTTGTTCAACAATATGCTTGATCTGCTCTTTAAGACTTTGCATGAGATTTCCTTTTATGCCTATGCAATAAAACTTCTCAAACCTCCCACGTTAGTAGGGTAACAGGTTTTTATTTTTTGGCTAGAACCTGTTACTAAAAATAACCATGGAGAAGTCAAAACTCAACGAATCTTTAACGTCAAAAGTGTTAACAACGCTAAAATAAAAGATACGATCCAAAATCGAACGGTAATTTTTGTTTCTTTCCAACCAATAAGCTCAAAATGATGATGTATCGGCGCCATTTTAAAAAGGCGTTTTCCATATAATTTAAATGATGCTACTTGCAAAATAACCGACATCGTCTCAAGAACAAAAACACCACCACACATAAGTAACAAAAGTTCCTGGCGAACAATGAGCGCCGAAAAGGCTAACCCTGCACCAAATGATAAAGCCCCAACATCACCCATAAAAATTTGCGCTGGGTAGGTATTGTACCACAAAAACCCAACAAGAGCACCAATAAGCGTCGCCGCAAAAATGGTCAACTCGGTAGCTCCAGGAACAAAAGGAATATATAAATAATGCGCAAATAATTTATGCCCCGCAAGATATGAAATCAATGCAAATGTTGAAAAATTAAAAATTAAAGGACCTGTTGCCAACCCATCCAATCCATCTGTTAAATTAACAGCATTACTGGTTGCAACCATAATAAACATTGCCCACGGAATAATAAAATATCCCAGATCAGGATTAAAAAATTTAAAAAATGGCATACACAAACGTGTATCTGGCGCAAGAATAAAAAACCAACTTAAGGCTACTATAGCTGCACTTGCAATTTGTAGTTTAAATTTAAGTGAAGCATTTATACCTTTTTTATAAAAAATCTTATACCAATCATCTAAAAAGCCAATAAGCCCAAAACTTACAATACACAGCAAAAAAATCCACACAATAGGCTTACTTAAATCATTCCATAAAAAACTATTTACCAAAAAAATACCAATCATAAATAATCCACCCATAGTTGGGGTATTATTTTTCATGACATGCGTTTGCGGTGTATATTCGCGAACATTCGATTGAAAATATCGTTGGCAAAAACGAATAAACCAACTTCCAAATAAAAATGAAAAAAATAAAGCGGTTAACAACGCCCCTATCACACGCACACTTACATAATGAAAAACATTAAAAAAACTCGCATGATTTTGCAAGTTTTGAGAAAGATGGTAAATCATAAAAAAAATCTAAAAGACCCTCGCTAAAGACATAATCAGAAGATAAGCACTTAATTTAAGGGTGTAACAAGAACTCTTATTACACCCTTATAGCTTACTACGAAATAGAAATTTCTTCTAATCTTTTCAAAAAGTCAGGATGTTTAGACATAAAGTTTTTAAATTCTTTTTGCATGGAATTTTGATTGTCCTTATTTTCACGCATAAACAATGAAAAAAGAGATTTTAAAGAACCACTTAAATAAGTAGGAATACTCGATAAAATAAAAGCAAAGATAGAAGGAGAAACTTTACCTAAAGCGAATAAAACAAGATCTTTAATACTCGAAATTTTTATTCCACATGTTTTTTCTATAACATCAATAATTAAACGCATTCCAGAATTCATTAAAAAACCATTTTTCTTAGAATCTAGACCCATACAAATAGCTTTTATATTTTTTTGATCTGAATAATCTTTGATAAAAGTAAGAACCAAATCTAAAATAGTATCTATTTCTCTCATAATAATGATATTTTCTGAAGAGCCCAAAAGAAAATCTTTTGCCATGCCTGGTTTATTCAATTGTAAAAACATCTTAACACTAAAGCTACACGTAACAAGATCTCGCGCAAACTGTTCATTATAATTTTTATGATGAGCAAAAATTGCCATAAGTCTATCAAGGGTCGCTTTACAATCACAGACTATATCATTACTATTTTTGGGCATCTGTTTTGTAAACGCTTGATAACGTATAATAATCCCATTTTTATCAGGAAGCGCATCCCCTTTTATTTTTCTTTGCAATTCAGTCAAGCGTCCAATCATCATAGTATAAATATCACAATACCCACCGCAAAGATCATCCCCTGACAATGATAATGTAACAACTTCATGTTGAATAGCATCAATTAATGCATTTATTTCTTTTTTGATTTCGTACATATCTTGAGATTCATTGCTATGTATTTTCTGACGATATTTATTTATTAATTCAATGTATTGGTGAAAAATAACAATATCCTCTGTATAAAAATCGGCACATAGTAAATCATTAAAATGTCGTCGAGCTTTTTGATATGACGAAAAATACATACATTGAGCAATAAATGAACGGTTCCAATAAAGATCCAATTCCTTCATAATCAAAGAACCAATATACTCACTGGTCAAATATGATGTTACTCGATTAATTGATGTTCCTTTTTTAACCTTAAGAACAATATCTCGTGCCTTTTTATTTAATTTTTGTATCACGTGTAATGTTACACAAGCAAGTTGCAGATCATTTAAAGGGCTTAACGGTGCTGTAACGCTTGAACATAATTCAAGTTTAAATAAAGTTTCTTTATAGCGAAGAGCTAAAAATAAAAATGCTTTATCAAGTGAAGCTCTAAATTTTTTATTTTCAGAAGCAACTGACGCTAATGCGCTTAGTTTTTTTTCTTCTTGTTGCATATCTACACACAAACGATCGTCTAGATTAACTAATTGAGCCCCATGATTAAAAACACGCATCATAAGTTCATGTGAGCCGTCTAAAACAGGCAACGATGACTTAACCGTAGTTATTGCCCCCAAAAGGGCAATAACTACAACAAAACAATTTCGAAAAAACATCATAGTATAATATCCTCAAATTATGAAGGATGTATGATTATTTATTCTCAATTAAAAAAAACAAATCTGGCAAAAATGTTTTAATAAAATAATCAAATGTATAACGATTATTTTTAATAACTGGAATTCTATAAATAACATTTGCTAATGTCATTTGAAAATCTTTTTTGATATTTTTAAATGGCTTAATCTCATTATTAGAAAAATCTTCAACCATATAAGCAAGCTCAGGAAGCGCATTAAAAGTATTTGATACCATTTTATTAATGACCGTACTGGAAAGCATATATCCTATAGAATTTTCTAAATCACGTAATTCTTCTGACTCAGAAAATGAATCATTGCGCAATTGAGCATCTTTTAATGCTATAAATTTTTGTAATTTTTCCAAGTCACTTTTTATTTTTTCACTTTTTTTAACTAATTGTTTTTTCATACTTTGCAGTATTTGCTTCTTGCGCTCAAATGTTAACTCTTTAGCCATTCGCTTATCTTTATTATAAATTCTGTCTATCTTAGCTTTTCTTTGTTTACATTGCGTTTCAATCTTTTGTGCATACAAGTTATAAATAGATGCAAGGCGGTGATAGTAAAATTCTTTTTGTAATGATACAATTAAAAAAGTATTTTCTGTTTTTATAGCTTCAATCTCTTGTTCCAGCGTATTAATTCTTGCTTCTAACGCTTGAGAAACTTCACCAGATAAATCTTTACATTTTTCTTTTTGAGCCTGCAAATACTCATGCTGCTTTTCATATTTTTGAAGTTTTTCGTAATTATCTAATTGATCTATCAATAAATCTCGTTGATTCTCTAATTGTTTCTTTTGATTCTGCAATAAGCTTATTTTTTGTTCTAAAGTTTCTTTGTCTTGAGCATCACATTCTCGTGGAAATATATTCCATAGTGGCGCAATAAAGGGAATATACGATGTTTTTGCATAAAGTTCTTTCTTGTGTTGCTTTATTGTTTTATTAACACCATCAACATGTTCATCAAGCATATCAATATATAAGTTTAATGCTTCATATAAAGTCTCAACACCCTTATTATGAGCATCATGAAGCTCTGCACATTGTTGATCCAAATCGCTCAAATCCTTATTCATTAATTGATTTAAATTTCTTCCACATGATAATTCCGTAAAAGAATTAATTAATACTCGTTCCTTAATAAGACTTTTATAAGCATCTTGAGATTTTCTCAATACCTTACTCTTACCCATCAAAAGATCCTGTCTTACCTGTATATATTGTTTAACTGTTCTAAATAAAACAGATATAAGTACTTTCAATGAATCAGGAATGCTCAAATCATTATGTATACGATAAATAGCATGCAACCCATTATCAAGTTGAACTAAGGTTCTATGTGAAGCATTTGATTGATTTTTTATATGAGTAAAAAGAGGCGCTGGTAGAGAACTTGATAATGTCGTTGTTGTAAATTGACCAACAAATCCAGCCTTTTCTTCTTTCTCAAAAAGTTCAAACGGTATAACCTTGTGTTTATTAAGATCTATAAGCCCCGTAATATATCGATTCCAAGATTCATAATCCAAATGTTCAATTTTTTCAATATGTTTATAAACAAGCGAAGCAAATTGCTCATCTTTAAAAACAAAACAAGAAATCCTTCCTAATAAACCAGGAGACAATTCTTCACCAGGAACGTGAATTTGAGTCCAAATATCTTTAAAAAATTGAAATCCACCAGGAATCTGAGCATTAACAAAATGAGTAAGCGACTCTGGTAATGTTATATTTTCAAATAATTGAGTAACTTTATCAAATGGAACATCTTCCGTAATACTTAATTTAATTAACAATCGTAATAATTCTGATACAAAGCGTTCTTTATAATCAGGATGCTCAGTAATAGTTTTTATTAAAAGCATTACCTTCAATGAAAAGATACCAAAAGGAGATAAGGCCTGCTTGACATTATCAAGTAAATCACCTTGCGACAGCAAACGAACGAGTTCATCCTGAGCAATAGCAACGCCCATATTTTTAAAATCAGCATATGAATCATAATCATTTTGATATACTTTTATTTCTGATTCAATCGATTTAAATGGCGTAAATAAATCACCTGATCCAGCTTCTTGCCAATTAAAAATAATATCTTGATTAAGAGCTTTTACTGGTATAACCAAACCCTTAGATGTAAAATAATTGAGCTTTTTGGCACGAGCAAAAACATCTGCCAAACAAGACTTGCTAGATTCAAATATACGAGAAAAAACATTCTCATACAAAGGTGTATTATTATTGCTATCACCTTGTGCATTAACAATACTCTTTGGTAGAGCAAAAAATGATAAGAAACATGTAATAATCAAAAACTGTTTATAGTTTTTATTCACGGTTCCTCCCTAAAATATAAAAATATTCCCAAACCCACAAGTTGTCTTTTTTTATAGAAACCTTTGACACACCATTCATTATACCATAGAGTAGACTTGTCGCAAACGCAAGACAAAATAGAAACGCATTTAATAGGCATTTACGCGACTTTATTGCCTATTATAAATTATAATTGACTCATTATGAATATCCAATATCATTATCGCCGACTCAGCATCATTACATTGTGTACCGCAATCTTTGCTATGCTGTTATGGCTCATACCACTTATGCAACGCAACCATCAATGGCTTGGTGCCGGCGTTAGTAGAACGTTCTTATTTATGCTTATTAATGTTCATATTCTTCTTCTTATTTTTTTATTATCAATTATCATAAAACAAAGCATTAAGCTCTTTTTTGAACGAAAAAAAGGCCTTCCGGGGAGTGTTTTTAAAAGAAATCTCCTATTTGCATTTTCTTTATTCTCCGTTATCCCCGCTTTCTTTGTTTTTTTTGCTGCAGGACGTATTATCACAAAAACAATCGATGCGTGGTTTTGCGCACGTATCGAACAAGGACTATTGGCAGGACTAACACTCCATCAAGAAGAAACAAAAAAAATGCGTCATAAACTAACCAATGAAGGAAACCGTTTTCTTGCACGCGTACCACAAACCATAACACGCTCCAATAAAAATCTTATCTGCATTAAAAAACTTATTACGGCATATACAAAAAATAACACAACAGCATACGCCTGGAATAAAGATGGGAGTATGTTTTGTGGGTCAATAGGCAATGAAATAAAAATATGGCGAACATATAGAACATTTAATGACCGAACAACAAAAAGTCTCAGCCAACAATTTTTACATATAATAAAAACAACACAACTACCAGCGGCTTTCGATTTTTATGGTTCATTATATTGGGTAGCACAAAAAGAAGAAATACTGTTTGTGCTTGTTAAGCGCTATCCACCAGCCATTAGATCTTCACTTATAGAAATTCAAAATTCATTAGCAGATTACAACCAACTTAAATCATTAAAAAATCCTATTTATCTCAATTATTATTGTACCTTTTTTTTAGTCATGCTTTTAATTCTTTTTCTTTCTATTTGGTGCGCTTTTTATATAGCCCGTGGTCTTTCAAAACCGATTAAAGAACTTTTGGATGCAGTTTCCTCTATTCGTAAAGGAAAACTCGATATTGCCATTACTACCAAAACATCTGATGATTTACGTATGCTTGTAGAAGGATTTAATGAAATGGTTGGCGCAATAAAAAAAGCACAAACAACATTACAAGATAAACACAATGAACTTTTTACTATACTTGAAAATATTAAAGCTGCCGTATTTCTTATTAATGAATATGGTCGCATTATTCGATGCAACGAAGCCGCCCAAACACTTGCTTTTCATGTTACTAAGAGTACACAAATATGCGATAAGCGAATCTCCATCGCCGGCACTCATATAGTCCAAACATTTTTTAAAGCGCTTCGAAATATGACTCAAATCTTACATAAAACATGTCATACTCAAGAACATATTTTCACCATCAATGGAGAAGATCGCTCATTTGTTGTCACATTATCAATTGTCCTTATTAATAATATTCCCACAAAAAAACAATATGGTACGCTTGTTGTTTTAGAAGATGTAACCGATGTTGTCAAAGCTAACAAATTAAAAACTTGGCAAGAAGCCGCAAAACAAATGGCTCATGAAATCAAAAACCCACTTACCCCTATACAACTTGCAACACAACGTCTGCAACGAAAATTTGGCAAGCTTTTACATCATGAAGAATCATTTATACAAAGCACCCAGATCATACTTGAACAAGTATCTCTTATCAAAAACCTCGTTGTACATTTTTCTGAATTTGCAAAAATGCCCCCAATAGAACGGCAATTTACCTGTCTAAAAACAATAATATCCGATGTTTGCAACTTGTATAAATTAAGCTATCCAGCAATTACCATCACCTACAAAGGACCTAAAAAAATAGATCTTATGATGCTTGATGAAAAAAAAATCAAACGAGTGTTTTTTAATCTTTTTGATAACAGTATACGAGCATTACGCGAACAAAACAACGCTTGCATTTCAATTACCATGAAAAAAGATAGTATTATGCATTGCTATAATATTACTTTTTCAGATAATGGCCCCGGCATTGCTCAACACATAAAAGACAATCTATTTTTTCCCTATGTATCCACAGAACAAAAAAACATGGGACTCGGACTTTCAATTGTCAGAGATATTATAACATTGCACAATGGATCAATAGAAACAATGCCATCAACATCAGGAGCAACATTTATAATCAAACTACCATACTCTCGGTGAATTATTTTCTATAAAGATTTTTGTAAAAAAGTTGCTTTTTATTATTATTTTCACTACGTTAATACCATTGTTAAATATAGACATATTGTATTAAAATAGGATATTATCCGAAAGGCATCGCTCATGAAATATAATGTATATTCATTTGTTATAGGCTTTACAGCCCTTTCATTACTTCCTTCTTGCGGCCTTCAAAAACAAGAAGAAGTACAAGTTAACGTTCAACAACAAGAAGCTCCTTCAGCAGTAGAAACACAACAAGAAGCAGCCCCAGTTGCAGCTCCTGCAAGCGAACAAAAAGAAGAATCTGCACAACCACAACAAGCAGAAGAAGCTTCTGAAGCTTCAGAAGAAAACAAATTAGAAAAATAACTCTCTAGAGTTATCTAATTATTTAAGAAAAAGACCTTGTTATTTCGAAGTTGGTTTCGAAATAACAAGGTCTTTTTCTTGATTTTTTCTAAAATACCTTGTAAATTTAAAATAGAATTCAAAAATACAAGGTGTTTTTTGAGGGGATTATTATGTTACGAACTAAATATCAACAAGAAATTGATGTTTTATTTCAAATTCATCCTATTTGTGCTCTTTTGGGCCCTCGACAAGTAGGAAAAACAACACTTGCAAAACAATATGCAGAAAACTACCAACCCAAAAATGTATTCCTCTTTGATCTTGAAAATCCATCTGATCTTGTACAATTTGAAAACCCAATGCTCATACTTCCCCCTCTTTTAAAAAAAGAAAATCTTATCATCATTGACGAAATTCAACGTCTTCCAAATATTTTCCCCGTATTGCGATTTCTTGTCGATAACCATCCTGGGAAAATACTTATTCTTGGAAGCGCCTCAAGAGAGCTTATTAAACAATCTTCAGAATCCCTCGCCGGTCGCATAGGCTATATTGAAATAACTCCTTTTTCTTACCAAGAAGTAGAAAATAATGAAAAGCTTTGGCTTCAAGGAGGATTCCCGCGATCTTTTTTAACCGATTCTATCGATCTAAGTTTTATTTGGCGTGAAAATTATATTAGAACCTTTCTTGAACAAGATATACCAAATCTTGGGTTTAATATTCCTGCACAACAGATATACAAATTTTGGATGATGCTTTGCCACTACCATGGACAATTATTTAATGCAAGCGAAATAAGCAAATCACTTGGCGTTACAGATCATATGGTAAAAAAATACATCGATATTTTATCAGGAACATTTATGATAAGAGTACTTCATCCATGGTTTGAAAATATTAGCAAACGACAAATTAAAACGTCTAAAATATATTTTCGCGATAGTGGCATTTTGCATGCACTCCTTGGTATCAAAACCATACAACAATTAAACACGTATCCTCGCCTTGGATCTTTTTGGGAAGGGTTTGCCCTTGAAGAAATTTTACGTAAATATAAAGCAAAACAAGAAGAATGTTTTTTTTGGAGAACACAAGCTGGAGCAGAGCTTGATCTTCTTATTCACAAAGAAGGTAAAAAAATTGGGTTTGAATTCAAATATAGTGATAAACCAAAACTAACACCTTCAATGCGCATAGCTCTTGAAGACCTCGGCCTTGATCACTTGTATGTTATACACCCTATAAAAAACCATTTTTTACTGGCTCATAATGTAACAGCTGTAGGATTACATACATTCATTCACGAATTTTAATAACTCACCGTAATTATCTAAATACAATCAATCCCCATAAAACAATAAGCATACTCAAAAAACCCAAAAATAACGCACATGATAAAAAACCACACGCATGCCCTATACTTACAAGAGAAAATAAGAGTGCGATAGCAGTTGTAAAGGCTAAAACACCCCAACGCGTCCATCCTTTTTTCTGTAAAAAAATAGAAAAATGATGAGGACTTCCTCGGTAAAAAGGAATTCCTAAATATGATCTGATAATGATTAAAGAAAAAATTTCTAAACTAGGGACCGCTAAAATAACCATAAAAACATAAGGAAATCCTAAAATATAATGAGCGCAAGGTAAGGTATAAAATAATGGCGCAATCTTTGCAATAAAAAGAGGAATAATCGATAAAAAACCACCAATAAATAATGATCCCGCATCACCTAAATAAATTTTTGCAGGGGGAGCATTAAAAACAAAAAATCCACAGCAAGCCCCAATAAAAATAGCCAATAAAAAACAAAGGTCATGCATGCCCATATTGTATGCAAAATAAAAAAAGGAAACTGCTGCACTACATGCAATCACCGATAAAAGCCCATCCATAACATCAACAAGATTACAAGCATTGATAATCGAAAAAATCCAAAATCCTGAAAAAATAAGCGCCAGCCAATGTGGTATTGTTAAAACAAAAAAAGCTCCTGACATTAAAAATAAAAAAACGGCAAGTCCTTGCCATAAAAATTTTTGACGAGGAGTTAGACAAATTAAATCATCAATAAGACCTATAATCAATAATATAGAAAGCCCTCCCA
>LBTY01000018.1 GCA_000992305.1 candidate division TM6 bacterium GW2011_GWF2_38_10
CCTTCATCGTCTCTTGATACCATGGCATCCACCGAATGCCCTTTTCAATTATCTACAAACTTCTCATTGCTATCTTAATGATATCTACTCAATAATTTTTCTTAACTAATATTTCAAAGATCTAAAATTTTATCTCTTACAACAAAACGGCGGTTTCAACGCTGCTTTATCATTTTCCTTCGTCCGTTTAAGTGGATAATAATGTACCTGTTTTAAAAACTTTTTCAAGCATTTTTATAAAAAAAATTCATTTTTTTGTAACTTTCATAATAAACTAAAACAACATAACTATTCAACACCACCACCCAAAGGCACAAATCACCATTTTTTCACTCTTTATAGGAGACGTTTTTTATGAACATAATTATCAAACAATCACGCAACTTCATATTTTTTTTGTTATTTTTTTCATCTTATACTTCACTGTTTAGCATGGTCTTTATCACACACGGCATGGGAACCTCTGGAATTGATTTTTATCACAACAGCACCTACACTCACCTTATAAAAAAAACCGCATTACAACAAAATCTTAACTGCTCAACAATTCCCTGGCTCAATCCTAATGATCCCCATAAAGAATATGCAGGCCTACTTCTTCAAGAACGCATTCAAGGCGCCGCACTTATAGCACAAGAAATTATTTCGGCAAAAATTAAAAATCCTTCAGCACCTATTGTTTTAATAGGCCACGGCTTTGGATGCAACGTTATGAGCTGCGCTTCATGCCTACTTAATCCCGAAAATCAAGACCTTGCCGAGTCAGCTCTTTACGATCTTGTTGATTCTATAAAATGGTTGCTTGAAAATAATGCTACCAAAGGTCTCTCTGTAAAAAAAATACTTTCCACACTTTCAACAATCTGGAATATTTCACAGCTCATTATTAGTGCTATCGAGCACGCACCATGCATTAACGCCAATCTTATAAACTTTATCAAACAACATATTTCGCTAGAATACACCCAAGAAATAAAAAAGGCATGGCAAATAAACCACACCTTTATACAAAATCTTATGGCTAAAAACAAATGTCCCCACGCCGCTCTTATCTCCATGTTATACACCATAGGATCTCGCTGGAGCTCATGCCCTATTCTTCAACCCGACATGCACACCATTAATCACCACATACATTTTTATTCTGAAAAAGACAAAATGTTAATCCCAACAGGTACAACAAAAACACAGACCCACCCACGCCGCGCACATATCGCAACCTATTTTGATCCAACTAAAACGTATGCTCCAACCCATCAAGAATTTTGCGGGAACACCATTATGGCTCCATGGATTTTAAAAATTCCAGAAACGTTACGCAAGCACCGCATCGGCAATTTTGAACATTTTGCCTGGGGTTGCAATGCTCGCATAACGTTTTTTGAACATAATGAACCTATCTATCAAAAAGAATAAAAGCCCTAGCGAACACGAGTACCATTAGCAACCGGGCCGCCAACCGTCACCATGCGCATATTCCCTTGATTATCTTGAGCAAACAACATCATACCACATGAATCGTGCCCGATCATTTTACGCGGCGCAAGATTTGTAACATACACACCCTGCTTGCCAACAAGATCTTCAGGCTTAAAATATGCTGCAACACCGGATAAAATTTGACGCATGCCAAGCGGCCCCACATCAACCTGTAATTTTAATAATTTATCTGATCCTGCAACAGCCTCGCACTGCACAATAGTTCCAACATGCAAATGCACTTTAGCAAAATCATCAATAGAAATAATCCCAGCAGACTCGTCACTCTTTTTAACCTGGTCAACCTTGGGTTGAGCCACAGGCTCAGTAGGAACAACTGCTGGAACCGGACGAACAAATAATGGCGCCGTTAATGGAGTAAGTTGATATGATCGCTCAAAAGTTATCTTCCGTAACTCACTATCATAATTTTCACCCAAAACAAATGTATGCCCAAGCACCGCCAATACGTGCTCCATCTTGCTCGGCATCACTGGCCACAAAACTGTTGCTACGGCATATAAGCTATGACACGACATATACAAAACTTCTTCAAAAAGATCACGATCTGTTTTTGCCAAAGCCCAGGGCTTAAATTCCTGAAAATACGCATTAACTGAAGATAAAAATGTCCACACATGCCCAAGCGCAATATGAAACATTCCTTTATTCATTTCTTCCCAATACACGCGATACATTTCAGCACATTTTTCACGCAAAGCAATAGTAGCCGTTTCCAACTCTTGTGACGGCGATAACTTTTCTGCCTTATGCTGCAATGCAAGTGTTACGGTACGACTCAACAAATTCCCTAAATTATTGGCAAGATCCGCAGCAATATGTTCTTCTAAACTTTTTATACTAAACTGACCATCGTGTGTGATAGGAAAATTTCGCAGCAAATAATAACGAACCGCATCGGCGCCATATGTTTTTACCAAGTCTTGAGGATCAACAGCATTACCAAGCGACTTTGACATTTTTTGCTCACCCGTCAAAATATATCCGTGAACCATTAAGCGACGCGGAGGCTGCATCCCTGCCGCAATCAAAAATGCAGGCCAATAAACCGCATGAAAACGAACAATGTCTTTTGCCATAATATGCACATCTGCAGGCCACCAAAACTCAAAATTCTTTTGAGCCTCAGCGTTATTCTGTCCATATCCAATAGCACTAATGTAGTTATTTAATGCGTCACCCCACACATACACCGTATGCGAAGGATCTCCTGGAAACGGAATGCCCCACGAAACAGTTTTGCGCGAAATACTCAAATCTCGCAACCCTGATTTCACAAACGAAACAACCTCATTCATGCGCTCTTTAGGCACAATAAAATCCGGATGTTGCTCATAAAAATCAAGCAATTGTTGTTCGTATGCTGAAAGTCTAAAAAAATAACTTTCTTCTTCCATTTCACGCATTGCACGATTACATGAAGGACAACACGGAACGCCCTGCTCATTTTTAGGCGTCTCACTCGTCACATTCACAAACGTTTCACACGGCACGCAATACCATCCAACATACGTTGACTTGTAAATATCGCCTTGTTCTTGCAATTTTTTAATCCAATAAACAACGACTGCCTCATGGTCAGCATCAGTGGTTCGAATAAACCGATCATACTGAATGCCATACATTTCCCATACTTTTTTAAATTCAGGAATCATGCTATCAACAAAAGCTTTAGGCTCTTTGCCAAGCTCCTGCGCTTTTTCCTGAATCTTTTGCCCATGCTCATCCGTTCCCGTAAGCATGTATACTTTTTTACCTAATAATTTATTCCATCGAGCCGCCACATCAGCCAAAACTGTTGAATATAACGTTCCAAGATGGGGCTTGGAATTAACATAATAAATTGGTGTTGTTACATAAAATTTATTTCTATTCATTGTTATTTCCTAAAAAACTAAGATCGTTGTTTTTTCTCTTCAACTGCGTAACCATTTAACGATTTGAAAAATCTATTATAGCGTATTTTTTTCGTCCAAAAATCGATTGGATGCTTCAGCAACTCAAACAACCATAACGATTCTTCACTATCAACAGAATAAATAATGAAGCTAGCACGACCATGAATTAATTTTTCATCTAAAAACAACCAATAACGACTATCTCGACTGTTTTTTCGACTATCTCCCATAACCCAATATTTACCCTCTGGTAAGGTAAATGGGCCAAAATTATCAACACAACGCACACCAGCATATGAATAATCAAACGATGGCGTAAAGGCATAACTAAGATCATATTCCCCTGTCGCCCAATTTTTTATAACCTCTTGCTCAGTAAGTCGATAATATGGCTGCTCATCAAGCGCCACTCCTGGTACAAAAGTATAATGAACAATTTTTTCTTCATAACGCAAAAATGACGGTATAGAAAAGGGGCCAAAATGCTCACCCATAAAAAAACCTGTCGTCTTTTTTGTTTTTATCAAAGGATAAGGGTTGACATATGGCTCATCAAGTTTTTTTCCATTACGATAAATAACGGTTTTATCATCTTCAAGTCGCCCTTCAATAGTATCTCCAGGACCTGCTATCACACGCTTAACCCAGTTATCAGGACCAGCCCCAATGCCTAAAAGCGGAAGTGGTAATCCAATATATCGCTGCCACCAGTACCCAAAACCCGATGTTTGTTTGTAAGCAAATCCAGGATTATCAAAAATAACTAAATCTCCACACTGCGGCTTGCTAAAAAAATATGCCATCTTATTGCCCCAAATACGATCACCCACCAAAATATTTTTTTCGGCAGAACCCGTTGGAACATGATACAAACCAAAAATAAAATTTCTTACAAAAAAAGCTAATACAAACGCTATAACAATTGCCTCAATCCATTGTCGAAGCATTGGTTTTGTTATCTCTTTAAGTTCTTTCAGCGCCGCTTTACTCTCTTTGTATCTCTTCTTATAAATCCCCAAATCACCAGGCTGCTGCGATTGATAATCCTGCATAAAAGAAATAATGATTCCCATCAAATCATGAGCATGTTGATACTCTTTTAATTTTCCACGAACACGCCAACGCTCAATGCAATCCTTTAATCGCAATTCATGTTGTTTATAATCACTAAATAATGCTTCAATACGACTTTTTATTCTAATCATTTTCTTCCTTTATGAGGTTTTAACACGCAACCACAATTCCTCTACTTTTTTTAATGGTAATTCATTATGAATAAGATGTAACTTTTCAAAAACTTCATCATACATAATAAAAGGAAAAGCCTGTATATATTTTTCAGGAATATCCTGATATGACAATTTGTTTACCGGCGTCCCACCATACTCAAAAAAGTGATGCGTATTATACTTTCTTGACAACATAAAATCAATAAATTTGTGCGCAGCATCAACCTTTGCGCTTTGTTTAGGAATAGCAAAATTTTCTATCACCGCTAAACACCCCTGCTGAGGAATCTGAAATGCAAAACGATCATTTCTCGTTTCAAAAATACGCTTTACATAACGGCTAGAAATCATTGCAAATGAGATAATATTACCTTCTAAAAAATAGTCCAGTCCAAAATTAGTATACGACTCAACCCATTTTTTTTGACGAATCAATAATTGCTCAATCTCCTCAAGCTGTTCATCAGTAATCCCACGATTTTTATTGTACAAATACAATGACGCTAATAAAAAAACTTCCTGCGAATCATCAAACATACAAATTTTATACGGACGCTTTACCACACCCTGTTCGACCAACGCCAAGGGGTTTTGAAATAAATACGATAAATGAACCGACTGCAAAGGATTTTTTAATATTTTTTTATCATACACAATGCCATAAGCACTCCACGTTATCGGCACAGAGTAGCGATTTTCAGGATCAAAATAACAATGGAGCAACCGTTCATCTAACTCACCAAAATGCGTAAGCTTCGTGGTATCAATTTCATGCAATAACCCATCTCGCCGCAACAACTCTACCATGTAATCTGAAGGCGTTATAACATCATAACCAACACCCTCGTTAATTTTAAATTTAGCACGCAACTCTTCATTTGTTTCAAAGTACTGTAAATACACCTTGATGCCATATTCCTTTTCGAATGCACGAACCGCATCCTGACTCACAAATTCAGTAAACATATAAACCGTTAGCGATTGCTCTTTATCAAAAAAACGCAACCATGTAGGTAAATATAAAAATAAGAGAACCCCTGCCAAAAACACGATTGCTATCGCAAATCGATGTACAATGCGCCGAGCAAGCGTCGACGATTCTCGCGCCTGATTCATCATATTCTAACTCCTAGAAGATTATATCACCTGTCGCTGCTTGCCAAACCACATGATTAAGACTATGCAGTTTTAACACGAAGCCAAATATCGCTCGTTTTGCCTACAGGAATTTCGTTATGCATTAATGCCAACGATCCAAACTGGTCTTCACACAAAAAAGATTGCAAATGAGGGAACTGTCGCTCCTTAAGATCCGCAATCGCCTGCTTATGAACAGGATTCCCACCACATTGTATAAAATGTTCAACACCCATTTTTTCAGAAATCATAAAATTAATAAATTGCACAGCCAAGTGAGCCTTTGTACTCGCAACAGGAATCGCAAAATTTTCAATCACCATAAACCCACCTTCCTGAGGAACTTTAAACTTAAATCGATTGCCATCAACTGCCAAAACATGTCGCGCATATCGACTAATGGTTGTTGCAAATGCAGCAATATTTCCTTCAAAAAAATAACGCAACCCAAAATTGGTATAGGCCTCAATCCATGAACGCTGCTCAATCAAAAGCTGTTCAACTTTGAGCAACTGCTCATTACTGATATTATGAATCTTCCCAAATAAATAAAGCGCCGCGATAATCGTTGCATCACGTGGCTCATCAAACATGCACACTTTATACAACGATTTTACCAAGCCTTGCCTTAAAAGCTCATGAGGGCTTTTAAACATAACATCTAAAGTGAGCACTTGTTCAGGATCAACCAATATATTTGCATCATATAAAATACCATACACGCACCAACTCATAGGAATTGAGTATTCGTTATAAACATCAAAATAATGGTGCAATAACCGTTCATCAACAAAGGATGCATTTGGAATTTGAGTATAATCAATTTTTCGCAAAAGCCCATCTTTTTTCAAAAACTCTACCATATAATCAGAAGGATTAATAACATCATAACCCCTCCCACCCGTCATTTTCAGTTTTGCATACAATTCTTCATTTGTATCATAATACTGAACATTAACACGCACCCCCGTCGCTTTTTCAAATTTTCTAAATGCACTTGGAGCTATAAAATCTGCAAACATATACACATGCAATGTTCGATCATCCGTTTGCAAACGTTGCAAAACCATAGGCAAATAAAGAAACACTAAAATAACACTCAACACAAGAACAACTAACAAAGACTGATGTATGATTCGTCGTCCTCTTCCCACGAGTACATTCCTTTATTCTTGAGATAATACTTGATCTATAACATTAAGCGATAACAACACCAAAATAAGAATACCGCTCACCCCAAGCAATACAGCTGATATTGCATTAATTGTTGGATCAACTCCGGCCTTAACCATCGAGTACACATACACCGACAATGTTTGCACCTTTGGCCCAGCGCAAAAAAATGCAATCAAAAAATCATCCAGCGAAAGGGTAAACGCCAAAAGCCCCGCCGCAACCAATGACGGCATAAGCAAAGGAATCAAAACGCGCCTAAATGTTTGAAAGTAAGTCGCCCCCAAATCCAATGAGGCCTCTGTTAAATACGGATCGAGCTCAACAAAGCGCGCACGAATAATCGGAATTACAAAGCCAAGCCCAATAAGCGTATGCCCAACAATTAAGCTTCCATACCCCAATGGAATATGAGAAAACGTAAAAATACTCAAAACCCCAATAGCCAAAACAATATCAGGCAACAAAATATTAACATAAAAAAAACTGAATAAAACCTCCGACTTCCACCACTTATGCGCCACCACAAAACAAACACCAATTATGAGGCTTAGCAATGTAGACGCCGCAGCAACAATTAATGATGTTTTAAGTGCCGCAACCATCTCAGGAATATTCCACATCTGAGTATACCACTGCAAAGAAAATCCACCCCACTTCATAGGATTTGCCGACTTGTTAAACGAAAACAACACCATAACAATTATGGGCAAATACAAAAACAAATAAACAACCGAAACAAAAATCGGTTGCACAATCATTGACATGTATTTTTTATCACCAACCATAACACCCTTACGTTACCATTGATCTTTAACGGCCGTTAACCTTTTTTTCTCACGACGCTTTTTAATCTCAATAATTTTTTTCACAATAAAACTACTTGCAACTAACATAACCGGGATACTCACCCCAAGGATGGCAAGCGCCGCACCAGATCGCCAATCACGAGAACGTAAAAAACGATCGACAATAACACTCCCCCAAAAAGCATATTTTGAACCACCTAATAATGATGGAATTGCAAATTCACCAAACGATGGAATAAACACAAGCAAAAACCCTGCATAAACCCCCGGCAATGATAAAGGAAAAACAACACGCCTAAAAGTCTCTCGCCCATTAGCGCCAAGATCAGCAGAGGCTTCTAAAAATCGTTTATCCATTCGCTCAAGCACGGCATAAATTGGAAAAACCATAAATGGCAAATATGCAGAAACCATACCTATTAAAATAGTTCCATAACTATTAAGAAAATGAAAATTATCAGAAATAAATCCTGCATTGTACAAAAATTGCGTTAAATACCCCTTTTTATCAAGCAAAAAAAACCATGCATACACCTGCACAACAATGCTCGTCCAGGAAGGCAAAATAAGCAAAAACAAAAAAAACATACGCAATTTTTTTGCAACCTTAATTGCTAAAAAATACGCCAAGGGATATGCCAAAACAAAACAGATTGTCGATGTGATCAATGCCAAAATGCTCGAATTTAAAATAGCCCATAGCGCTCGTGAATGCACTATTTGTCGATAATAATCAAGGGTAAAGCTCCCCAACCAGTGACCTGGTATCAACTCAAAAAAACTGTATAACAAGAGTACACACACCGGTAAAAACAAAAAGAAAACTTGCCAAACAAGGGCTGGGCACGCAAGAATAAAAGGAAACTCTTCAGCTACAATGCGCCGTATAATCTTCATTAGTGCTCCAATAATACAACATTTTCTTTTTGGAAGTATAAATGCACAAGATCATCATAATCAATTACTTCCTGAGGAAAATGCTCTTCGTTTTGCTCAAACACAATCAACACTTGCCCATTACGTAATTTTACATAATAACGCGTGCTCATCCCGTAGTAAATAATATCAACAACTCGCCCCTGAATATGATTTGAAAAACCTTCTTTTTCGGTTTTAGAAATATAAATCTTCTCAGGACGAATACTCATAAATAATCTACAGCCAGGAATCATCCAATGCTTATCTAATGGGTTATACACATTAAAAATAGTTAATCCTTCAACTTCAACCTTTTGCTGCCCATCACGCACGTGAAAGGTACCTTCTATAATATTGGTGCTTCCAACAAAATTTGCAACAAATCGTGTTGTTGGAAACTCATAAATTTGCTTAGGGGTCCCAATTTGCTCGAGCTTGCCGCGCTTATTCATAATTGCCATTTGATCTGCAACAGTGAGCGCCTCAGCCTGATCATGCGTTACATAAATAAAAGTAGTTTCAAGTTTATCCTGCAAATCAATAAGCTCAATTAACATTTCCTCTTTAAGCTTTAAATCAAGCGCAGCAAGCGGTTCATCAAGCAAAAGCACATCCGGCTCATTCACAATAGCACGCGCCAATGCAACACGCTGCTGCTGACCGCCTGAAAGCGATGCTGGATATTTTCCATCAAGGCCCGCCAAACGAACCATTTTCAAAGCATCTTGCGTTTTTGTCTTAATTTTTTCTGAGCTCATCTTTTTTACGCGCAAGCTATACGCAATATTTTCAAAAACAGTCAAATGAGGGAAAAGTGCGTACTGCTGAAAAACAGTATTGATCCGACGCTTATAAATAGGCACATGCGTAATATCCTCATCACCCAAATAAATACGACCAGAATCAACACCTTCAAGCCCCGCTAAAAGCCTTAATAATGTCGTTTTTCCACACCCACTGGGCCCAAGCAAAGCAAAAAATTGCCCTTGCGGAATTTCGAGGCTCAAATTATCAAGAATTACTTCGCCATCAATAGACTTGGTTACATTCTCAACTCGTATGCGTCTCATTATGTATCCCTATTCCTTTTTTTTAATTTTGTTTTAGCAAACAACATTGGAACAACAACATCAGACATGGTACAGGGGATCAAAACCGCAGCCACTAAAAAAATAAATACAAAACCCATACGATCCCACCATTCATAAAACCCAAAGCTTATCAAATATAATATCGCAGCCATCGAGCTTACAAAGATATGAACAAAATGAAAACTAAATGAATAAAATAATCGACGACTCATCGGATGAGTGCTCATAGCAAGGCCATTTATAATTCCGGCCAATAAAAATGGCAATACGACATCTAAATGGCTAATAAAACACCAGTGCAAATCCATATCAAGCCCAACAAATCGCCCACCCAAATATGGTAAAAATGCATCAGAAACCGTACAAAACGTAGCTGGAACAAAAATACCAACCAACAACCCTAAAATCATATTCTTAGAATACTTAAAAAATACCAATACCGTCCCGGTAGCCGCAAATACAATATGTAAGTAGTGAAAGTTATGAAACAAACGATACGCCAACGACTTTCCCGTAGCCATATCAAGATAAGAAACAAAACTTAAACACACCATAGCCAAAGCAACCGAAAACACCGCAAACGGTAAATGGCATACTAGTTCATCCCAAACTGAAGCATGATGCTCTAGCACATCATTTTTCTCATGTGAATGATGCCCATGGTAATGGTCAAAAACCTCATGCGAATGATCGCAACACTGTTGATTTTTTTTTTCCATCTCGTAAAAATCCTTCTCTATAAACACTACCTTATATACTATTTCAATTTGTACTAATTAATGCGCCAGCGGGCGCAAAAAAATACACGCATGCTCAGTGATTTGTCATTATAAATGCTTGCCCAACAATGTAAAGAGGAAATTCTTTTAGCAAAAAATACTAAAAATACCGATCGGTGATTTACTTATCACGCTGCTATGATAGCATAATATGCATACAAAAAATTAAACTCATTAAACCATATAAAACCGGAGACGTTTGTGATTTCTTTTTTTATTAAAACGTACGGATGCCAAGCAAATGTTGCCGATTCTGAAGGCATTGCACGCTTTTTGCTCGATAACGAATGCCACCTGGTACACCAAGAACAAGATGCTGACTTGATTATTATTAATACATGCGCCATTAGAGACAAAGCCGAACAAAAATTATTTTCATATATTGGACAGCTTGCACCACTCAAAAAAGCAAAACCATACATTAAAATAGGAATTATTGGCTGTGTTGCTAGCTATAAAAAAACTGAAATATATCAATCATTTGACCACGTATCATTTGTCTACGGCGCCCGCGATGAAATGCAAAGCCTACAAGCATACCTTGCAGATGCAATTGAAAAAATAAAAACCCTCAAACAGTTATTTACCGAAAACCCAAGTGCCCCGGTCAGCGCTAGAAACCGTCAAGATCGCGACATCAAAAAACTCGTTGAACGAAAATCGCTCCTCTCCAAACTCGCCATAAAGCCGCTCTCTGCTGCAAGTATCAGTGAATTTAATCTTAAAAAACACCTTACCCCAACACAAAACCCTAATCAACTCACCACAGAGAATGAAATAAAACGCTCCTACATAAACATTATGACCGGATGCAATAAATATTGCTCCTATTGCATCGTCCCCTTTACCCGAGGACGAGAAACGAGCTATCCCATGTCCGATATTATCGCAGCCATTGAACGAGACGTTCAAGAAGGTGCAAAAGAAGTTATGCTCATTGGCCAAAACGTAAATTCCTACATAGACCCACAAACACAAGCTCGCTTTCCCGAGCTCATAGAAAAAGTAGCCCTTATCCCCGGAAATTTTTGGATCAGATTTATTAGCCCACATCCTCAAGATATGACCATTGATCTTTTTGATGTTATGGCACGCCATCGACCTAAAATTGCAGCATCGCTTCACTTCCCCTTGCAAGCTGGCTCTGATAGAATTCTCCACCTTATGAATAGAAATTATGACACAAAAACATTTTTAGAAAAAATCGGATGGATACGTGAAAAACTTCCAGGAGCAACAATTTCTACCGACATTATTGTTGGCTTTCCCGGCGAAACACAACAAGACTTTGAACAAACCATGAAAATGATAGAGCTCGTCCGCTTTGATCTTATTTATTCGTTTATTTACTCTCCTCGCCGCTACACCAAAGCCGCAGAGATGGAAGATAATTGCTCGCTTGACGAAAAAACAAAACGCTTAGAACACCTACAAACTAGGCAAATGGAAATCGCCGCAGAACTTAATTCGCAACTTATTGGAAAAAAAATTAAAGTTCTTGTTGAAAAACGGCTCAGTCATGGTAAACTCTTATCAAGAACTGAAGGAAACCTTCGAGTTCTCATAGACGGCCCCGACGCACTTGTCGGCACATTTGTAACCGTTAGAGTGGAGCACGCAGGCCCTGCTAACTTGCAAGCCGTTCTAGATCATTGAAATGATGGCGGCATAGCCAAGTGGTAAGGCAGTGGACTGCAAATCCGCGATTCCCCGGTTCAAATCCGGGTGCCGCCTCCACTACAAATTAGGTGCCGGGATGGCGGAATTGGTAGACGCAAGGGACTTAAAATCCCTCGGATGAATAATCCGTGCCGGTTCGAGTCCGGCTCTCGGCACCATATCTTTTTATGTTATTATTCCCCTATTAAACTTTACGAAAAACATTTTACATTATTTTGTTTTTGCGCAAAAACACATTAGACATTTATTTTTATTGTGCAAAAATAAATACTATCAATGCTCCTATAGCAAATCACTTCTTATCATCATTTTATCAAAAGAAGCTTGACAAAAGCCGTGCGATAGGAGATCATGTGAAAAGTGAGATCAGATAAAAATATTGAACGTATTGTTGAATGGTTACAGTTTAACCTACTCTTTTGATGAGGAGATTTTCATGAACAAAGCTGCGTTAATAGAGCAAATGGCAAAAGACACCAGATTGCCAAAAACAGCTTGCAAAAGTGCATTAGAATCATTTATTAAAGCAATCGAAGTTACCCTTAAAAAAGGTAAGTCCGTTGTTTTAACAGGTTTCGGAACCTTTACGGTAATGAAACGCAAAGAACGTGTTGGTATCAACCCAGCCACAGGTCAAAAAATGAAGATCCCAAGCAAAAGAGTTCCTAAGTTTAAGCCTGGTAAAAAACTTAAAGACTCTATTGTCTAGTTTTTTCAAGAGCTTAACAACTCTTTCTCACTGGTGATTGAATCACCACCCGATTAGATTTAAAAAAAAGAGCGATCGTCTTGCACCATCGCTCTTTTTTTTTATTTTATCGATTTCTAAACTAAAGATATGTTATAATTCAATTAGAACAGATAAACTTAATAAATACCTCATGTAAACAATAAAAAAAATTTAACCGTAAGGAGTTATTATGGAGCTAACAAAAACGCTACAAACATTTTTCGACTCTATAAAAAATATGTGGTTACAATTTGATTTAAAAAAGTGGGCCAACAGTCTTGGTGGATCCTCATCTCAAGCAATTCTTGCCGCAGTTTACTTTGGACTAAGCTTTGCCATTGGATACCTCTTTAAAAAATATTTTAAATTTTTATTCATGAGCCTTATCGTAGCCGGATTTATTATTGTTCTTGCCCATTACAATGGACTACTAACCATCAACATGGGAGCAATAAAGAACCTATTCGGTATAGGAACTAAAGTTACCGGTGGCGATGTAAATCTATTAATTAACCATTTTTTTGACTGGGTCCGCGACAACTTGCTCTATTTTATTTCATGCATTGTTGGTTTTTTTGTTGGTTATAAACTTGGATAATACAAAACCATGGAAACTAATGTTTATTACCACCTTAAAAGCCCAGCCTTAAAAAAACAGGAGCAATCAATTAATGACCCAATAATCGATATTGTTGATACGTTATGCTATAACGCTATAGTGCTCAAGGCATCAGATATTCATCTTCAACCAAGTATCGTGGATGTACATATTCGCTACAGAATTGATGGCGTATTGTGCACACAAAATATTATCAAAAAAGATGATTATACCTATATAATCTCACGTCTTAAAATACTCGCCAATCTCGACATTGCACAAACTCGCCTTCCTCAAGATGGCAAAATAAAAGTAAAAATTCTTGATACATCACCATGCGAACCAGAACACACAATTGACATTCGAGTTTCAACATTTCCCTCGATTAATGGTGAAAAAATGGTATTACGAATCCTTGATAAAACTCAACACCTTAAAACGCTTTCTGAAATAGGCCTCACCACCCATCAAGAGGAATTATTATCGACGCTTATACTCCAAGATAATGGTTTTTTTCTGCTCACAGGACCAACCGGATCAGGAAAATCCACCACACTCTATGCCCTCTTATCAAACCTTAATCATCATGAAAACAATATTGTCACCATGGAAGACCCCGTAGAATACGATATCTCAGGAATTATGCAAAGCCAAGTCAATAACCAAGCAGGTTTTACCTTTGCCAATGGATTACGAAGCCTTCTTCGCCAAGATCCTGACGTTATCCTTATTGGTGAAATTAGAGATAAAGAAACCGTACAAATCGCCGTTGAGGCAGCCCTTACAGGGCACCTTGTCCTCAGCACACTTCACACCAACAACGCCTGCGGAGCTATTACACGTCTTTTAGACATGGGAATTGAACCCTTTTTAATTAACGCAACGCTTACGGGAATTATGGCTCAAAGACTTGTAAGAAAATTATGTGATCATTGTAAACAGGCATACACCCCAGAAGAACATGAACATGCTACGATAAAAAAATATGGAAAACTCAGTTCGACACTCTACAAAGCAACAGGATGTCCTGAATGTCGACAAACCGGCTATAGTGGCCGCATAGGAATTTTTGAATTACTCATACTTAACGATACTATCCAACAACTTATTTTACAAAAAAGTTCCCAACCGATAATCCAGCACCAAGCCCTTCAAGATGGCATGTTAAGCCTTGCCCAAGATGGCCTTGAAAAGCTTAATGCTGGAATTATCTCATATACAGATTATCTTTGCTTTATCAAATAAGAGCAGCCTCCTCAAGCTCATTTTCGATTGCAACTTCGTCTCGAATAACAGCGACAGCACTGGAGCGCTCTGATCGCGCAACCCCAACATTCATTTTAACAACTTCTCTACTTGCACGATCAATATGCTGTGGAACTGGCTGTATAGGAACCTGATCATAAAAAGTAAAATTATTAAAAACAAGAGGGGCATTCCAACTGCTCAATCCAATATAGCGAATATTTTGGATAGGATACGGATCCTTCCACGATAAAAATACATTTTGGCCTGGAACTTTCCCCCGCCCAACCATTATTTCACCATTATTAAGGCTAATCCAAAATGACTCATACCCATAAGGATTAAGCGCTGCCATGTTATTTTCATAAAAACTAACTTCAGCAACCGATTTACCCAAACTCGTTAACCGAATAGCAGATTTTTCGTTATTCCATCCACCAATAACAATTTCATAAATATCCTTATCAGAGTTTCTTATTTTATGGCGAATATCATTGGTAAAACAAATAAATACATCATTTCCACCTTGCACATCAAACATTATCGTTCCATAGCCAGGACGAGCAAATTGAGACGCATGCCAAATATATTCACCAAAACAAGGTGCTAACTCAAAATGAGGCATTTGTAAAATTCGACGACCTAATGCATTAATCCATACAAACCATCGAGCTTTTATAACCGCTTCATCAGCATTATCCTCATTAACCAAAAATGAATTATTATAAAAACCAAACAAAATATCAAAAAATGACATTTCATAACCAACAGACTTTTCTGCTATGCGATTTAATCGCTCAATAAAATTAAATAATGATCGTTTAACACGAGCATCACTTACCACAAAATAATGATCGATTGCATAAAGCATATTTGATGCTTCACTAATAAGATTATCTATTGACTCATCACCAATCTGAGCAACATTCTGCAAATATCCCTCAAGCAACTGTTTGTTTTGCCGCGCTTGTTCAGGAATTGAAACATCACCTAAATCTGGAATACCTGGTTTATCAACATACACATAACTATCATTTCCACTAAATGCAAACTGAGCCTCACCCTTCATAAGCTTCTGTTGAAAGGTTAATTGTGCAATTTCAGAATCTCGCTCTAAAGCTCGACGCTGAGCATCCAATTCCAACAATGCTCCTTTTTTTTGTTGAGATGCTGCAAGCTGCCCAGTAATAACACTTGTAGCCGCATGCGCTCCCAACGTAGCCATAACAACAGTTTCACCATACACAGGAAGCGTAGGACTTATTTGAGCTGCTAACCTCACAAGATTTTCGGTTTCATACTGCGCCGAACGAGCTCTTGTTGCCTCAACCTCCTTTTCAGCACGATCCAAAGATCCCTTCTGACGCTCAATTTGCTGTGCCGTAGCTATACGTTCTTTTTGTGCATCCATGGTAAATAACTCGCGCTGAAATTGAATCAGGGCACGACGTTCTTTATCACGAGATAAACGTAATTCCG
>LBTY01000019.1 GCA_000992305.1 candidate division TM6 bacterium GW2011_GWF2_38_10
CCAACTGTATCCAAGGAAGAAGACATTGCAATAACACCATAACGAGAATGCAATCCATAGGTTGGGTATAAGCCCACCAAGCCACAAAAAGAAGCGGGATTGCGAATTGAGCCACCGGTTTCGCTGCCTAGGGCAAAAGGAACCAAGCCAGCCGCAACCGCCGCCGCCGAACCAGAACTTGACCCACCAGGAACGCGTGTTATATCCCAAGGATTGCGCGCTGGCCCAAATGCCGATGTCTCGCCCGATGCCCCCATCGCAAATTCATCACAATTAGCTCGCCCTAAAGAAACAGCGCCAGCGCTGGAAAGGCGTTGAATAACCGTTGCATCATACGGCGCTTTATAATGTTGCAGCATCAAAGAAGCAGCACTTGCATAGTGACCTTTTTGGCAAATAATATCTTTAACAAGGTAGGGAATCCCTCCCAGCATTCCATCCGCGGGGACCTGGACCTTTATGTCAACACTATCAAAAACTTCCAAGCAACAATTAAGACGCGCATGATGTTGTTGCAAACGTGCCTGAAAAAATGCACATACTTCATGAGGGGTCACTTGTTTGTGCTCAAGTAATAATCGCAATTCTCGCACCGTTGCAAACGCATTCATAATTGTCCTTCCATAACAGTTCTTGCCATACAAAATACTGTTGTCATTATACCATCCCAACGAAAAAAAAGAAAATCAATGTAATAGAGCGCTTGCATAACCCAATAATATACACACCACCCAGCGAACACGAAAAACAGAACAAATTAAAACTTGATATATACCGTGTTACTAGGCAATCTATACCTAGAAACGGGGGAACAAAAACGAAACAAAGGATTACCATGGAGATAAAAATCGATTTTTTACAATGGCTTTCAAAGAAGCTGTACTTTACCAATGCTGGGTTATATGCAACCATCATTATAATCATGGTTTTGCCAACCTTGCTCACAAAGGCGTTTGGCATCCCCCAAACCGCAGCACGTCTTGCTGTATTTTTTATTGTTCCTTTTATACGGGCAGCCTATGAAAGTTTGGTCATCTATGAGGCTCCGATTAAGAGTTTATCGTTACCCAAGATGCTCTTTCTCTCCGCTACAACGGCAAGCTCCATGTTTTTTGCTGCGCATTTTCTCAAGCCAAAGCTTGGTTATTTTTCAATTCCAGTTTCCATTATTATAGCGATGATTGTTGTTGGCAAATTAAAGGCAAAACTGTGGCCGTCCGCAGAGCGCCCAGGATTTTTTCATAACTTGCCAACAAAATTAGAGGTAAGTAAAAGGGGTATGTATGGTTTCTATGCAATACTTGTTAGCATTACCTACATTACCTACAACAAGTATCATATCGATTTCAGCCTTGCTTTTGCAGCAGCTTTTCTTGTTGGCGTAATATTTGAAGAAGCATACAACATGATACATGTTTATAACCAACCAATAACGCCAAAAATTATTACCACAATGGTGATCCTAGCGTCAGTTTGTGCAATTATTGCAACAGCAATTGTTTGGGTTATGATTGGCATGTTTGATTTTGACGGAAAAACCGCAACAATTACAAGTGTTGTTTTGTTAAAACTCATTCAGCCGCTGGGTTCACGTAAATTTATATTGGGGGTCTAAATATAAAACAACCAGCTTTAGAAATAAGAAAAAATCGGAGAAGTAAAATGAAAAAGAAAAAAATAACTAAAAAAACCACGTCAAAGGGCCGCGAATCTATTATTTTAAATAGAGGATATACAAAATTTTTTGAGCATATAAAAACAGACATTTTGCAAACGCAGCTAAAATCTGCCATATCCATAACAAGAGAGCTAACGCTACTCTATTGGAGAATTGGAAAAGAATTATCAGAAAAAGCTCAATTAAATTGTTGGGGTGCAAAAGTTATTGAAAAATTAGCACATGATTTGCAAAAAGAATTTCCTGGTATTGGGGGATTCTCCAGAACCAATGTATATAGGATGATAACATTTTATCAAGCTTATCCCAATTGTCCCACAGCTGTGGGACAATTGAAAAAAAATCCCATTTTAATGATTCCGTGGGGCCATAACATAGCAATATTAGAAAAACTTCAAGACAATATACAGAGATTATGGTATGCAAAAAAAACCGTGGAGAATAGCTGGAGCAGAGCATCTTTAGTCATGTGGATTGAATCGGACTTATACAGTCGCCAGGGAAAAGCAATTACTAATTTTAAAGCGACCTTGCCTGAGCCATATTCAGATCTTGCGGAACAAACACTTAAGGATCCTTACAACTTTGATTTTTTAACAATTGATGAAAGAGCAAGAGAACGAGAGCTTGAGTTGGGACTCATGGCGCACATCCAAAATTTTCTCCTGGAATTGGGTCAAGGATTTGCTTTTATAGGTAGACAATATCCCATAACCGTTGGCACCAAAGATTTTTTCATCGATATGCTTTTTTATCACATAGCCTTACGATGTTTTGTTGTTGTTGAATTAAAAACAGAAGAATTAGACGCCCGTGATTTGGGACAAATAAACCTCTATCTTTCCGCTATTGATAGTTCACTAAAACACGCTAGTGACAAACCAACAATCGGTTTATTATTGTGTAAAACGAAAGATAACTATGTGGCTGAGTACGCATTGAGAGGTGTCAGTCAACCAATTGGTGTTGCAAGTTATAAAACAAAACTTGTAGAGAGCTTGCCAAAGAAACTCAAGAACAGCCTACCAACAATTGAGGAAATAGAAGCTGAGATTGAAAAGCATGAGGTTATTACTAAAATTAAGCAAAAAAAGATCTCTACAAAAACTACCCCCAAAAAGGAGAAGAAATGAACGTAATTGATTGAATCATACAAAACAACAGGATTGGACAAATTATAAATTGAATTTATAATTTGTCCAATCCTGTCTAAAAAGACGACATAATCAAAAAAATGTGGGGTTATCGAAGCTTACTCTTTTATTATTTTAAGTGTTTTAATACTTTGCATCCAATACCCACAAATTAATTTCCTTTTTAACCCACTCCTCAACTGCTTTTGTATATTTGATATTCCCAATAAATTCAACATCCGGATGATATGGTTCATTATTTTTTCTTGGTCTATTTCTATAAACTTTCATGGGTAAAATTAAATGTCCAAGCTTACTTGGTAAAGCAACTTCTCTTGCCTGCATGTACAAACTATCGACTCCCGTTGTTTGTCCAAAAAGTTTTACGTAATGATTAAGTGATTTAAGTTCGTCTATAAACCGCAAGCTCGCACTTCCAGTGTCCTTATCCATTAATACTATAATTTTGGCATAGCAAAGATTTAGATTGTTTTCAAATGCTTTAGAATTTGTTTCATCTCTTTCACAAAGTAAAGGAATATTTTTTTGAAGATATATAACCATCTCGTCATGTAATTTTTGTCTCTGTATTACACCTTCATCATTGTTACCAAATTCTTTTTTTAAATTTTTAATTAAATCAGCAAGGTAGATTAAATTATCCTTACTTACTCTCCAGTCAATGTATACATTTTTATCCATGTTATTAATTTTTTCTTTAGCGTAATTCTCACCAAAAAGAGCTTCAAGTATTTTTGTACCCCAATAAGAATCGCCACCCGTATTCCCTCGCAAATCAAATATAATTAATGTATGATTTCGATAAATAGGTAGCTTATCTATAATTTTATTTAAATCATTTTGTTGTTCATCATTTGGATTAAATGTTGGAATAGTAAACCAAGCAACATTGGGCATAAATTCTTTTAGCTCAATGTTTTTCACCTTGAAAAAATCCTTAGGCGCATTCTTCAGGTTAACTTCTGTAGAAATGTTTAAATGTGAGTCATTAAAATGTTTTGCGTATTTCTGCATCACTTCATTGTGATCTTCGATAGTTTTGACGTTGTGAACTGCCTCTAATGCGTCTTGATGTGCAAGATGTAGGATTGTAGTAAACTCAGGATCAAATTTATTGTGCAAACCTGGATGATTTTCTATTATTGTTTTAGTAACAAATTCTACATCGGATTTAGTTAATAGTTGGAGCTGGTCTATTGTGAAAATTTTGTTTCTAGGTTTTTCTTCAAAGAAGCTTATGACATATGGAAAATTAGAGATTGAATAAAAACTAAGAGCAGCGATTATAAGTATCAACCCACTCAATATTATCAGTGGATATTTGATTAATTTATTCATAAGTTTATACATCCTCTCTTTAGTTTGGAAGGAACTCCAATATTTTTTATCAAAACTATTCCAATTTAAACCAAGCCGAATTAATTACTAAATTTTAGCATGTGCATCATAAACTCATTAATTTTAAACGTCTATCCATTTTATTATAAATATCTCTCCTATGGCCAATATCAATGATATAAATGATAACTTTTGCATGCTCAATGCTATAAATAATTCTGTAATCACCAACTCTTAGGCGATACAAATTGTTTTTTGATTTAAGTTTTTTAATATTCAAAGCGCAAGCTTGTTCAGACCTTAATTGTTTGGTTTTTTTAAATATTTTTGAAATTATCTGATCATCAAGTTTTTTAAGTGCCTTCTTTGCTTCATCAGAAAAAATTATTTCATAACCGATACAAGGAGGATGAACCATTCTTTATTTCCTCTTGTTTAGAAACTTTTTTTCCAAATCCTCAAGAGTATGGGTTTTACCCTTCTTGACAATGATCTTTTCTGCTCGTTTAATATCATAAGCGTCTTCCACCTCTTCTAACAAAGCTTCATATTCTTTTATATCAAGCTGAACGGCTATAGGCGTACCTTCTTTGTTAACAAGAAAAACTGGCTGAAACTTTTTCTTTTTCATAAATCCTCCTAAGCGCCACCCCACCCCAACGTCAATTAAGGAAAAGAGCACTTATATTTTTTATCAAAACTATTCCAAATCACTGTCTTCAATTGAATATCCCCTGGCAATTGCAATGAAGTACTTTTAAATGATTTTAAGTGATATAAAATTATAAACAAGCTCAATATGCAATTTTTAAGCTACTTTTGACAATAAAAAATATTCATGATACGTTTTTTATATAGATAAAATTGAATTTTTATAATTTGATGCATCTGAAAATTTAAATAGAGACATGTCCGTGTAGTAAAACAAAGCTTTGGCGGATGAGTCTCGCTAAAGTTGTGAAAAACGGTTATTAAAACCGTTTTTTTTGTCTAATTTACATTACTATACAAGGATAATCATGTCATACGTAAAAAGAATGATTCATTTTTTTTGGCCCGCAATTAGTGATGAAGATATCTCAAGATTTGGTATTTTATCATCAATTTATTTTTTCTTAATTGGAGCTTACTGGCTCATTCGTGTAATGAAAGACCCATTATTTGCCTCATTAGTTGGCTATTCGTATCAACCCTTTGCAAAAATGGTATCGTTGATTACGGTAATCCTTGGAGTACTTTTTTATAATAAACTACTTGATGTGCTACGACGCAATACCTTGTTTTATAGCCTTGCACTCTTTTTTGGTGTAGGTTTTGTAATCATTGGGTACTGCACACTTCCAACTACGCAAGTTTTTCTAGAAAATCCTTCATGGCTACAGTGGGTTCCTGGACGTTTTTTGGGCTGGGTTGCTTATTGCTTTATTGAGCTCTATGGTTCACTCATGCCAGCACTTTTTTTATCAATTATCGCCAGCACCATTTCTGCATCATCTGCAAAAACCGGCTGGGGGTTATTAGCTTTTTTTGCTCAACTTGGAGCAATTTTAGGAGCAGGATTAGTAACATTATATACAAAAACGCTCGGCATAGGGGTTTTGTTTGCCATCGGCGGTGCGAGTGTTTGCATTTTACCATTTTTAATGCGCTGGTATATAAAAACAACCGATATTGAAGCATCCTCAACAGGAGAAAAACCTCAAAAAACAAGTATGATTGAAGGACTCAAACTCATTTTAAGTCGTCCCTATGTTGCAGGCTTACTTGTTGTAACCGTTACCTACGAAATTATTTCAACCATTGTTGAATTTCAAATGGGCCTTTGCGCAACACAAATATATCCAACAGCTGCAGATGGTGGCGCTGGATTTGCTTGGCTAAAAGGATTGCAAGGCGTTTCAACCAACACGCTCGCCCTTGTATTTGCGTTATTAGGAACAAGTTTTTTCATGCGTAAATTTGGCCTTAAATTTTGTCTTGTTTCATACCCTGCACTTATAGGAAGTTCAATTGTTATACTTTTGGGCATGTACCTATGCGGCGCAACAACATACACATTAATGTGGGGATTTTTTGCATCAGTCATCATGTACAAAGCATTTAGTTATACATTAAATAACCCATCAAAAGAAGTTATCTATATTCCCACAAGCAAAGATGTGAAATTTAAAGCAAAAAGTTGGATTGATGCTTTTGGTAATCGCACCAGTAAAGGCATTGGCTCAACGGTAACGGCAAGTCTTGGCTCACACTTTCCAACGTTGTTTATTTTTGGTTCATTCATTTCTCTTGGGCTCATACTTGGTTGGATTTTAGTTGCACTGTTCATGGGAACAACATTTAATAAACTACAAGAAGAACAAAAAATTATCGAATAATAGACAAAGGTGCGTTGTAAAAAAAATAACGCACCTTTATTCAAAATAATATCACCAAAATATTTGATTTTAACGACGGGCATATCAAAGCTTAACCGTTATGCAAAAGGCCTATTTTATAAAAAATTTCATGCGCAATTTCTTCTGAAGTTTTTAATTTGATTGTATGGTTAGTCTCTTCATTTTCTGACTGCTCGACGGAAATTATAATTGATGCAATCTCACAATACTTTTTTTGTCGATCACTTCTGTGCTCTTCGGCAATTTTAGGCCATCCATCTATACCTGCACTAAAATAGGCAGCCCTTGTTTTCCAATTATCATCATTTGTTAATCTATTAAAAATTGTTTCTGATCTTGCATCTAAAAAAATAGGTATTATGTTATGGGCATGTAAAATATCTAATGTTCCTTTGCGAAGTGGCGCTTTTCCACCCAGATCAAACCAATCACTATCATCCGCAGACTCCACAATATCTTTTATAAACATTTCTTCTAAATCACGCCATGCTGGCTCTTCACCAAATTTCTGCATAAAAGCAGCTATTTTAATTTCTGGAGCTAGGCCTTCTACTTTTAAAATACTATCCGGTATTTTTTCTTTGAGAATTTCTTTTTCAAATCTAATGATAATAGGATCACAAGCATTAAATCTTGATCGAATAATGTCATCTGTTGATTTAACATTACAAGCGATTCCATAAATTTGTAGAAGCTTTGCGCATTCCCTGAGAGTTGTGCTTTTCCCAACACCAGGCAATCCAATTAACGTAAATTTATATGGTTTTATTGCAAAATTATAGTCAATTTTTTGAGAAATAGGCTGCTTACAACCATAAAGCGGTAAGCAATTTCCAATAAACAAAAGAGTTAAAATACATAATAATACATTATGTTTAGATTTATAATTCATTAATAAACTTTCTTTTTTTTGACCATTAAAAAACCATCTACTCACTAAAAATGGCTAAGCTCTAAAACTTAGATATTACTGAGGTTGAACGATTTTTTATATCTTCCAATTTAACATGCAAAGCTTATAGAAAAAATAGGGTTATGCAAGACGGTTTAAAATTCCTATAGTTGGAAAAAAAATAGTTTCAGCTTTTTATGTTGCCCCATTTTTATTGCATCTTGCTTCTCTTTATTTTTTAATCTAAGATTCTATCCAAGAAATTTCCACCTGCTACCTTTATAAAGGAACACATTATGCATATTTATTTTTTGGCCACCATGTTAGTCGCTACTTTTTTTTCATCACTTATGCCAATGCAAACAAGCAATAGTACTTTACAATATGACGAAATAAACTTTTGCACCCAAAAAATCCCTGATTGCCTTTCAGCACAAAGTAAAACCTTTCTTCAAACACATGTGCTTTTTGCTCAGCTTGAAGAATATTGGGGAAATATTTCATCAAAAAACTGTATAACCCTAGGGCTTCAACTAGAAAGTCTATTGCAAAATACCACTCCCGCGGTACGCAATGAATCACTTTATACACTCATCAGAATATTTTTTTATCATCGGCCCTTTAATGTAGACTATGCAATAACATTAATAAATATCTTTTGCTCTGCAAGCCCAACGCTTATACAAACCATAGAAGAACAATTAGGAGCAAAAGGTGTAAACCTCGCATTGGTAGAAAATCTCAAACCACACCAAAAACTTATTCTTTTTTTCTTAGCTCACCATGCAACACTCGTTCCCTTAATGACAAAAGATTATATAGACCTTGCAACATCAGATGACATTATACTAAAACTCATTATAGCCTTTAACCTTACCAAAGAACTTTACAACAAACATCATATGCAATTACACACCAATCAATATGCGTATATCTTAGAAATCATATGCTCGGCCATACTAAATAACATGTCAGATCCCCATATGGAATCCTTCATCGAAATACTGGACGAATCTATATTTGATCTCGAAATAATAATTTTTTATGATGATCTTGATAATTTTGAAAATTATTATAAAGACAATCACGACGAGGCCGAAGATTATCTTGCTTATCGATGGCGTTTATATTCAAATCGAGTTGCAGCGCTTGCCGGATCGAGTAACATTTTTAACTATCTTGCATTGAAAAATAAAATAAACATACCGAATAAAGGATTAGTCATTGATGCCATCTATGGAAATAATTACGAAATTATAGAACATTGTATAAATTATTCAAACGGTTTTAACGAGGAAAATTGTTTATTTTTGGAAGAAAATTGTTCATCTTTTTTAGAAGAAGCAATTAAATGGCACCGTTATAAACTCATTAATCGTTTTAATAAAGAGGTTTGCCAAAACAACAAAAACTTTTTTTTCCAATCCATCTTTTTAAAAAATATTCCTTATTTTTTATGGTTTATCAATAACCATCTAACCGATAATACACAACTTCTTGAAGAAGCTTTATGTAGTATAGGAAAAAATAATACAATATTATTCGCCATCATTTTTTTAGAAATGAATGTCAACGTTAATTGCTGCGTAACAACTCATGTTAATTGTTGTAAAAAGGACAAAAAAGTTACCCCTCTATTTGCAGCAATACTCAATGAAAACATTGAACTCGTTAATGTATTACTCAACGCCGGAGCATCAATCAAAACCACATACGATGGTAAGGGAGTATTGCATAAAATATTTAATCTTATTAAATATAAAGACATAATAATACACATGAAAGCATTTAACCCTAATGCTTATGATAAATCATCAGTATTATTAGAAATGGCTAATCTAAAAAATGATTGCTGCCTGCATACCATTTTCCCTTTATGTACACTATTACACAAAGCGGGAGCGCCTTTAGACCTGCAATTTTTACAAGAAAAAACCGTGCGCCATCGTCTTTCCTATACGCTTCTAGCAGATAGTAATAAAAAAATAGTACATTTTTTATTACATCTTTACCACATCGCCATTGACAATCCATTACTCGATCTTCCAGGTAGATGGGGCATATCCATCAAACAATTATTGCTCAATGCCGGCGACGCATAACCACTGCAAATTTTTTGTGTACAACTATCTAAAATGTTTTTTACAAGGTTTTTTTTATGTTTTTACATTACAAACGAATATTTTTGGGATTTACACTTATGCTAATCTCCTGTGGCTTAGCATGTAATGCTATGTTAAGTCCTAAAGAAAAGATTAACAAACAAACATCATTAAGCGATGCTTCTGAAATAATACTCAGTCGTTTTGATGAATTCAATCATATTTGCAAAGATTTTTCAGCACATTCGTCTTTTGAACATTCTATCACTACCTGGCAAGATTTTTTTGATCTACTTCAAGCAGTTTGTGCTATCATGCAAAATGAAATTTATCATGCTCATTGGGTAGCAGATCATGCTCAAGACCCTATGCAAAAACTTAATCGTAAGCAACGGCATGTCTATGCACAAGCACGTGTTATACCGTCTACAACAAAAATTGTTGTTATGGGTGATTATCACGGAAGTGTACATTCACTCATTCGCAACATTGAGTATATGAAATATGATGAATTATTACAAAACCATTGTATTTCGCCTTTCGGTATTTTAGACCCAAACGTTATTCTCGTTTTTTTAGGCGATTTGGCAGATTATGGACATTACGGATTAGAAACGTGGGTGTTGGCATTACTTTTGAAATTAAAAAATCCTCATAATGTTTTTTTATTACGCGGTAATCACGAAGATTATGAATATATTACGTCTAAGAATCTTCATGAGTTTAATCGTGAATTAATTTTAAAATTATCACCAACAGAATTTAATAAGATCTGTCAAGCATTTGATGAGCCTATCGAAGCACTTTGTGACCTTTACTTTCCCTTTTTATTTGGTTATTTGCCTCAAGTTTTATTTTTAGGTACGCATGCTCAAGTAAATGATCCCGTTTCATTTTTAATGTTTTGCCATGGGGGATTAGCATTAAAATCTCAAGACTTTCTTTCGGACAATACCACGATGAGCCCCATGGATTTTCATCCACTTTTAGATCAAGCATGTAAGCACCCAGAAGAAAATGCTTCTTGTTTGTCAAAAGAAGAATTATATCCATCAGGCTTTGTATGGGACGGATTTATTGCAGATGATAGTGATTTTTTTTCTATCGACATTGATGGCCCCCATCGTTATGGCAAACTTATACAAGGTTCATGTGCTATGCATTATTTGCAAACACTATGCAAAAAAGGATGCTATTCGGTTGCAAGTATTATTCGAGGCCATGATCATTTTGACTATGGCGTGAGTATGTTAAGAAATTTTTACTCAGAGGGAATCTATAACGATTTAAATTTTTTTTGGAAACCCATAGATAGCCATTCTATAGATTGTAGCTATGATCAATCTCTTAACCAGTTCCCTATTTTTACCGTAACAAGTTTTGCAGAAAAAACTCATGTTGATGCTTATGCACTTACATCATTTAATCCAAAAACTAAAACTTGGCACATTTCACCCCGTATACATAACGTACCGGTTCACTTATTTGAAAGAGCACCCATTCAATCGATTAATACCCATTGGAAAAATAAAAAATATACGGTTCCGCTGATTGAAGAAAATGCTACAAAACCAGTATTCATTCCGTACAACTTTTCGGTTAATAATATTGATAATATTGTTAACAAGGAAAGGCGTCAATGTGTTCCTGTTCCAGCAGCCTTTTTATTAGATAAATCTGGGCAACTTATTTTTTCTTCGCAATGGAAAAGTGCCTTAAGCAAAAGATTACTTGAATATGAATCAAGTTCATTATCTCAGGCAGAAACAGTTAAATGTAATGGCATTGATGATAGCGATATGATCGCGCTTATTGGCGCAGCTCAACATATTAAAAATCTTTATCTTTTTGAAACATATAAAGAACTTACCGATTGTGGCTTAGGCTTACTTTTGTATATGCAAGAATTATCTTATTTGTATATCGAAGATGGTAGAATTACCAATGCAACATTATTTTTTTTAGAAAAAGCACCAGCTTTAAAATCTTTGGTGCTTATTAATGGTAGATCAATATCGGAAAATGCTTTGCAATGGCTTATTCAAAGCCCCTCGCTAGAAGATGTTACTATTAGTGGATTTGACACACTTTCATCCGAAGCCGTGGCGCTTTTGTTACATATGAAACATATAAAAAAAATAACGATTGAAGCTTGTCCAGCAGTTAGAAAAGATTTTTTTCACGATGCCCAAAAAATAGCATCATGTTGTACTACACTTGAAAAAATTGTTATTGATGGAGAACCAATTTATTCAAAACCATCGTCTTGTTGTTTATTAATATAAAAAACCATTCAACTGATGCTTTTTACGCAGTTACACAAGCATAGCAAAAATATGAGTGCCTAATATTATTCTTGTTTCATTAGACGCCACAAGCTCATGCATTATTTTTTGTAGGTAAGGATCATGCTGATCCATAACCAATGGGTTAAACTCAAAATGAACGCCAGAAAGCACCGCTCGGCCCTTGCCACATCGTGTAAAAATAATAGCGGGACCATCATGTTCATACGTAGCAATAACACGTGTTTGAGGGCATGTTTCAGCATGTTCAAAAAAACCGCCGCCATGATAATACACAACCGTACGAGGTACATCACATAACGATGTGGTAAGAGCGGCCGCCCGGCACCCAGCCTTGGTGGTGTAGCTATACGGCGCCAACACCGGCCCGCGACACGTTCCTTTAAAAAATCCAAGCTCTCGTGGACCCACAACCTCCAAGGGGCCTCCCTTATCAAATTCTACACGTAAAGATGCATAATACGCCCCAGCACAAATGCCTAAAAAAGCACCGCCCTCATACACATACTTTTTTATACAATCATTACCACGACCATGGAGCTTTTTAACATAATAAAGATCGGCGCCCCCCGGCATACAAAAAAGCGCCGCATCATGGCACCACAAACCCCTTGCTACATCTTCTGCTGAAATTGTTTTTATCGTATAGTTTTTACCGAGTAATGCTTCACAGGTTGCCTTGAGCTGATCAAGTGATTCGACATCAACCCCTTGATCATCATAAAGATAGATATTCTTAACTTCTTTTTTCACCAGTGTCCTTCAAAAAATGCGAATAAACCACGTCATTCAACAAACTTAACCATAAGGTTTCTTGTCCAAATACAGTTGCAACATAAGATGCATCGATGCGATTACGTGGAAAATAAATTGAAACACCCTGAAAACTCGTAACCGCGGAGCCAACAAGATTGGCAGCAACAAAAGACTTGATAAGTGCCAACCCTTGAACCAACGTATTCTTTAGATCCTCAATAATCCCAGGATTAAATACATGCTCGTCACATGCATCAAGCTCTTGGAGCAAATTGACATATATTGTCCCTAAATCACGATAATACGATGAAGTACACATATGAGGACTATGCTCGCGCGCATTAAGCAATACTCTCTTAAAAATTGATTCCTTTTCAACCATCAACTTTTGACTCAAAAGAACAATCTCATTAAGATTAGCAACAAGCGCATCAACCTGCTCAAGGTCAAGCGCCGAAAGCGTATAGGTATTTTGAATTGAAACTTTTTCATAGTAATCACTGTAGGCACCAACAATAGATCGCACCGCCTCCAATGGGCTCAATGACTTTTGTTTAAAACATTCAAAAAAGCCCTTGTAGTTCCAACCATCTATGAGTTCACAATTTTGTGATCCTACCAAAAACCGAGCATACTCTTTAACTTGATATGCAATCTCTATCATTGCCATTCTACAACAATCGGTGCCAAGAATATCCAACTTTTCTCCAGCAAGAACGTCCTTTTTGATTGTCTTAAAAGCCTTAATCATCTGTGCATTATTCATGTAAGATTCCCCATCAAAAAGAGCCCCTTTATGAGTATCATGACCAATCTCCTTACATGAATGGCTCTTGAGCGGACACACACCACCGCTACATTCATGGCAAGGTTCGTCAGGCTCGACATCCCAGGCCGAAGATGGATCTTGACTCTCTGGGTGAAATGATGGATCTAAAATTCCAAAACCATGGTTCCACAAAATTAATCCGTAATGTTTAGCGGGATACTTTTGCACTGTCCACTTCATAAAATCAACAATATTTTTACTGCAATCCTTATCCAGTGTTGTTATTTCTACTGGTTTTATTGCTTCATTTTGAATGGCATAACGAAACGCCTGATCTTTTTCAATATGTATCTGCGAAACAACATGTAATTTTTCAGCATCAAAACAAGCTAAGGCCATGTCATTCATATTTTTAAGCGCCCAATGATGCATGTCAGCAAGGCCAGCCTCCATATAAACAGCAAATGTCCAATCGGGCAGAACCCCCGCAGACAAAAAATGAGATAACAATAAAAAAATAACCCCACTACGCATCCCTATTCTTCGTACAATCCTTACATTCATCAAAAACTCCTTTCACCATTTTCTGAAAATTATTACCACGTCAGCACCCTTGCGCATAATTAAGGTCAAACAAAAGGCTTTCGCACAAAAGATGTAATCTTACTACTATTTTGCTTTTAAATATAATACCACGAGTTTTTTGTGGCTACAAAATAGTAGCAAGATCATTTTGCCACGCAAAATACTCGGGATGAGTAAGAGAAGGTTTTCGCTCAGGGCGCTCGGTGTGAAACGGAATAAAGATTGCCTAAAACCAATAATTTTACTATTGCCTATCAGCGCCTAAGTAGTTACAAATAAATTCGCAAAGCCTTGTCAAAGCCTATTGCTTTTTAAAATAATCTGCGCTACCTTACTCCAAAAATATTAAAATAAATTCCCATCAGGAGCAAGTTCATGTTCACGATCAAAAAGCAAATGCTGTTATTCTTAAGTATCATGTTATGCACCATAAGCATTATAAACACCATGTTCGCAGGGCATATTGAAACACAACAAGTTTTAACGCCAAACGGATTGATCCCCATAAAAGATCTTAAAGTGGGTGACTTAGTAATCAGTTATAATTTTAATGCTAAAAAACCTGAAGATCTTTTTATCAATACGCCAATAATAAAAACGCAAAAAAATTATGCTGATGCACTTTATGAAATTTACATTGAAGACAATCGATGCATTAGCGCTTCTCCTCAACAAAAGTTTTTAGTAGCAACGCAAAAAGATAAAGATCAAGAGAGTCTAACTTTCCGTATAGAAGTTATTGAAGCACAATATCTAACCCATAGTCATATGCTTCTTGATTCCAATCTACTCACTATTCCCATTACTCAAACACATAAAAAAGAACTGTACAAGGTAGAAAGAAGAGTAAAAAAGTATTTCTGGAAAAGCATTAAACATGTTAAAAGAAAAACTATATTTACTCGCATTGACCTGTATTCCATTGAATTGCAAGAACCCCATAATTACTTAATT
>LBTY01000020.1 GCA_000992305.1 candidate division TM6 bacterium GW2011_GWF2_38_10
ACCGAAAGTTGATCTTAAGACGGTTATTTTATTTACAAAGCAACTTTCGGTATTGTTAAAATCGGCGGTTCCGTTGTTACAGGCTCTTGAGCTTTTAATTGAACAGTTTGAGGATCCATTTCGTAGAATTGTGATTTCTATCAAAGATGGCGTGAAGTCGGGTGAGCCATTGGCAAAAGAACTTGCAAAACATCCCCAAATTTTTACCAACGTATATGTGCAATTGGTTCGTGCGGGTGAGGCCAGTGGAAAACTTGATGTTATTTTATTTCGGTTAACCGATTATCTTTTGCGTTCAGAAGAAACTAAAAAGAAAGTTAAAAAAGCAATGGCAACGCCATTAATGACGCTTGGTTTTTCATTATTGGTTGTTGCTGGCTTGTTGGTAGGATTAGTTCCAAAACTTAGTGGGCTTTTTACCAAAATGGGAGAAGATCTTCCGATGCCAACGGTGATTTTAATGGCGCTTTCTAACTTCATGTTGAATCATTTTACATCATTTATCGTGGGGCTTGTTGTTGCCATTGTTGCTTTTATGTCGTGGAAGTCAACACCGCAAGGCAAATTATTTTTGGATGAATTATTTTTAAAGTTGCCGCTTACAGCTTATTTTACCAAGACAAAAGCAGTTGTGCAGTTTAGCCAAACGTTGGGTATGTTGCTTGAAAGTGGCGTTAATTTATCCCAAGCTCTTGATATTGTCTGCAATATTGTTGAAAATAAAGTATTGGTAGAAAAATTGGGGCTTGCTCGTGATAAAATTATTAAAGAGGGAAAAATAGCTCGGTACCTAAAAGAAACAGGGATGTTTCCTAATATTGCGAGTTATATGATTAGTACGGGCGAACAGTCGGGTAAGCTTGCTGACATGTTGCTGACGGTTGGGCACGACTATGAAGAAGAGCTTAATGATTTATCTGATGGGTTAACGGCAAAAATTAATCCAATTATGACGATGATTTTAGGTGTGATAGTATTGTTTATTATTGCCGCAATATTTTTGCCTATTATGGGAATGGGCGATATGGCGGGTATTTAAAACAAAACCGATAAGGAGACTTTTTGATGAATATGAGAAAAAGTGCCGGGTTTACCTTGATGGAAATCTTGGTTGTTATATCGATTCTTGGTTTTTTGTTTGGATTTTTAATTCCTACGGTTATGAAACAAATGGGCCGTGCAGATGATAAAAAGATAGAATTAAAAATGAACTCGCTTAAACAAGCATTAGTAGATTATAAGATGGATATTGGTAATTATCCAAGTACTAAGGATGGTCTTAAAGCTTTACTCGAAAATCCTCGGCCAAATGATCCACGTTATAGTGCTCAAAAAAATAAGTGGCCCTATGTTAGTAATTCTAGCGATATTGAAGATAATAATGGCAATGAATTTATTTATCATTGTCCACCAGAAAAATTTAAAGGTCAATACAAGAGTTTTGAAATTATTTGGGAAGAAGGCGACGAAGTTAAGTATCATACCGGAGCATAAAACTCGTGAATAAATGCACAAAACCTGCATTTACGTTAATTGAAATATTGGTTGTCATAGGCATTATGGGGTTTATGGCAGCCATTATTGTTCCGCGTCTTGCCATGCGTACGCCGCAGGCGGAATGGTCAACGATTTTGGTTGATTTGAATGATATTATTTTTTTTGCGCGACAAGAGGCAATTTCTGAGCAGTGCACGCATCGTTTGGTGTTTAAGCACAATAAAAAGGGCGATGATATGGTGCTGATTCAAAAAGAAGTTGATGATCCAGAAGCGCCGGGCAAAAAAAAGTATGCGCAGGTAGAAAGTGAATATTTTAATACTGCTTATACGTTTCATTCATCGATTAAGCTTAGGGCGGTGTATTATGGCAAGCTTGAGCTTATGGCTGAAAACAAGGGAGAAGGGTTTTGTTATATTATTGCCGATGGGCTTGTTCAGGATGTTATTGTGCATTTGGTTCGTAAGCCGCAAGACAAGGGGAACGAGGTTTTAGGCAGTTATATTCTTTCTCCTTTTTTTGGAGAGTTTGAATTTAAAGATGGGCTGGTGCGTCCGGAGGGGTAGTGTGATGATCAATAAAAAAAATAAGGCATTTACCCTTATTGAAGTGTTGCTTGCCATGACCATACTAACAACGTGTGTTTTTATTATTTCGAACTTACAAATTCGTGTACTTAATAAAGTTTTGGCTGAGCGCGGGCTGATTGAACGTACATTTTGGGTAAAGCGAGCATTGTACAAAAATTTTTTAAAGCCACCAGCCGATGGCAAAAAAAATGTTGAAAAAAAAGAAGACCTTATGGTGACATTTGTTACACAAACCGAAGGCCTTGATAAAAAGTCAGCCTTTAGAGAATGGTCTGAAGTTGTGCGAAAACTAAAGGCTGAAGTTGCGTGGAAACAAGATAAAGAGTTGCAAGAGCTTGAGATGATAAGTTTTGTGTGGAATCATAAAAAAGAGCAAGAAAAACGATGAAGATACAACGGCCAGCCTTTACCTTGCTTGAAGTGGTTATAGCGTTAGCGCTTTCATGCGTTGTAGTGCTTGGCATGTTGCAGGCGTATCGCAACCTTATGGGATATTTTGACAAGGTAAAAAATATTTTGGCATCCAATCGGCAGGTGTGTTTATTGTTTAATCAGATGGAACGTGATTTTAATGCCGCGTTTATTCCACCCTTGTATAAAGAAATAAAAAAAGATGCTGTTCCTGGCGAAGAAGCCCAAGAGGCGCCAAAAGCTCAATCTGAAGAGGATAAAAAGAAAGAGGCGGCAGCAGATCGCGAACGTCTTAAAAATTATTTTATAGCCTCGTGTAACGAAGATGGTAAAAAGCGCTTTGAAGAGCGATATGTGTATCCTTTTAAGCGCGTGTCGATGATTACCACAAATCCGCTGCAAATTTATGGGCAGCGGCGCGTGCGCATTGTTCGTGTGGCTTATGAATTAGAAGTTGATAAGCCGCTTTTGAAAAAAGGTATTGAAAGTTATCGGCTTATTCGAAAAGAAACTACGGATATCGAAAATGTTGGACTTAAAATAAGTGATGTTGATGCCCCCACCGAGCATGAAAAACAGCATCCGATACGAACTCATTTGGTTGCTAAAGATATTAAAACGTTGTATGTAGAATATGCATATAAAAAGCCGTTGCAGAAAAATGAAGATGCAAAAAAACGTGATGCAATCGAGGAAGAAATGGTAACGTGTGTATGGGGCGAGGCAAAAGAAACGCAAGGGGTTGTTCCTTTACGTATTGATGTGTTTGTTGAGTTTTGGAATAGCGATTATCGTCATGGGTTGCCGTTTCAAGCGTCTTTCTTAATTTTTTCGTATCCAACGTCGCTGCAGATGCCAGAAAAAAAAGAAAAAAAAGTAACGGCTGAAAGCCCAGATGAAAAAGCTGTAAATGAAGATGGTAGTCAAGGTTCTGGAGATGAAAAATCAGCAAATACGCCTGATACATCGGCAACAAAACCAAACGATAGTTCCATGGGGCAACCTATACTTCCAATGAGTTAAGGACGGAGAATGTTATGAGCATAAAAAGATCCGGATCAATAGTAGTCTTTGCGTTAATGATGTTGTCACTCATTGCCATCATTACGCAACAATTATTAAAAAGCAGCATGGTCGGGTCAAAATTTGTTAAAACCATGGTTGATCGGGAACATGCTGAAATGCTTGCCTTGGGTGGAATTAATGTTGCAATTGCTCAATTAAATAATGGCATTGTGGCAGCAAAAGCAGTTGCTGTGCGCGGGGCGGCTGCTCGCGAAGGGCGTGATGAAACGGCACAAGAAGCTCGCGATGAAAAAAAAGAAAATCCTATGCAAGCATTTATCTTGCATTTATTATTGCACCTTAATCGTTGGCAGGATTTTGATCTTGATTATAAAAATGATGGAGTTGAGGGGAAGGTTTCGATTTGTATTTCTTCTGAACACGGTAAAATCAATATTAATGAAGTTTTTGATTTTAAAAAACAGGTGTTTAAAAAAGAGTATGAGGCAATTTTAAAGTCACTGGAGATTCCTGGGATTATTACGGGAGCTGAATTTTTAAAACGCTTGGAAGATTTTTTTAAAAAACGGTCTAAAAAAATATACGATATTACTGAGTTGAGTGTTGCGCTTGGACTTGATAATTTAAATGTGTTTTATCAACCGCCTGCAAAACCGGCAAAACGTGGCGCCGGCGAGCCGAATAAAGATGTTTTTTTAGCGGATATTTTTACGGTTTGTACGCATGATGCCACCATAGACCCATTAGTGTTTTCTGACTCTATTCGTGCAATTTTTGGGTTGCAACGTGTTCGTGCCAATGACGCATCCTTGTTGCAAGAGGATGTAAAAAAAATAGCAGAGGAATTTAAACCACAAGGGAGTCAGGATTGGAATGCTCATTGGAATTTGCTTCAGCCGTTGTACGGCGAAAAACCAAAAGTTTTTGATGTTTTAAAGGATATTTTTTCAAAAAGTTTTACCTCTAAAGTTTATTCTGTGTTATCCTATGCTAAAGTGGGGTCGGTGGAGCAAAGGGTTTATGCTATTGTTCAAGAATTTCAGGACCCAGCGCCAGAAAAAGATAAAAAGGAACAGGATAAAAACAAAGAACAAGATGTTCCCAACGCTGACGTTGGTGATGAAAAAAAAGATAATACTCGTGAAAAAAAACAAGAAGAACGAAAAAAATATTTTAAAGTTATGAAAATTTATTGGCTTTAAATAGTTTAACATAAATAGTAGGTGTGTGTGTGAAAACAGAAGCACGTGTTGGTCTTTTTATTGTTGTTGCAGTAGGAATATTTCTCTATTTGAGCATCAATATTAAGGCTCTTCGATTTGATAAACATCAGTTTTATACGTATCGAGCTTTTTTTGATGATACTGGTGGGCTTTCGATAAAATCACCCGTAAAAATTGCAGGTGTTGAGGTTGGCTGGGTTGATTCAGTTGAACTTCTTGATACTGGTAAGGCCGAAATTTCGATGCGTATTAACAAGGCAAACCGCCTTGCCAAAAATGCTTATGCTATGATTCATCAGGATAGTTTGATCGGAACAAAGACGCTTGAGATTGATCCAGGAACCCCCGACGCAGGGTTGTTGCTTCCAGGAAGTGTGCTCTCAATGCCAGGAAAAACTCCGGCGAGCATTGGGGAATTACTTGACCAATTCCGTGATATTGCAACAACGGTTCAAGATATCACGTCTGCTTTTAAAAATGTTTTTGCTTCGCATCGTGGTGAAGAAAATATGCGACTTGCGTTAAATTCTGTTGCAAAAGCAACGAATAAATTAGCGGATTTTTCGGATATGTTGCAAAAAACCATGGCACGCAACGAAGAAAATATTAATACCATGTTGCATGACTTTAAAGAAACAGCGGCATCGCTCAAAACAGGAGTACCTGCAATAACGCAGGATGTGCATACAGCTGCTGAAAGTTTTTCTAAAGGGGTTGATAGTATTGCTGGAGATTTTAGTACCATAACAAATAATGTTGGCGTTGGTATTGACGTTATTAAAGATGAGGTTTCTTCGGTAGCAGGTAACTTAAAAGTTAACGTTGATAAAGCGGGGAGTGCTTTTGAGCATATCGAAGATGCTGCAATTCAAACCAAAGATACGTTGCGTGAAGCTGGGCAGGTTATGGAAAAGGTTAATACCGGTAAAGGTCTTATTGGTAAGTTGATAAATGAAGATGAAACGTATGGCGATATCAAAAAAACCATTAAGGGATTAAAGGATTATGTCTATCGCACACAGTCACTTCTTCTGCAGTTTGATATGCGTAGCGAATCGATGTTTCGTGATGGTAACTCAAAGGGCGTTTTTGAATTACGCTTGCGACCTAATTCAGACTTTTTTTATCTTATGCAATTATCGAGTACCGAGCGCGGAAGCTTTGCTCGTGAAACTGTTTACACCAAGCGTTATGATGAGTACGGTAATGAATTGCAACCAACATTTGCAAAAGATAACACCGAGTATACGCAGATGGTATTAGCTCCTCGCATTGAAACGATTCGTCAAAAGAAAAATGACATTTTATTTGGGCTGCAGCTTGGTAAGCGATTTGATCGCTTGGCGCTGCGTCTTGGCTTAATGGAAAATACCGTTGGCTTTGGTGTTGATTATTATGTACCACTTGAAACGGACTATGTTCATTGGATTACTACGTTTGAAGCATATGATTTTAATGGTGTTAATCGCTTTGATGATACTCGTCCTCATCTTAAATGGTTGAATAAAGTATTCTTTATGAAAAATCTTTATACATCATTTGGATTTGATGATATGTGTAGTAAGCGTTCGGCGTCTCCGTTCTGGGGTGGCGGCTTACGATTTGGTGATGAAGATGTAAAATATCTTATGGGGTATTTGCCCATAAAAGGTAAATAGTATTAGTTGATAATGTGGTTTATAGGCCATTCAACCTCATATGAGGTTGAATGGCCTATAAACTTATCGCTTATGCCGAGTGATTTTGGAGTGTGGCGACAAAATTGTATTATTAGTTAGTGTTAATGGTTATTTTTTCATAGTGACGTAAAAAATGAGCAACTTCTTTAAAGTCGTGCTCTTTTGCGACGTCTAAAGCGGTGACTCTATAATTGTTTTTGTGGTGTATTGATGCACCGCTCATTACCAAAAATTGAATGGTATTAAAATCGCCGTTGTATGCTGCATAGTGCAGTGGCATGCTAGCATCGTTATCTTTTGCATTAATAAAAGCATGAGCGTTGATTAATGCTTTAACGATTTCATAGCATCCGTATTGAGCTGCGATGTGGAGTGGTGTTTGTCCTAGGATGTTTGGAATATTTACAAGAACACGATTTTGTAATAAAAGTAAAACTAATTCGATATTATTATTTAGAACCGCGAGGTGAAGGGCGGTATTGTGATTTTCATCAAAGATCTCAAGGTTTTGATAAGGATTTAAGATGAGCGCACGTGCTGTTTCAGTTTCTTTGTTTGTGATGGCTTTATGTAGGACAAAAAGATTCTCATGATCGTTTGGTTTATCGTTTGCATTATTGCTTGGTTTATCTACAGGATGATCGCCTTGCTGATTGTTTGGATTATCGACTGGAGGGGTTTTGTGTGTAAGGTTAGGTTTTGTACATATGATATGGTTTACGGGTGGCTCTGCAGGGGGGGCTGTTTCTTGGGATAGTTGTGAGAGGTTGTATAGGAGCATTTTATAAAAAGTAGGATCATGCATTTTTTGTAAAAGTTGATACGCTGTTTCTCCATGAATATTTTGAATATCTGTTCGTGCATAAGCCGCAAGAAGTAAGCGAATCATTATTCTTTGATTGTTTTTTATTGCTACATGGAGCGCTGTTTCTTGAAAAGTATTTTGTAGATTAACGTTTACGCCCACGTTTAATAAGCTTTTTGCGGCGTTGAAATATCCTTGCTGGGCGCAATCATGAAGCAGTAAAAAAGTGTGACAAGTGTTAAGATCTATACGTGATTTGTTTGTCATTCCGCCATATTCAAGAAGAAGTATCATCGCAAGAGTATTTTGGTTAGCACAAGCAATATCGAGTGCTGTTTTTCCTTGGTTGTTAAGCATGTTAATATTTGATGCGTTATAGATGGGTATAAGTATTTTTAATATTTTGTTTCTAAAATGTTTTACCGCAAGATGGAGTGGGGTGTCTTCTTGGTCGTTGGGTGCAAACGGGTTAATGTTTTTAATAATGCAACTAAGAAAAATGTCATCAAAACCCATTATGATTGAGATGTGCAAAGGAGAATTGCCGGTATTACATGGTAGGTGTATGTTATTTTGTATTTGTTGTAAAAGTTGTTCACGTGAATAGGGAAAAGTGTTAAAAGAAATGGTATTCCCAGTAAGGGAATCGAATGGTTCTCGTTGAGGATGCATGCTTTGAAGGTGGGCGTTTTGGATAAAAAGAAAAATAATCGCCCAAATTGTGCATTTTTTCATAAATTTTTCTATCGTAGTTTTTATTATATTTTTATTAAACCTGTTTTTGAAAGTAGCTTTGAGTATATATAAAGTTGATAAAACGTACATAATAAATTTTTATGACAAAATCTGCGCGCTTGTTATAATGCAACTATGAATTTATTTTCACTCGGTTGCATTCCCCACTTTACATAAGAAATGACGTATTGTTAGACCAAAATTGGCATCCGTGGTGAATGTACTGGTCTAATCTATTAGACAATATTGTGGATGTAATTGCAAAAGAGTTGATAGTAAGCATAATCAAGAAGCGGTCGCTCGATGGCTCCCCAGTCATTTATTTTGGCTTCTGGTAGGCGGGAAAAACGATTAAACCATATGCCGTGGTGATGTTTGAGTATGTGATTTATTTTTCCAAAATCTTGTTGGTCTTTAATTTTTGAAAGCATTAAAACACTGGCATGTTCTACGGCAAGATTATGTTGATCAAACCATTCTTGATGGCTAACAAACTCTGCGTTAAAGGTATAAAGTTGCAATGGTTTTTTGGGCGTGCTTAATCCCATATAAAGCCCTTTATAAAACCAATTAATGAGAATGCTCGGAAGATAACAGGCGATGATTGCATGCGGGATGTGTTTATTAAAAAAGGTATGCAGTTCAAGCCCTAATTTTTTTGCGTCTTCTTCAAGAAAATCAAAATACTGATGAGTTCTTTTTTGTTCCATAAGCATGCTACTTTTTTCATGCGCTGGGATGGGTTTATAGGTAAGTTGGCGCGTGTTTAAATAACGCGTAAATGAGAGGCGGTCAAATCCCATGCAGGTTGTAAATTCGTTTGATGTTTTGCGGCCATACATTTCAAGATCAAGGACAACTCCGGCAAGCTTGATGCCATGTGAGACGTCATCGTTGCTCCAGTCTTTGAGAAATTGTACCAAAGGAGTTTTGACTTCGTTTTTCCAGAACATACGATCAAGTGCTGGAGGTACATCTTTGTAGGAGTTGCCATACAAATCAACAGCGCAGGGGAGTGGTAGATTTGGTTCGTAGATGTTGTTGGCGATTTCAAAGCCCACCAAAACATTAGGTGTTGTTTTTTTGTGTTCGGCGCATGCGGAGATAAGTTTTTGAGTAAAGGTTCCTAGCCCTTGCAAAAAAATATGTTTTTTGTGTTTGTGGCGTGCAATGGGGCTGTAGTATATGTTGGGGGTTATGCTTATCCATAGGGTGTCAAGCCCTGCATCAATGATGCTTTGGATAAGAAGATTTTGTTGATGCTCTTGTTGTGCTTTGCTTTCAGGCGTTTCTTTTTCTTGATTCAGTGGTTCAAAGATCGTGGTTTCCATCCAGGCAATTTTACGCGTAGAGGGTGTGTCTTGTGGTGCGGTAAGTGCAAGGTCTTCTCCTATGCGAGAGCTTGACCATGGGAGTGTAATGTCTTGTGGCATAATAATGTGAGGTATTGAGGTTTGCTTGTTGCTTGGTGTTGTGGTTTTAGCAAGTTGTGTTAATTCCCATATCATGTGCAACAGGGCGAGATTCATTTCTTTTCTAATAAGGTAGTCAATGGGACAAAAATGAAAATTTTCAGAAATGCTCGAAAGTGAAAGTATGGTTGTATACGAAATAAAAAGATGATTATTTATGTGGGGATTAAACCAATAGAGTCCGTAAGGAAGGGTGTTTTGAACGGCTGGAGAGTAGTTTTTGTTAAGAGGAAGCATATGAAGGTGAATATGCGCATTTTTTAAAAGGCTTTCTATTTCTTTGGTGTAAAATGCATGCCCGTGAGTATTGGCAGGGTTAAGTGTTGTTTCATACATGCGTGGTCGAGATTCAAGCGGTTGAGATAAAAATGAGTTAGCAATGTAGGTAAATGCTTTATTATTGGTTGTACTTTGGGTGTTTTTTTCGTCAGGTTCTTGATTGAGAAGTATGGGAAATTCGAGTTTTTTTTGCTGGGTTATTTCAAGTCCAAGTGGTGTAAAAAGTGGGGCAAATCCGCTTATGATATTGGTGTTGCTTGGTACTATCAACGGAGGGAAAAAGAGGCCAATAATGGCGTTGGGCTTTTTGCAAAATGTATGGTACATCGTCATTATTTTTGCAGCGACAGGAGAGCGTCCCATGCCTTTAAGAAATTCGATGCTGAGTAAAAAAAATGCAGCTTGATAGCGATTGATGTTAAGGTGGGTAAGGCTCATATCCATGAGTTGTTCGATGGGGCGGTAGGTGACGTTCCATCCAGCTGTTTCAAGGATGTCGATAAAGGGTTTTATGGCAAATTTATCTTGCCCTGCAGTATCTATGATAACAAGATTCATGGATGATGGTTCTGGCTTTTTTTGTACAGGCGATGATCGTTTTTCTGGCATAAGATTTGTCGTTAAAAGTATCGCCATCCATACGGTAGCTATTGCGTATTTCATGGTGTTCCCCCCTCTTTTCCCCAAAAAGATTGCTTGTAAAATTGTTTCCCCTAACGTTAAGTATAGGGATGAGGGGGGGGAGAATGCAATATATTGCAAAAACGAACCAAGATATGAAATATGGTTCTTGGGTTAAGGCTTTTTACATTTTCTAGCGTTATTATTTTTGAAGATAAATTTTAGCAAATCCTTTCACAGCGTCAAAACAGTCGCATGCTAAAATTTCATTATAATTCATCCATTGTGCTTTTTTGACTTCAGATTTATTAATAGAACAGGTTGCTTCTTGCGCTTGTAACACATAAACAAAATCAACATGAATGTGCTCGAGATCCTTTTGGCTTGCAGGGATGATTTGATAAAGCACACTGTAGGGGCGCGGAATTTGGCAGTCAACAACTCCTAAAAGTCCCATATCGTGATCATCGCTAAGAATGTTTGCTTGTATGCCTGTTTCTTCAAAAACTTCTCTTATTGCTGCTTCATGTGGTAACTCATTGGGTTCTATGTGCCCACCGGCGGGAAGCCACTTTTGTAATTTATTGTGAAAAATAACCAAAATTTTTGTTTTTGTTTCGTTAACGACGTAACCGGTTGCGGTAAAATCTTTTTTTAAATGTTTGGTTTTTTCTAACAACATGATCATCCTTATTGTTAAGTTATGGTTATAATTTACGGGCATTTTAAGAATGGAGTTGGTCTTTGTCAATGAGTTTTTTATGGACATTGTGCATCTTCGTTGCCAAACTAACAAAAAGAGCATTGGGTTTGATAGTATGGTTTTTATGATGAAAGGATGAGGTTATGCAGATTCGCGTTATAGTTTTGATTATGTTGAGTATTAGTTTTGGTCAGGCGGTTGTTGGGTTGAATACAGAAAAAGGGTTACGGCAAGACCTTCCTGTGGTGCACATTGCACATTTAGATTCGGGATGGTACCCACAGGAGCGGCTTGCGTTGGAGAAAGAAGTGCGGGATTATCTTGATGCAGCACGACGTCATTTTAGTGTTTCAGTTGATGCTCAATCGGTGCGGGCATTAGTAGTCCCTCATGCTGGTTTTTACTACTCTGGAGCATGTGCGGCTGCTTCATATCAAACATTATGGAATGGCGTTGATAAAAATACATCTATTAAACGTGTTATTGTTTTAGCACCAAGTCATCGTCTTTTGTTTAATGGATGTGCTTTGGCGCATTTTGATGAGTATAAAACACCGCTTGGTCGAATTAAAATTGATAAAGATGCACAAAAAAAGCTCGGGCAGGGAGCAGTATTTAAAGGTGATTATCGAGCGCATTGGGATGAGCATGCGATTGAAATACAACTTCCTTTTTTGCAAACGGTTGTCCAAGATTTTATGTTGGTTCCGTTGATTATTGGGCATGTTAATGATGAAACGATGCATGATATTATCACAGGGCTGAAAAAAATTATTGATGATACAACACTTGTTGTTGTAAGTTCTGACTTTGTGCACCACGGGGATGATTTTGAGTATCGAGTATTTAATGATAGCATTATGCATGGGGTGCGTTATCTTGATTCTCTTGCGATTAATCATTTATGTTCTCAGGATTATCATGCATTTGAAAAAACGCTTAAAGAGACAGGAGCAACGATTTGTGGGCAAAATTGTTTAAAATTATTGCTGGGGCTTATTAATGAGCAGGCGTTGCCAGGGCTCAATGCTCGATTGGCATGTTATTATACCTCGGCACATGTAAAACAAGCACGTAAGAACGATGCTAAAAAACTAGCCTATGATGTTCTTTTTAAAGACGTTGCTGATGAGGATGCTCGCGCATCGGTAAGTTATGCAGCACTTATTTTTACTACTCAAAATTATCAAAATCTTTCTCCTGAAGATCGCTTAACAATGTATGAAAAAAAATCGTTGCTTACTTTTGCTCGACGAGTTATTGAGCATGATTTGAGTGGAAAGTCTGCCATGCCGGAACATTATTTAGTTCCTATTGTAAGTTATGGTATGCAGCTTCCTGTTGGTGTTTTTGTTTCGATTAATGATGCCAAAGGAGCGTTGCGAGGTTGTATTGGGTCGATTGAATCGTCTACGCCTTTGTATGAAAGCGTTTTGCATATGGCGCGTCAAGCTGCATTTCATGATACGCGTTTTGCTTCTATTAAAAAAAATGATCTTGGTGGGATAAAGATTACGCTTTCTATTTTAACAAAGCCAACTTCTATTAAAGATCCCAAAGAAATACGTCTTGGTACTGATGGGATTATTTTTAATAAGGTTGATAAAAAAGGCAAGGTTGTAGCCTCTTCAGTTTTTTTGCCAAAGGTGCCTACTGAACAAAAATGGAATTTGCAAACGACGCTTGAGCAACTAGCGCTTAAAGCGGGTCTTACAAAAAACGGCTGGAAATCATCGGGAACATTTTCGACATTTCAGGCGTTTGAAATAAAAGAATAATTATTTGAGTGATGGTAACAATCTGTACAAATCAGAACGTTAATTTTTTGATTTGTACAGATTGTGTATTTTAGTTTTCTAAATCGCTTGATTGTGGTGTGTTGAACGCAAGAAAGTCTAAGTAGCTTTGGAGGATAAAGGCGGCGGCAAGCGAGTGGCTTTTTTTCTTACTTTCGGCATCCGTTTTATTGTTTTGTACGGTGCTTGCGCGCTTGCTGCTCAGGCGTTCATCCCATAAAATCCATGTTAATGGGCCAGCGGCGCTTTGGGTGAATTGTTCCTCGAGCTGTTTTTTTTGATCATGAATTTTTTTTGTTTGATCGCTTTCATTTCCTCTCATTGTTTTTGGGTTGCCAATGACGATCGTTGTTATTGGTTCTTTTTTAAGGATGGTGCTTAAAAATATTGTGAGGTTTGATAACTCAACTGTTTCAAGTGGTTTACACGTTATTTTTAAGGCGTCAGAAAGGGCGGCGCCGATCCAGCGGTCGCCAAGATCAAGGGCAAGTATTTTCATCAAAGTCCTTTTGATTGTAACAAATTTGCGTGGATGATACACTTTCAGTATACTAAAGGCCAAAAAAAATAATATAAAGGATTGGTATGCATATTCATAAAGATGCGTTGTTTATTGTGGATGGATCGTATTTATTGTATCGCTCATTTTATGCGATACGTCCATTGTATACCATTGATGGAAGACCAACGCAGGCTACGTACGGCTTTGTGCGGGCATTAAAAAAAATTATTGATGATTATGCGCCGCGTCACCTTGTTATTGCGTGGGATTCAAAGGGGCCTACTTTTAGAAATGAGCTGTATACCGAGTATAAAGCTACTCGTCAGGCCGTGCCGGATCAACTGATTATGCAAAAACAAGATGGTGGGGATTGCGCAGCTTGCGGTGCCGGGATTTGAGGCGGATGATATTATTTATTCACTAGTTCAGGATTATGCTGATAAACATCATATTGTTTTGGTGTGTCCAGATAAGGATTTATTTCAGTTGTTATCTGACAAGGTTATTATTTTTGATCCATTCAAGGGGCGACTTGTAGATACTGCATTGTACGAAAAAGAAAAAGAGATGCCAGTTTCTAAAATAGCCTTTTTTTATTCATTATTGGGGGATGCTTCTGATAACATTCCAGGGGTTAAAGGGATTGGGCAAAAAACTGCTCTTGGGTTGGTACAACAATTTGAGAGTCTTGAGGATTTGTACCTGCGTTTGGATGAGGTAAAAAAGGATCGTGTTAGAGAGTTGTTAGCGTCGCAAAAAGAACAGGCGTTTTTAAGCATGCAGTTATTTTCATTTCGGCATTGTGATTGTGCGGCTCAATTTAATGATTTTGTTTTTGAAAAACAACAATGGGTTCGCGCGGCCGCATTATTTGAACGTTTAGAGTTTAAAAGTTTGCTCCAGGAGATTGAGCGGATGCATGTGCCAGTGCTTAAAAATAGTGAATCGGAGCCGGCGGTAGTGGAAAAACAACGTTGGTCATGCGTGGTAGTTGATGATGAAGCGGTGCTTAATGAGCTTGTGCATAAGCTAAAAGTTGCGCCATTGATAGCCCTTGATACTGAAACAACCGGATTAAATGCGTTGCGTGAGCAGTTGGTTGGGATATCGGTTGCGGTTGATGATGATTGTGCTTATTATATTCCGGTTGGGCACGCTCATGGTAAGCAGTTGCCGCTTGATTATGTTGTAAGCGCACTTAAGCCGATATGTGAAGATGCTTCAAGGCCAAAGGTATTGCATAATGCCAAATTTGACTATCTGATGTTGCATAGCCACGGCATTGAGGTTCAGGGAATTGTGTTTGACACGTTAATTGCTGCTAATCTTGTGCGTAATGCATGGCAAAAAATTGGGTTAAAAGATTTGTCGCAGTTTTTTTTGGGCGAGGCTATGCAGACCTATGAGGAGGTTGTTGGTAAAAAGGCTGGATCATTTGCTGGTGTGGCTATTGAGCATGGGGCGCGCTATGCTGCTCACGATGCTCTGCAAACGTTAAAGTTGCATACAGTATTTGTTGAAATGCTTGCTCAAGATCCTATTTTACAGCAGCTTTTTGATCGGGTTGAAATGCCGTTATTATTTGTTTTATGCGCCATGGAGCTAGAAGGAATAGCACTGGACGTTTCTGTTTTGGCGCACGTTGAGAAGCAGGTTGAAAAGGAGCGGCGGTTGATTGAAGAAAAGTTTTTTTCGGCCCTTGAAGATAAAGTCAATCCCTTGAGTTTTAATATGAACTCGCCAAAGCAGGTGGAGTGGTTATTATTTGATGTTTTGCATCTGCCAGTTGTCAAAAAAAGTGCAGCGGGACAGCGATCTACCGATCAAGAAGTGCTTGATGAACTAGCAAAAATTTCGCCTATTGCTGGGCTTATTGTTCGGTATCGTGAGCTTACCAAACTTAAAAGTACTTATTTGCAGCCTCTGCCAGAAACGATTAATCCTCGGACAGGTAAGATTCATACGTCCTACAGCCAGACTATGGTTGCAACGGGACGTCTTTCAAGTTCTAATCCTAATTTACAAAATATTCCAGCAGGGTCTGAGTTTGGGTTGCGTATTCGGTCTGCTTTTAAGCCGCCGCATGGAAAGCTTTTTTTATCAGCCGATTATTCTCAAATTGAATTACGTGTGTTAGCTCATATGACAGGAGATAAGGTTCTGCAAAATGCGTTTAAACATGATCAGGATATTCATTTGCAAACAGCGGCACAATTATTTGATGTGGCTCCTTGTGACGTAACTCATGAGCAGCGTCAACTTGGGAAAAAGATTAACTTTAGTATCATTTATGGCCTGACGCCCTTTGGACTTTCAAAAGATTTGGGCATTAAGCCAAGCCAGGCAAAGGCATATATTGATAAATATTTTAAACAATATCCTGGAGTGGGGGAGTGGATTGATGCATTGGTACAGGAGGCGACAGAGCGAGGGTATGTACAAACACTGTGGGGGCATCGTCGTTATGTGCCGGGACTTCGTGAAAAAAACAGAAACATCTATGAGGCGGAACGGCGGGTTGCGGTTAACACGCCGGTACAGGGGACGGCGGCGGATATCATGAAGTTTGCGATGTTACGTGTTGATAAGGCGTTGAGAGAGCATGGCCTTGATGCGCAGATGGTATTGCAAATTCATGACGAATTAGTCATCCAGTTTATGCCTAAGGATGAGGATATTGTAAAGAAATTGGTTACGAGAGCGATGGAAGACCTTGTTGATTGGGAGATCCCATTAAAGGTTACGATACGTACCGGTTCTGATTGGGGGGCGGTAACCAAATAATTGACTATAATTGGGGAAATAATTTTTGACTTTTGCTAAAAAAAACGTCAAAATGTAAACGTTATTTGCAAAATACCTAAGGAGAATACGTATTTTCATCCGGTTTGTAAGTAGTGGTAATGATGATACGTTTGGTTGGTTTCGTTTATTATATAATACAATAAAAAAGTAAGGATTTAGCATGGCAACGAGTAAAAGTGGTGGTTCGACAAGTAACGGCCGCGAAAGTCATAGCAAACGTTTAGGGTGTAAGTGTTTTGACGGCGAAATTGTTACCGCTGGTGATATTTTGGTACGTCAACGTGGAACACGTTTGCATCCAGGTAAGAATGTAAAACGCGGTGGTGATGATACGTTGTTCTCTGTCGCAAGTGGGACAGTAAAATATCATTCCGGTTTAAAAGGCAGAAGGTTTGTTTCTGTAATTTAATGTGTTAAATATGCAAAAACGCTTCTGGTGGGTAGTGTTGATTACGTAACTTTATTGGAGAGACGATGCAGTTAACTTCTGAGGTAAAAAAATATAGGTTTGACTTTTTAAAGTCGCGTTATATATGGCTTGGATTGTCAATCGTTTATTTGGTTGTGGGCGTAGTAGCCTATATCGCACTTGGTGGCTTTGAGTATCACATAAACTTTACCGGAGGCGCTGAAGTTCGTCTTTCTTTTGAAAAACAACTTGATATTGCCAAGCTTAGAGCTGCGGTGAGTGGCGCCGGCTGGAAGGATGCTGTTATTCAAGAAACGGGAAGTACGCAGCGTGATTTTGCATTGCGCATTGGCGGTAGCCCTGATGCTAAGCTTGAGCAAAATGTTACAACAATTGTTAAGGATGCAATCCCTGAAAATAAGGTTACTATAACGGGTGTTTCCCAGGTTGGTGCTGAAGTTCGTTCAGAAACGACATGGAATGCAACCGTGGCCATTATATTGGCAATGTTGGTTTTACTTTTGTATATTGCCGCTCGTTATGAATTTCGTTTTGGGTTGGGAGCATTTGCTTCCTTGATTCATGACATATTGGCAATTTTGACCTTTCTTGTATTAACGCGTGAACAATTTTCTTTAGATGTTTTGGCGGCTATTTTGGCGGTTCTTGGCTACTCGGTGCACGATTCAATCGTTGTGTTTAGTAGAATTAGGGAAAATTTAAAGGCCTTGAAAAATATGTCAGAATATGATATTGTTAACTTGAGTATCAATCAGACTCTCAGGAGAACGCTTCTTACAAGTTTTTCAACATTATTGTCTGCCCTAGCCCTCTTTCTTTTAGGCGGTGAAACGCTCAGAGGTTTTTCGCTTATCATGATCGTCGGTATCATTGTTGGAACATATTCATCAATTTATATCGCAAGTCCGGTTATGTTGGCGGTTCACACCAAAAAGGGTGGCGAATAAATTAATTCAATGGTGTTGGGGGGAAGTCAGCTGTAGTAAGCTGTGATTTTTGAATAATAAAATGTGGAACCGTTAAAAACGTGTTGCCCATTTTGCACAAAATAAAGAGGCGCATAGTTTGTTTACTAACAGATTATAGCGCCTTTATGTTTCCTGGTTCTTATCTTTAAAAGTGAAGCATCATGCTTTTCTTTTCATGGTGATAAAAGCTTTGTGAGCTTGATTGATAGTTCTTAAATTAAGAAAATTAAAAAAAACAAAAAGTAAAAAGATGCTTTTTGTACGTAGATGTTGTTATAAATGTTGTTATACGTTGTGTAATTGTTTATATCTTTATTAACCCCCTAACTTTTTTTAACATTATGGTAGCTCAAAATAAACAAGATACTGCTGCAGCAATTGTGGCGAACGAGAATAATACGAATCAGCCTCAGGATCAATCAACAGTAAAAAAAGCTGATGTCCAAAAAACTGAAAGCATGGCTGTTGGTGACGAGTCAAGAAAACCAGTTGAGTTGCAAGAGCGTGCTGCTCGCGGGCGGCTTGGTTCTCAGGAGCGCGGTGCCGGAAGGCATTATGCGCGCAACCGCTCAGGCGATCGTAAACAAGGCAGTAAGGCAAAGGATCTTCCTGTGCTACCGCAAAAAGAATTATTGCACGATGATGCGGGTATCCAGCAGCAGCCGAATGTGGCGGCTCAAAATGCCGAGCCAAAGCCGTGCATGAATGTGCAAGAGCTTAAGGAAATGAATATTACCAATCTTATTGCATATGCACAAGGATTGGGATTGCCCGATGTGGCGGCGCTCAAAAAACAAGAGATTATTTTTAGAATCTTGGAGTCGCAATCGGATCAGCGCGTTGAGATTTTTGGAGAAGGTATTTTGGAGAGACTTCCTGATGGATTTGGTTTTTTACGTTCCCCTAAATTTAGTTATGTGCCAGGGCCGGATGATATTTATGTTTCGCCCGCTCATATTAAACGTTTTGGGTTAAGAACTGGTGACATTATTAAAGGAACCATTCGCAAACCTAAGGAAGGTGAAAAATATTTTGCGATGCAGCGTGTTGATGCTGTTAATTATCAATCGCCGTTGGTGTCCGCAAGCCGAACGGTATTTGAAAATCTTACACCGTTGTTTCCTGATGAAAAATTTAATCTTGAGGCGGATCCTTCCGTTGTTTCAACCCGTATTATGGATATTTTAACGCCCATTGGTAAAGGGCAGCGTGGGCTTATTGTTGCACCGCCTAAAACCGGTAAAACAATGTTACTCAAAGAAATAGCAAATACCATTTTAGCTAATCATCCTGAAGTCTTTATGATTATTTTGCTTATTGATGAACGCCCAGAAGAAGTAACCGATATGGAGCGATCAGTCAAGGCCGAAGTGGTGAGTTCAACGTTTGATGAATATGCAACGCGTCACGTTCAAGTTGCTGAGATGGTGCTGGAAAAAGCAAAGCGCTTGGTAGAAAGTGGTCGTGATGTTGTTATTTTGCTTGACTCATTAACTCGATTGGCTCGTGCATACAATACCCTTGCTCCTTCATCTGGTAAGGTTTTGACCGGTGGTATTGATGCAAGCGCGTTGCAGCGCCCAAAGCGTTTTTTTGGTGCTGCGCGTAATGTCGAAGAAGGTGGTTCATTGACCATTTTGGCGACGGCATTGGTTGAAACTGGTTCTCGTATGGATGAAGTTATTTTTGAAGAGTTCAAGGGAACAGGTAACATGGAAATTCACTTAACCAGAAAACTTGCGAATAAACGAGTGTATCCAGCGTTTGACCTTCAGGGTTCTGGAACTCGTCGCGAAGAGCTTATGCTTTCAGAAGAAGCGGTTAAAAATATGTGGGTTCTTCAAAAATTCATATCAACAATGAATACCATTGAAGGTATGGAATTCTTAATCGATAAAATGCGAAAAACCAAAACTAATCAAGAGTTTTGGGACCTGATGCTCAAAAAGAAATAGGTTTTATATTCATGGTTATTCTTGGTATTGAAACCTCGTGTGATGAAACAAGCGCTGCAGTGTATGACACACTGCAGCGTAAAATTATAGCACATGAAGTTTTTTCTCAAATCAAAGAACATGCACATTTTGGGGGTGTCGTTCCTGAAATTGCATCACGTTCTCAGCTTGAAAAGATTCATCCAATTGTGGCAGAAACACTTTCTTCTGCGGGCATAAAAACCTGTGATATTGATGTTGTTGCGGTTACCACAACGCCAGGCCTTGTGGGTTCGTTGTTTGTTGGGCTTTGTTTTGCCAAAGGCATTGCGTGGTCGTTACAGAAAAAATTGATAGGGGTAAATCACCTTGAAGGTCATATTTATTCTGCATTTTTAGGTGCAGATGGGTATTGTGTTGATCTGCCATTCCCTCATATTTGTTTATCTGCATCTGGTGGACATACCGCTTTGTACCTGGTTGAAAGTTTTAGTTCATATAAAATTATAGGACATACGATTGATGATGCCGCCGGCGAGGCTTTTGATAAAGTTTCCAAGGTGATGGGGCTTGGTTATCCTGGTGGGCCGATTATTGAAAAATTAGCGGCAGCCGCGGGATTTAAAGATTATTATTCTTACCCGCGTACCAAAAATCTGCATGATGAAATATTTTTTAGTTTTTCAGGGCTTAAGACCGCCGTATTGTATGATCTTGTTCGGCGGGGGGCGTATGATTTTAAAGCGGGCATTTTAGTTGAGCAGATGACCTTGCAGTTGCAGCAAGAAGTTTCAAGTTCATTGTTAGTTTGTATTGGTGATATTTTTGAAAATAATATACGTTGTGCTTTGAAAAAATATCCTCAAGCGCAGATGGTGACCTTTACCGGCGGGGTTGCTTGTAATGCATATTTGCGTGAGCGCCTTTCTACGTTTTGTCGTCGACGTAAAAAAGATTTTGTTGCGGCTCCGCCGCGCTTTTGTGGCGATAATGGAGCAATGATTGCTTTTGTCGGCGCACTTAAGGCTGAGCGGCAAGAATGGGCTGATTTGTATCTTGATGTGCGACCATAGGAACTTTTTTTATTGATAAGGTTGAGTTTGCTTTAGAGATTGTATAATGACTATATCTTGAAGTAGAATTCAATGTAACTGAAACACCAGGATTACCAGAAGAATTTAAAACTGATGAATGGTGGAAAAAACGAGGACTTTAAAATCTCAAAATAATTAAAATAAATTCATAAAGCCTTGTCAAAACCTATTGCTTTTAAAAAAAATCTGTTCTACATTACTCCAAAGTTATTGCTGTAAATTCTATAAGGAACAGATAAATGTTCACGATCAAAAAGCAAATAGCGTTATTCTTAAGTATCATGTTATGCACCATGAGCATTACAAGCGTCCTATTTGCAGGGCATATTGAAACACAACAAGTTTTAACACCAAACGGATTGATTCCCATAAAAGATCTTAAAGTGGGTGATTTGGTAATCAGTTATAATTTT
>LBTY01000021.1 GCA_000992305.1 candidate division TM6 bacterium GW2011_GWF2_38_10
GGATGTAAGTGGTCTTGGTATTAAACTTCTTGAAGTTAATATGCAAGGTCCTGGATCTGGGCGAGATGCTGTCGTGAGAGCGCTTCAATCTGCAGGTTTAAACATTAGTGTATTGCGTGATATTACACCAATACCTCACAATGGTTGCCGACCTCCAAAAAAGCGCAGAGTATAACGGTTATTGTTAATTTTGTAAGTTTAGTGAAAAGGGTTTTATGTCAAGCACTAATGGAACATGCAGCAAATGCCGACAAGCTGGTGAAAAGTTATTTTTAAAGGGGCCTAAGTGCCGTACTGCAAAATGCTTGCTTGATCGTCGTCCAACCGCTCCTGGTCAACATGGAAAACGCGTTGGCACCAAAAAATTGTCAGAATATGGCAAGCAGCTGCAAGAAAAACAAAAAGTTAAATTAATGTATGGTATGCTTGAACGTCAGTTCCGTCGTTTTTTTGACGTAGCTGTTCGTGAACAAGGTGTAACCGGTGATAATTTGTTATGTCGTCTTGAACGACGTCTTGATAACGTAGTCTATCGTCTTCGCATGGCGATATCACGCGTACAAGCTCGTCAACTTGTCGTACATGGCCATATTACGGTTAATGGTAAAAAAGTTTCTTCACCATCGTTCATTGTACGAGTAGGGGATGTGATTTCGCTTACTGAGTGTACATTGAAAAACTCAGCCTTTGTCGAAAACTTTATTGACAAAAGAATGGGCATCGGTGCTAAGGTGCCTGGCTGGTTAGAATTGCAAAAGAAAGAGCGTCAAGGCATTGTACAACGTTTGCCATTGCGTTCTGATATTACAGCTCCAATTCAAGAACACTTGATTGTTGAGTTGTATTCTAAGTAATGCTAGAAAAAATATCCCTGCTGCACAATTATGGTGTATCAGGGATATTTTAGACGTTTTGTGTGAGGGTTTTAGGGGTTTTGTTGATTTTAAAATAAGGGTGGTTTCTAATGAATTATAAGCCGTTAATACTGCCGAAGTTGAGCTGGAACAAGCAAGTGTCTTCTCCTACATATGGTGAACTTGTTGTTCAACCATTGGAACCTGGTTTTGGCATTACGCTCGGTAATGCTCTTAGGCGGGTAGTGTTGTCTTCTATTGAGGGTTCTGCTGTTACTTCTGTCATTATTAAGGGAGTAAATAATGAATTTTCGAGCATCAAAGGTGTTGTAGAGGACACGCTGCATGTAATTTTGAACATTAAGCAGATTATTGTTAAAAATGAAACTGGGTTGCCAGGGAAAATGCATCTTTCCGTTAAGGGACCTGGTGTTGCAACAGTTGCTGATATTACAGCCGATGAACATTTGTCAGTGATCAATACCGAACATGTTCTTGCGCATTTAGCTGCTGATGCAGAGTTTGAAGTTGAGTTTTTTGTTGAAACTGGGCGTGGTTATGCCGCAGCTCAGTGGCCTCAGGGAACATCGATTCAACAAGATAATCGCATTTATCTTGATGCAATGTTTTCACCAATTAAGCGTGTTGAGTATCACATTGAAAAAACACGTGTTGGTCAAGAAATTGATTATGATAAGCTTACCTTGAGCATTACAACTAATGGAACAGTAGCTCCTCAAGATGTTGTTCATTATGGTACTTCTGTGTTGCGTACACAATTAGAGCATTTCTTGCAAGCAACCGAGATACCATTTAATGAATTATCAAAAGGACCTGAAGAACAGAATGATCGTAAGTCAGGTATTGATATCGATGGCCCAACAAAAGGCTTGCCGGTTGATTTATTCCTTAAGCCTATTGATGAACTTGAATTCTCTGTTCGAGCTCATAACTGTCTTATCGGAGCTGGCATCAAGCGCGTTATTGAATTGGTTAACCTTACCGAGGAAGATGTTCTTAGAATTAAGAATTTTGGTCGTAAGTCATTGCGTGAAGTTAAAGAAATTTTGTCTGCATTTGGACTTCACCTTGGTATGAGTGTAAAAGAGTTAGATCTTAAAAAAGTAATCAAAGAGCAAGAGGGTAATCTAAATCATGAATCATCAGAACGGTAGAAAAAAATTAAATTTAAGGTCGAGTCATCGTAAAGCTTTGTTGCGTAACCAAGTTATACACTTTATTCGTTATGGTTTTTTGCAAACAACAAAAGCCAAGGCTAAAGAAGTGCAAAAACTTGCAGAGCACATTGTTACTATTGCTCGTGCAGGATATGATTTCAACACCATTCGTCGCATTAAGCAAATGTTGCCTTACGATGAAGCAATGGTAAAGAAGATGATCAAAGAAGTTGCACCAAAGTATATTGGCCGTCCAGGTGGATATACTCGTTTGATAAACTTGGGTCAACGTCCAAGTGATACAGCAAAAATTGCTCGCCTTGAATGGGTGTAGCAGATCATTGCAAAAAATAAGACATTAGAAAAAAAACTAACACAGCATCGGTTATTGTGATACTATGATCATAATCGTTCTGTGTTAGTTTTTTTTGTTTTTAAGGGGAGAGTTTGTTATGAAAAAGCATATACGAGTATTGATGCGGTTCGCAGCCTTTTTTTTTCTTACCATTTATACATTAAAAGCTTCATCAATTGATGCTACAGCTACTCCAGCTTGGCTTGAGCAGCACCATGTTTTTCATGATGCAGAATCGGCACGTGGTTTTGTTTATTTTAATGATGGATTTACAGTACTATCTGATGCTTTGGCAACGGTTGGATCTGTTTTGTCGGTTCGCGGTGCAATTGATCTTCGTGAATCGGGGGTATTAGGTATAGATGAGCGATTAACACTGGACAGTCACACAACATTTTCGCGTAGTGGGGTTATCCAAGGCAATGGAGGAACTCTTTGTTTTAACGGTGATATCACCATTCCTCAAACTTGTGTTATACATTGTCGTGAAGGTCTTACCCTTGATGGGCAAGGCCATGTTTTGCAGATGGAGCCTGATGCTCAGTTGTTTCTTGATAATGCGAGTACCGTAACACTTCGCAATATGATTATTTCGATTGACCGTTCGTATCCTGGTGCATGTGCGCTTAATGTTTCATCATCGTTGAGTAAGCTTTGTTTTGATAATGTGGTTCTTAATTTGGGTGATGATGTTTATCTTAATAATGGGCAATTTTTTTTCCATAATGATGTTGTCGTATCCGGTACCGGTGCTTTGGTATATAAGTCAGCTGTTCCAAGTTTTATAGCTCCCGCAAGTCAATTATATTTCGATTATGGAACAACTTTTTCGTTTGCCCCTTGCACCGATCAAGTAGATCTCTTACGGTTGATTGACGAGACCGCATCCTTGCGATTTAATGGGGCGTCGTTTACCATAACGGGAACGGGTATGCAGCTTACTAAGGGGGCTGTGTATTTTAATGATTTGGTTACAATTGAGCAGCGCGATTATGCATTATCGCTTGCAGGAGCATCAAAGCTTCAAACGATTGATGTAGGAAATGTTTTTTCAGTTGCCTTTTCGCCTAATGGACGGTATGTTGCGGTTGGAACGTTGCTAGGTTCTAATAGATTACATTTTTATGCTTTGCAAGGTGGGCAACTTGTGCATAAGCAGTCATTAGGCGGTGGAAATAGTGTTCATGGTGTTGCGTGGTCTCCGGATGGTAAGTACTTAGCTGTTGGCAAAGATTCTTCTCCACGTCTTACTATTTATGCTTTGGAAGATGGGCTTTTGCAGTTTAAACAGGATGTGTTGGTTGCTACACAGGTTCGTCCTGTTGCATGGTCTTCTGATGGACGTTTTTTGGCCGTTGGTAAATATTATGCTGGAGCTGAAAGGTTGGAGTTATATTCCTTTGCTCATGGGCTACTTACGCATCAACAAACGGTGAATTTTGGAAGTGACGTTAATGCATTAAGTTGGTCACAAGATGGATGTTATTGTGTGGTTGGGGGAGCTGATGTTCGGCTTTACGCTCTTGTTGACGGTTCATTTGATTTAATTCAGACGGTGAGTGATGGAGGGGCTTCTACGCTTGTGTGGTCACCTGATGGTAATTATCTTGCGGTAGCTGGTGGTACGGAGGTACGCCTTTATTCATTTGTGAATCGACAATTACAGTCAGCTTCAACGGTTTCTGGTACAACAAATTCACATATTGCTTGGTCAGCTGATGGCAATTTTTTATTGGGAGTTGGCGGCAATGCAGTTCGTTGGTTTTCGTTTGCTGGTGGGCAGGCTGCCTTAGTATCGTCATTTTCCTTAGCGAGTGCTTCGCGCATTGTGTTATCGTCGGATGGACTATATTGTGTTATTGGGAAACTTTCTGGTGCAAATGATTTAGAGCTGTATCCTATTTTATATGCAGCTCGTGCAGCCGATCAACAGCTGATGTTTGGTGATGGTCTTGATTCTTCTCATGATTGTAGTGTGAATGTGCTTGCAAATGCACATGTTGTCATCGATGGGCATGTTTTTTATAATGTTGCATAAAAATTAATACAAAACAAGGCGGGGTCGATTCTACGACCCCGCCGATTGGACAGTTTTTTCGAAGTTGCGTTCGTATTCTTTGATACGATGAGCGCAGAAAATCATACTTATTTGCTTTTCGTTACAACCTTTTTTTGTATACGCTTTTTTTTAGATTGAGCAATCTTTTTTTGTGTAGGATTAGGTTCAGCATAATATGCATCGTGTTGAACTATTTTACCATCTTCTTCAACTTCAAATGCCCACGCCATTGTTTTTCCTTGAAAGCCTATTCCGATTTTGATGATTTTTTTTATGTTGCGTGCATGCATTACCGTTGTATATTTTTTACTTTTTATTTGTTGTAATGCGTACGCGGCTAAAACATCTAAGGGGTCTTCGGTTTCAAGATCATATTGCTTAAATTCAATAATTGTTCCTGGCATTGTATGGTCATGTGGGATGATGCAAACATCGTAACGTCCTGTGCCACTTTCACGATTTGTAGTTACTTCATGCGTATCACTAAGGCTTACCAAAATTCCTAACACAAATGCTTGATACACATTTTCTCCATCATCGCCAATGTCAAAAAAACTCATACTTGCCAACACATTTGATTCAAAAACGGTTAAAAATGTCTTAGGCATTCCATGCCGAATACCATCAAGCATTTTATTAAATTTTAACTGGGTTACTGCTCCCCCCGTAAACCATGATTTAACCATGGTTTTGAGTGAGTCAATAACTTCAAGATTAGGGGTGATAAGGTGTGCAACCGTTTTGCCCAACATATCGGTACGCGTGCTCCATGTAAGATATCCAGTGAAAACTAAAAATGACCACATGGCACTAGAGTCGTGGTAGATATCGCGAAACACAATCGTATCGCTAATAGTTTTGGATACCGGTATTCCTTCCAAGATGCCAATAAGATCTTGTTTGTCGGTTGCGCTGGCATAGCGCATGGTCTTTTGTATGAGAAAATGCCCGCCAGTGTTGACCCAAAAGTTTCCTAAGGCCTTAGTGCTCACACATTCGATAATAGCCCATGGGTTATAAATGGTAGTAAAATATTCATTCCCCTGTGCATCAACTTTTGGTCGCCCCACGCGATAGCCGTTATACCATCGCTTAATTTCCTCTCGTGGGATAGGAACCTGAAAATATTCAAGCATGGTATCAACTTCTGGTTGCAAAAACCCAAATTTATCGGCGTAGGCACCATTAAGCAAGGAGTAATTGGCTGTGTTGTTCATGCCAGAAAAAAGACTGTCTTTTGAAATGCGCAAAATGCCGGTTATTACCGAAAAATCAAGATTATTATTATCTTTAAGCCCCGCGCAAAAGAAACTGTACATAAAATTTTTTATTTCATCATAATATTCGAATTCAAAGCCCGCTTGCATAGGGGCGTCGTATTCGTCGATGAGAATGATTGGCTTAGTTTGATAAACACTCCATAATAGTGTTGATAAAAACGCTAATGCATATTTATAATCATGCATGTCAGCTTTTTTGTCTATAATATCAATAATGATTTTTTTATCAAAATCACTTATTATTGGGTTTTGTAAAATGTATGCATGACGTTTAAATTCAACTGCAAGTGCTGTTTTAATTTCTTTGTAACACTCATCCCATGTCGGGCTTTTTATCCCTTTAAAGGTAATAAAAATAACGGGAGACTTGCCCTGGCGCGCCATAATTTCGGGATATTGAGTAATTGCAAGCCTGTCAAACAGGTGGGCATTGCTCGAGCCATCAAGTGGTTTTTCAAAAAAATATTTGAGCATGGTCATGTTTAATGTTTTACCAAAGCGGCGGGGGCGGGGGATAATGGATACTTCGACGCTATGACTTATCAATTCATGGATAAGCATTGATTTATCAATATAGTAATAATTATTTTCAATAATTTTTTTAAAATCGTAGACACCAATACCTATTTTTTTCATCTTTGTTGCCTTTATTTTTTTATATCCATTGTCGCTACCCGTACAGCGTAGCATAGCGCATCATTTTTTACCAGGGGCCCGCCCTCCGCAAGAAAGGTATTATTTTTTTGGCATTGTTTGCATTGGTCGTTGTCCCCAGAGCGACATCGAAATCCAGTAGGCACGGTCAACAAATGAGGTAAAAACATTCGTACATTCTTGTTTAATTTCATTGATATGCATTAAATCTGTTTTTCGTGTTTTGCACAAGTGAATCAGCGCATTAACAAGGCGCGTTGTTTTTTCGCTCAACTCTTTGGTTAAAAGAGGGGGGAGGGTTTCGGGTGTAATATTTTTTTCACCCAACATTTGTTTAATAATGTCACTGGTTACTCGAGGGAGTGCTTTTATTGAAACAACCGAGAGCGAATCATTAATAATGCTCGTTAGTTCTTGTTTGAGAATTTGCACAAGAACGCTTTTTTTAATCGATTGTTTATTTTTAAGTATCAATGAACGTTTTATTTGGACTGCGATGGTGTCGAGTATTTTATAGTATTCATTGCGTTCGCGTGTTGGGAGGTTATTAAGGTCGATATTTGCTTGTTTTAGAATACTTTGTGCTTGGGTTGGAATTATTTGTTCTATATCATTAAGCGCAATAGCTGGATCTTGTTGGGCTGGTTGTTGTTTTGTTTGATTTTTTTTGTGTGATTTATTTTTGTTTTTTGCATGAGCAAGGTGTGTTGTGCAAAACAGGCTGCATGTGCATGCAAGCAATAGTAATTTTTTCATACGTTCTCCTTTTTAGAATTTGTAATTAAGGCCAAGTGATGCTGCAAATGCAGGTTCACTTCCTAAACTATCATAATGAGTTAAACCTTTTTCATCAAGTCGGCGCGTGCGAATGTTGGGTTGGCCTTCAAGGTCTTTGTAGAGTTGTCTTGGTAAAAAGAGGCACAGCAATGCGTAGCCATGGGCATTTTCAAAAAAGGAATAGGTTGCGCGCATATCAACTTCAAGGCCGAGCATGCGGCTTGCTTTTTTACTGCTGAGCCATCCCTTGTTGTCGACAGTAGAATTACCATCATATTTTGGGTTAACGCCAGGAAAACCTAAGCGAGCGCGCTCGTAGGCTATTTCTTTTTCGATTGCTGCATCTGGATGTTTGCCGTAACTATCCCATTGTTGCAATTGCGCAACTTCCCACAGCGCCCAAACGTTTGTTGTACACTGACATTTTTGTTTGTTTGCGAGTGGGTACCACGTTGCGCCCACGCCTAAAAATTGTAAGTTGGAAAGATCTTTGGTGTTGTTAAATGCAAATAAGGTACGGTGTGAAATGTTTAAAGGGCGGGGGATTACTAGGCGATCAAAAATCATATAGTTATCCATAGAAAATCCCGTATAGCGCGATCGCATAGGAACAAAGCCGTAATACGTTCGGCTGCTTTCTTCGTTGTATGGATAGTTGTCGCCCGAAATGTAGCCAGCCGCACCGGTGAATTTGTAAGGGATGGTTTGTGGGGTGTAACTTATATCAGCAAGTGCCATAAAGCCTTGGTAGTTTAAGCGATACCCAGGGCGAAAACGTGCATTGCCAAAGCTGTTGGCGTTGTAGATGTAATGAGTTCCGCCACTACTTGTTCCACTGTTTGGTAATATTTTTAGTAGCGCTGTACCATTAGCTATTTTAATTGCTTGTCCCTGCATAGAAAGCGTGCGGTTGTGAGGCATGTTAACAAGATAGGAAAGATCATCGTCTCCAGGGTTGAATATTGCGTTTTTACTTATGTTTAGATCACGCACGGGAACATGGACGGTGCCATTTGATGCCTCATACACAATGTGACTGAATGTTGCGGAGCCATTTTTAAGTTCTTTGATGTTGCGATCTATGGGGTGGAGGGTTTGGTGCCCAAATTGGCCGGCGAGTTCTACGTTAACATGGAAGTTGCCTCGTTTACAATCGATCATGGCGCCAAGTGTGGTTAGATGCGCGCTAGCGTCTGCTTCAAATTCGATTGATTGTTCTGGGGCGCGGGTATGAACCACATAGGGTTGCAGGTGGAGTTTGCCAAAATCGTTGTATTCTGGGGTGTAGTCAAGTTTGAGAACATAGTTGCTACGATCTTTATTGACGCCGCGCGCGGGGCCTGTATTAAGAAATTGTGCGCGTGCTGGAGCAAGGGTGTCTTCAAGGTCAGTTCCTACGCTGGTCCATTTCATCCAGTAGGCATCGACCGAAAGATTTTTGGCAAGTTCCATGCGGAGCAATACGCCGGGCGGCATGTGGGGATAGCGCGTGTGGCGATCTTCACCTGGCCATCCTAAATAATCAACCGCAAGATCGTCATGGTACCCAAGCGATACGCCGCGGCCGACCATGTATTTAAAATATCCCACTTGGAGAAAAGTTGGATATTTTTTGAGCGAGTTGATGCATTTATCCAAATGCAATTTAAACCACGCTTGTTCAACAAAAATAAGCGGCATGAGCGTTTTAGCTGTTACGTTTTCGGCAACAATGGTTTGATCAAAATCGCTCGTGCGTAGGTTTTGGCGCATAAATGGTGTATAGTTATTGTGTTTTTGCCAGTACACGTAATTGGTTAATTTAAATTGTGCTTCGGTTGCCGGGGAGCCATATTTTTTTCTTCCCTGTTCTAGTTCGGCATTGATATCCAAGCGGTGGCGCACAAGATTACGCTGATCGCTATAATCGTTGCGTAAGGTTTGAGCGTTGTTGAAGAACATAAAATCATCTTTAAGGCGTCCGTTAAGTTTAAGGTGTGCATCATTTCCCGCAAGGCTGAAAAAAGAGGTATATTTTGCTGGTGGTTGTTTTGGTGTCTTTTTTTGTGCTTGCAGGGGATGATAGCTGATAAGTGCTAATGGGGTGAGTAAGCCGCTTATCAGCAAGCGTTGCGATTGTTTCATTTATTCTCCTTTTTTTGAATCATGTGATTTTCTATGCGCTCGAGGGTTGAGGTTACTTTAAGCATGGTTGCGTTAATTGTTTCGAGCGTTTTTACTAACTTGTTGCCAATGTGTTTTTTTTCAATTTCTTGTGAAAGCTCGTGCACTTTTTGTTCATGGGGTGTTGGTGCAGTGGCTGGTACCGGGTTGGGTTGTTCCAGAGGGGCTGCTTGCTGGATGGGGTGTGGTGGGGGTGGCAGTAGGGGGGTGGTTGCGGGAGCAGGGTGTGTTTGTATATTGCTGGGTGGTGTTGTTGCTGGCGGTGGGATTATGGGTGTGTTTTCGTTGGTTGGAATTAGCGAGCGGGGCGCTTTTACTTTTTTATCTTCTTTACTTTTGGGTGTTTTTTTAGGGGCGTCTACTTCAAGTTGTTTATTGGTGAGTAGATTAACGCCCGAAAGTAGATTGTACGGGGTTGCCTTGAATGGTTCTTGGGTTGTTACATCACGTGAATAAAGAGTAAGTTTCCAATTATTAATATCAGCGTTTGCTTCTAGGATTACAAACGCATCGTGTTTAAATTTTATTGCTCGTTGGTAAACATAGTTTGGGCATGAAAGAATATTCCAGGCAACCGAGTCAATATCGGGTGCCAAAAAGCGTAAACCTTCCATAGGTTGATAACTTTCACGTTTTTTTTCATCTCTAAAAATAACACGAATTTTGATAGGTTGTGTCGGGGGAGTTTCTTGTTCGCCTTGTTTGACGATTTTGTATGAAACCGTTGGGGCTGCGGGATCGGTTAAAAATGTTGCATAGTTTTGTTCATTTAAAACGGGGCGACTTGTTTTGCCGGCGCGTGGGGCATATGAAATGCGGATGCATTCGTAAGGATCTTCAGGCAGCGAAATATACGCGGCTTCTGGCAAGGTTGAAAAGAAATCATTTACTTCTTTTTCAAGTGGTATCGGTTGTTGTGAAAGGTGGCCCGCACGGATTTGTAATTCTGTTTTGAGGGTGTGTTCTTGCCAGTAATTGTCGCGTTCATGATTTCCTTGAAGGTAAAATGCGCGGTCGGGATTTATTTGAGTAAATCGTGCAACTGCCGCCATGGTTTCCATGGAATAATTTGAGCGACTTACAACGTTACCGGTAAAAAAAGCATAGGTATCGGGTTGAATGAATTTTAATGTTTCATCAATAATTCCGAGTGTTTTAAGTTGTTCAAAACTACGCACCAGAGAATGATACGATGCTTGAATATTACCCCAAATGATACATTTTGTTGCGGGGGTTGCTTTAACTCTGCAAATAATGCTTTCGGTGCTGTAAAACCCTTTGCTTTTGCGTTCTTTGGTAAGCGTGGTAATTACATGCTGAAAAAAACTTGGAGAAAAAACGGGGCGCTTAGTGATTTTAAAAAATGTACCAAGGTAGTGCAATTTTTCTTTAAGAACAAAACTGAGTGTCGGTTTAAATTGTGCATAGTGTTGATCAAATTCTGGACGAAGTGTGTTATCGTTGCTCATGGGGACGATTTCGGGATATTGCTCTGCGTATGCCTTGAGTTCAGCAAGATTAACAAAGCCTTCGCGGTATAAAGGTCGAGGCATGAAGTAGAGTACAAGCATAAAAGTAACAACTATACTCGCAACTGATAATCCAATTTTTTTAAATTGTTGCGGTGTGAGCTTTTTTATAAAAGAAGTATTTTTTTTTGATGTCTTTTTTTTCATTGATGTTCCTTATTTTAAAAGTAAGTAGGCACAAGTAGTAATAAACAACAGTGAGAGCAATAAAAAGCCATTGCGGTTGGTTATTTCAAGTGGGTCAAGTTTGCCCTTAAGTGCTTTTTTTTCTTCTTCACTTCGCACCATAAATTTGCGTGTTATGAATAATTGAAAAATGAAAATAATAAATGCCATGATGAGTAAAAAGAGGTACACTTCGTCGGTTGTTGTGAAGTAACCAACGTTGGGGATCATTTGTTCAAGAACGAATCGATATCCCAACAGCGCGGTTACTGCAGAAAGTGCTAAACTTGTTTTTCCGACTACATTGGCAATATTGAGGGTAAACGAAAATAGGGAGAAAAAAACTGCTGAAAAAATAGGAAGGAAAATAAGCAACAGTTTGCGTGTGCTTGCTTTTACGATGTTAATAATAAATAATGCTTTGGGGTTTTGAATTTTTTTGGATGCATCTTGAGGGTCGAGTTTAAGCTCTTGGTATCCAGCATCGACATCAAGGCCAAACAATGTCCAGTCAGTGGGAAAAATATTGGGCGCAATCTGAAAAGCAGTTTTATCGGTGGTGTAGTACATTTCTTCGGGCGTTACATTGTTGTTGGCAAGAAGGATAACTAAGCGATGGTCATTAAAGGGAAATCGCCGATAATACAAGTCACAGCTGACACTAAAAATAACATTATATTTTGCAAAAATCCTATTACCGGTAATACGAATATCTGCTGGGCTTTTACTGAGAATACTTCCGCGATCGATGGTGAAGTGATCAATTGTTTCGGGCATTACTTCGTCGGCATTGTATTCAAACCATACAACGGAATCGATGATAAATTTATTTTTTGCAACATCAAAACTTGGAAAGTTTTTTATAAACATTCCAGCTTCAACTTTAACCGTAAAAGCTCCAAGTTCTCTAATGGTAATGGAGGTAATATGGGTAAGTTCAGGGCGCGGATCTTCTATTTTTACCCGATTAAATGCAAGGCCAAAAATAATGAGTAATGCTGCCGCCATGCAAACAATAATAAGGCCTTTGCTGTAGGCAGTATCGATATCAAGAAAAACATTTTTTTTGGGGGGAGTCATTTTTTTTATTGGCATAATATCCTGCTATTCTATGAAAGGGGTTGTGCTTCAATCCATTTTTTTGTGCCAGTGTTAATCCATACTTTTGATGAAAGCGATCTTGTTGTTGTGTTGTAGGTTAAATCAAGTCCTTTAAAGTTAAATGAGTTAAATGATTCAAGTGTTTTTATAAGTGCTTGAGGGCTTTGGGGTGCTGGTGTATAGTTGAGGGCGGCATAAAAAAGCATTGCGTTAATGTATCCTTCCAGTGAAAAAGGAAGTAACGGTTTATTGGGGAAAAATTTTTTCATATCGTTGCGATATTCTTCAACAATGGGCAGGGTGCTTGTGGATGGGTTTGGAGTTACTGATGATGTGATAACGGTAAGCCCGCGTGATTTTTTTAGGGTTGATTGCAGGGATATGAGCTCTGATAGGCCCAAAAATAATGTTTTATGAAGTCCTTTGTTAACTACTTGGCGGATGAAATTATAGGCGGGACGTGCTTGTGCGATACAAATAATTGCGTCAGGATCGCTTTTAACAATGGTATGAACTGCCGATGCAATGTTGACGGTTCGTGGTTGATATGAGCCGTGTGCTACGAGGGTGATGGCATCATTTTTTTCAAGTGTTTTTTTGATGTGTTGTAATCCTTCTTCTCCCCAGGAGCTGGCTTCATAAAAAATAGCGATTTTACGTTTTAGTTGTTGAATACAGTATTGTATGAGTGCATCAAGTTCTTTGTTGATAGGGGGGCGAAAAAAGATAATATTATCAAATGCTTGTTGTCGATAATCGCTTGCACTTTCAATGGGGAAAAACATTGCAATTTTTTTTTGTTTAATGAGTTTTGCAACGGCATGCATGCTATTTGCTCCAAAAAAACTGGTAAAAAGTGGAGCGCGCGATTGTAGTTTTTTTGCATTATTTTTTGTTCGTGATCCCGATCCTTGATCATCAAGTGCGGAGAGGTTAATAACATATTTTCCTTGTAAATCTTCTTGGCGCACTTTGTTAAAAAAAAGAGTAAGCCCATCAAAAATTTGATTGCCGATAAGTGAAAGTTCTCCAGCCAGTGGCAGACTTGCATTGAGTAGGACTTCTTGGCGGTTGTCAGCCAGTTTGGTAAAGGTGAGTGGTTGATAAAAAGGATCACTGATTTCTTGTATGGGTGCTTGCAATAATGGTGTTTGCGCCGACTCTTG
>LBTY01000022.1 GCA_000992305.1 candidate division TM6 bacterium GW2011_GWF2_38_10
ACGTAACTAATTTTTAACATGATAATATTTACTTAAGAAATGGATTCTCGGTCAAGAGGCCTAACGGCCAAAGCCGAGAATGACAACCGTTTTGCAGAGTGTCATCCTTGGGGGCGGGACGTTAGGACCGCAACCCGAGGATCCATCCATTTTTTATATAAAATCACAAAAGTCAACAATAACTGTTTTTATAGGTTATGCAAGAGGTCTATTATTGGGGGCATGCGTTGTTGGGGTTGCGATGTTTATGAATTCATGATTTTGGGCCAGTACTTCCTGGTGCATATGTTTGTAAAGGGGTTATAAATGTTTGTGCTTGAGCAATTATTTTCCATGCTAATTCTATTTCATCTGCACGCAAAAAGGCAGATTGGTCACCATTAATAACATCAACAAGAAGAACTTCATATGCTTGCGGGGTATTTGGTCCAAATAAACAGCTGTGGCAAAATTCCATGGATATTGGTTGAACGTGATTGTTGGTTCCAGGGGTTTTGATGTGAAGGTCTAAGAATAAACCTTCATTGGGCGCAATGTTGATGGTGAGGGTGTTGGTGGTAACGGGGCAGATATTAAGTAAACATTTTGCAGGTTTAAAGGTAATAACCACACTCGTTTCCTTTTTGTCTAATTTTTTTCCAGTTGTTACATAAAATGGAACGCCTTGCCAGCGGCGATTTTTTATTTTAAGGCACAGTGCGGCATAGGTTTCGGTGGTGGATCTTGGATCTACGTTTTTTTCTTGAAGATACCCATCATATTGCCCTAAGGTAACATTTTCAACGACAACGCGTTTTAATACTGCTGCTTTAGCTGCTCGGATGTACTCAGCCGAAAGGTATGCTGGCGCTTCCATGGCAACAAGTGCAAGAATTTGAAGCATGTGGCTTTGGACATTATCTTTTAATGCTCCTGAGGTATCATAAAAAGCACCGCGGCCTTCAACGCCAAGTGTTTCGCTTAAGGTGATGTGTACCGACTCTATGTGTTTATGATTCCATAGCGGTTCAAAAATGCGATTGGTAAATCGCGTGAGCGCAATATTGCCAACAAGTTCTTTGCCCAGATAATGGTCAATACGAAAAACACAACGTTCACAAAATGCACGTGTGATACTTTTATTTAACGCTTTTGCAGATGCAAGATCATAGCCAAATGGTTTTTCATAAACAACGCGTGCCCATGGCTCTTGGCCAGCAAGATGACATCCTGGGTCATTGCTTACAATGCCATGATGTGCAAAGAATTTGGTTATCGTTTCAAAGTGTTGCGGCATGGTTGCAAGGTAGAAAATACGATTACCTTTGAGCTCATGTTTTTTTTCGATGTCGATAAGACTACTTTGTAATAGTGGATAGCACACTTCATTATAAAAATCCATTTGGTGGTAATAAGTGGCGGCGCACAATTTTTCCCAAATTATAGGATCAAGAGCGCTTATAAATGGTCGAGCCTGCTCAAGAATTTCGGCAGCGGAGGTTGCAGAAAATGCAACGAGTAACACAGAAAATGTTGTAAGTTGTTGTTGTGCTATAAGGTTGTAAATGGCCGGAATAAGTTTGCGCTTACTTAAATCGCCTGTTCCGCCCATGATGATAAAAGAACATTCTGTTAATGGTTTATTATTGACTGCGTCCACGATTACTCCATTATCGAGCTTCTAAAGTTCCTGTTAAAAATTTTTGTAAAAAAGTTGTTCGTTCAACACCTTTATCATTTTTTATTCCCATAGCAATGGCTTTGGGTTGCCCTATGAGGATACACATTTTTTTTGCTCTTGTAATCGCTGTGTAAATTAAATTTCTTTGTAACAAAATAAAGTGTTGCATAAAAAGCGGAATAATAACTACAGGAAATTCAGACCCTTGGCTTTTGTGAATAGAAACAGCATACGAAAGGACAAGTTCGTTCAGCTCGGCAAAGTCGTATTCTAGATCACGATCACCAAAGGTGACCATAACTTTTTGTTCAGCATGATCAACGTCAATAATTTTTCCCATATCGCCGTTAAAAACAAATTTGTCGTAGTTATTGCGGATTTGCATAACACGATCTCCCATGCGATAGGCTTGTCCAAATCGCATAATTTGATTTTTTTCATCAGTGCAGGGGTTGAGAATCATTTGGAGTTCTTGGTTTAATCGAATGGTTCCTACTGTTCCGCGGTTCATGGGAACAAGAACTACCGCGTCTTCGGGTGAAAAACCCCCGGCGCGTAATCTACTTGTATAAAGCTCTTTAAGCAGCGGATAGAGTTCTTCGGGTTCTTGGCGTTTTAAAAAAGCAAAATCTTTTTTTCCCCCAGGTTGTGGGGATTGGGGAAATTCACCTTGGTTAACGCGGTGGGCATTAACGATAATCATGCTATCTTGTGCTTGCCTAAAAATTTCGGTAAGTCGTACAACGTGGATCGTTTGTGAGTCTATAAGATCATGTAAAATGTTTCCAGCGCCAACGGACGGTAATTGATCAGTATCGCCAATGAGTACCAAGTGCGCATCGGCCTTGAGTGCTTTAACAATTGCATGCATTAAAAAAACATCAATCATTGAAGCTTCATCAATAATGAGATAGTCAAGGTCAAGGGCATTGTGTTCATTTTTTTCAAAGCCCATTTTTGCTGGAGTAAACTCAAGAAGGCGGTGGAGGGTTTCGGTGCTGCGTCCAGTGCTTTCAAACATGCGCTTTGCAGCACGTCCTGTTGGAGCGGCTAGTCTAAAGCGAATGCGATTTTCTTCAAGTGTTTCAAGCAGACGTCGAATGAGCGTTGTTTTACCTGTGCCGGGGCCGCCCGTTATAATGGCAACTTTCTCTTGTAGGCATGCAAGTATGCCTTTCTGTTGCTGTTCATTGAGCTCTATGCCTTTAGCATCTGGTTTTTGAAGGCTTTTGTAAATAACATCAAGATTAAAACGATTTGGATCATCTGGGCGTGCTTTTATAAGGTTTAAGCGGTTGGCTATTCCTTTTTCTGAGTAGTAAAATTGAGGGAGGGTGAGGTAGTGTTGTTCTTCGTGGGTGAGTAATTTTACTTTTTCTTGTTGGTATAAATCAGTGAGCGCTATTTTTAATAATTCTGGGGCCGTTTGTTCGTCAATCGAAAGAAGCGTGGTAACACGTTTTTTTGCTTCATTGACTTCAATGTACAAATGCCCTTCATTGCTGATATCTGAAAGTACAAATTGAATGGCAGCCTTAATGCGCGCCGGCGCATCATGTGCAAGGCCGAGTTTTAGGGCTATTTGGTCTGCGGTTTTAAATCCTACGCCCCAAATATCGTCAACGAGGCGGTAGGGGTTTTCTTCCATTTTTTCAAGTGCACTATTGCCATAGGCCTTGTAAATTTTAACTGCAAAGGCGGTTGAAACATCTTTTGATTTTAAAAAAAGCATAACGCGGGCGATTTCTTTTTGATCATTCCATGCGGCAATGATTGCTTCAACTTTTTTGGGGCCAATGCCAGAAACTTCAAAAAGTCGCTGAGGTTGTTGGTCAATGATATCAAGTGTTTTTTCTTTAAAGTGATCAACAAGGCGTTCTGCAAATTTGGGGCCGATTCCTTTAACCAGCCCCGACGCTAAATATTTTTGTATACCAGCGGCGCTAGCAGGAAGGGTTGTTTGGCAGTCGGTTGTTTCAAATTGACGGCCAAATTTCGCATGGAAATTCCAGCTGCCTTTAAGGACTACATTGGTTCCAGGATGGAGCTCTGGTAAGTATCCGCGAGCCATAACGGCTTCGCTTACACTGACTTTGAGTGATATAACACTGTATCCATTTTCTGGGCTTTTAAAAACAACGCGATCGACGGTTCCTACAAGTTCTATGATTTCTGCCGCCACAAGTGTATCTTTCGATTATTTTTTTTGTTGTAATTTTGCAAGGAGTGCGTCGCATTTACTTTTTGCTTTTTCAGAAAGGCTTTCGGTAATGTCACCAAAAACGGTTATAAATTCTGAGCATGCTTGTTTAAGGCTTGGTGTGGTTGTTATGTTTTTATCAAAAAAAACATGCACATCATCTTGTGTTTCAATAAATTTTAAAAGCCAAGATTTTTGCGTCTCGTTGCTTGCAATGGCGAGACTTTCTGTAATAACCGGTTTGACAATTGATTTATGCTCGCGAACAAGATCCAAAAATTGACGCACAGGTTCGAGCATAAGCTTAAGGTGTCCATTGATAAATGCTTGTTCTTCTTGGGTGTTTGCAAATAGAGCGGCGGATTTGCCCGCAGTTTTTTCTAAATCATTAATCATTTGAATCGCTTTTGCGGCTCGAGCACATGACATTTTTGTACGAACAATGGCAATTGGATTTTCTTCAAGAACCATGTTTAAAAGACGTACTTGTGGGCAAGTGAGTTTTTTTGCTGCAAAGGGTTGTGCAAGCGAGGCCTTAAGAATCGGTGCTGCACTGAGTGTGCACGCTGCGAGTAAACTTGCACGAATACAGGTACAAAATGTTATTGTTTTTTTCATAATAAATCCTTTATTTTCAGGGTTATATTTGTTTTAAAATGAAGCTGTTACTTTGAGATATGCTGTCCAATCTTTGCCTATGCCATTGCTGCTGAGCGTGGTATCGCCACCGATACCAAATCCCATGTTACAACGTTTAAATGATTTTATATAAAGACTTTCGATAAAAAATTTATGTTGGTAAGCACGCGGTGATTGTGCATCTTCAAGGCGTAATTCATCGAGTGTTGTGTTGGTATTGTGCAATTTTTTTATATGTTCTTCTTGTTGTAAGTAAAAATCATAGCCGAGCGACCACTTTGTTTTATAAATATCAGTGCTGAGGGCTAAAACAGCATTAAAAACTCCGCCAGGATAAACGGTTGTTAAAAAAGACGATGGGAAGAGGTATTGTGTGATAAAGCTTGAGCTTTTTTTATAAAATTCTAAGAGTTCAGCTTTAGGGTTAGGATTTCCATTAATATTTTCGTTGTAATAATCCAATAAACCTTGTGAGTGTGCCGTTTTTTTATACATTAAAAGACGATCTTCTTCGCCGGGGAGGAGTTTGTCGTATGAAAAACGCGTCCAGACATCGGCAAGTCCTTTGAAGATATGGGCTTTAGTTTCAAGGTAAAAGCCAAGTCCAAAATGTCCATTATTGCCCATGCGAGGGTTTATGAGATAATCGCGAACGCCGCGTAAAACATTGAAAAAATTATCCCCCAGGGATTCAATGCTTACAATTTCTTTGTTTTTGAGTGTTTTGTAATGTCCAGAATAAGTAAATTTACTCGTTGGAATAATTGACTCAAAACCAACATCAATTTGAAAATTCGTTTTATTGAGTGTATTAAGTCCTATTTTAATACGTGTGTCACCTGCTCCATAGCGAAATCTGATAAGCTCATCTTCATTAAAATTACCAGAGTCATTTTTAAGGATAGCGCTAATGCGGGCACGTTCTTGGGGGCTTAGCCAGAAGTTACGTTCAGCCATATGGAGTGATGTTTGCAATTGAAACATAAAGGGCCCTTTAGAAAAGCCACATTGAATCATGCCTCCAAGTTTTCTTTCTTGTAGGGTTATGTTGCTAAAAAGTGCCAAAAGACTTGCAAGTTCAGGTTCGCCTAAATCTTTGTTGAGTGTTCCTGTGGGCAATGCGGGTAAAAATGCGGCAAGGTCATCAAGGTTAATGGCGTCTTTATTAATTAAATTGCGTGCACCAACATTCATATCATTTGTCATATTAAAAAAAAGATTCCAGGCGATACCGCCACGTTCAAGCGCTGAGATTTTATAGGGTAAAAGATATAAAATATCGCGTCCTGCAGGGGCTTTGGTATTTGACCATAGAGAATCAGCTGCGACTATTTCGGCAGCTGTCATTGCATTTATAAAATTTTGCTCTTCCTTAGGGAGTGTTTTGGTGGGCATTGTTTCTTCGTATGCCATAATGTCATCAAGACTTATATCAAAATCTGAAAAATCATCAAAATTTTGGCCATGGAGCTTGGTTGAACATAAAAGACAGCATATGCCTAAAAAAAATATAAAAGAACGTAACGCTGGTTTGGCTTTTGCCACATGTATCATAAAAATCTCTCTTGTTTCTCTCTGCAGCCTCATGTTCTTTTTGCATCTTGTACCGGAATAATGAGGTGGTTGAATTTGTTTAGCAAAGAGCGATTAACTGATTACTATTTCGTAAGACCACAAGCGAAAAACGTCAACGAACATGAACAAAGTTATAATATACAAAGTGCCCTTCTGTCAACTTTTACTCGTTTTTTATCATTTTAGACTACAATTATTTTTATTTTAAAATACCGTATGTTGGGTGAATTTTAGGTTTTCTTGTTAAAAGCTATTTAATTCTGGTAAAAAAAGAATATACTGAGGGTCGAGCGTTGTGCTCGGTAGGTGTTTAGTCGTACGTTCTTTTTTTGTGAAAAGGATTATCATGGCAGATGTTGCATGGGCTCAAATTGCTGCATATGTTGCGGCGGGACTTTGTATGGGAATTGGAACGATTGGTCCATCGCTCGGACAGGGGATGATTGGGGCAAAAGCGTGCGAGAGCATTGGTAATAAACCTGAGTTTGCTGGTCAAATTAGAAATACTATGATTATGGCACTTGCCTTTGTTGAATCTACAGCAATTTATGCTTTAGTTGTTGCATTGGTACTGCTATTTTTAAAGTCATAATAACGATTGTTATGATGGGGCGTTATTATGAATATTAATGCTACCGTTTTTGTTCAAATGGTAAATTTTGGAATTACTTATTACTTTTTGAAACATATTTTATGTATACCGGTTATTGAACGGATAAAGCAAAAAGAGGCGGCTCGAGATCTTTTGTTAAAATCTTTACAGGCAAAAGATGCCAAGCTTCTTGTGTTACAAGAACAAAAAAGTCAGAAATTACAGGTGTTTCGCCAGCAAATGTGCCAATTGTATCGGGTTGATACGAATTATGATCATGATCAACTTGCTGCATTTGAGTATCAACGTAGTGAGAAACAGCGAGCAGAGCTTGCTGCAAAGGTTAAAGCTTTTTTGTTAGAAAAGGTTACTCATGGTTTTTGATCTTTATACCATCATATTCCGATTTGTTTTGTTTGGATTGCTTGCTTATAAGGTAAAACAAATGATTTGTTCCTATGGGATACCTTATTTACAGCAGGAAGTTGAATCCGAACGCAAGCAGCATATGGAATTGCTCGAAAAAGAAAAATTGTTAACCTCAACGCAGCATCGTTTAGAGAACCAGATGAGTCAGCAGTCAAGAACGCTGGTTGGGCTTGAGAAAAAAATACAGCAGTGGCACAATGTTCTTGTGGCAGATCATCAGGAGCGCATTGCGCACGCAGTACGAGTACAAGAGCTTGTTAATGTAAAGCGAAAGCAGCAAAGTTTGTGTTTGCAACGTGCAAAAGATGCTCAGGTTGTTATTCCAGAGGTTTTTGCAAACGTTGAACATGAGCTTGCACTACGTTATAATGGTGATGCTGGCAAGAAAAAATTACAGTCGTGCATTCAAGCTTTAGCTTCCGATTCAATGCTATAACCCAAAAGGAGGCTTATGTTGGAGTCTTACGAATCGCTTACTGCAAAGTATGCGATTGCTTTTTTTAAGCTCTATAAAAAAGATCTTACGCGTGACATTATTAAGCAGTTGCAAACGTGTTATGCTTTTTTATCGCATAATAAACATATCAAAGCATTTTTAATGTTATCGACGGTTATGCGCGAGGAAAAAATAGCCTTGTTTAAAACGATGTTTGCTCATCTTGGGTTGCCGAATATTTTTTTACATCTTGTAAAAGTTTTAATTGAGCATCGAAGAATTGAATTAGTTGGATCTATCTTAAAAAAAATAGACGAAGCTTTTGGGCGGGCTGAGAATATTATGCCTTTTGTGGTGAGTTCTTCGCATAATTTGAGTTTGGCTGAGCAGAATGAGATGAGTGATTTTGTTCGACGGCACATCGCTCAGGCGCAGATTGTTGCATGGGATGTTAACAGGTCACTTATTTGTGGAGTAAGAGTTAAAAGCGCAACTCACATGTGGGAGCGATCGGTGCGAAAGCAGTTGCGATGTGTAAAATTGGAAGCGTTACAGCGGGTGCAATTATGATAGAGCGAGATACGGATTTAGTTTCGATTTTAGAGCAATCATTGAGTCAGGTTCCTCATGATAAGCTTGAAGAGATTGGGACGGTGATAAAAACTGGGGATGGGATTTGTAAAATTTATGGATTGACCAATGCCGCCTTTGGTGAAGTTATTACCTTTGAAAAAGGTGCCAAGGGAATGGTGCTTGATATTGACGAAGATTTTGTATCAGTTGCCCTTTTTGAGGGTGCGTCGTCAGTAACCGAGCAAGATATTGCTCGGCGTAGTGGCAGTGTGTTTAGTGTGCCGGCAGATGATAAAATGTTGGGGCGTGTTGTTAATGCTATGGGCAAGCCAATTGATGCGCTGGGGCCAATAGAAACAGATCATTTTATGCCGATTGAGCATCCTGTCGCAGGTATTATTGATCGTAGTCCTATTAATGAATCACTTGAGACTGGGTTTACCGTTATTGATAGTTTAATTCCAATTGGTAAGGGGCAGCGTGAGTTATTGATTGGTAATCGTAGCACAGGAAAGACGACAATTGTTTTAGATACGATTTTGCATCAAAAAAATAAGGATGTTATTTGTATTTATGTTTCGATTGGTCACAAGCAAGCTAATACCGCGCGCATTATACATTTGCTTGAGCAGTACGGTGCTATGGACTATACGATAGTTGTTGATGCAGATGCAAAAGAAACATCATTAAACCAATTTATTGCACCATATGCAGGGTGTGCAATTGGTGAATATTTTATGGGCAAGGGGCGATCTGTTTTAATTATTTATGATGATTTGAGTAAGCATGCCATTGCATATCGAGAACTTTCATTATTACTGCGTAGGCCACCGGGGCGCGAGGCCTATCCTGGGGATATTTTTTATATACACTCTCGTTTGCTGGAACGTTCTGGAAAATTATCTAAAGCACATGGTGGTGGTTCGTTAACGGCGATTCCGATTGTACAAACGCAGGGTGATGATATTTCGGCGTATATTCCAACCAATTTGATTTCGATTACTGATGGGCAAATTTTTTTAGATACCAATTTATTTAATAGTGGCATTCGACCTGCGGTTAATGTTGGACTGTCAGTTTCGCGTGTTGGTGGGGCGGCACAAACAAAGGCGATTCGTTCAGTTTCAAGTTCTTTAAAACTTGAGCTTGCTCAATACAATGAATTACTTGCATTTGCGCAATTTGGTTCAGAGCTTGATAAGGCGAGTCAACGTGCGCTGGACCGAGGTCGCAGGGCTGTTGAGATTCTCAAGCAGGCTGAAAATGAAACATATTCTTTTATTGATCAAACATTATTTCTGTTTTTACTCAAGGAAAATTTCCTGGATAAATTGGCGTATGATGTAATAAAAGACTATGTTGTAACGTTTGCTTCTTATGTCCGTGGCACGCATCAAGAGGCATATCAAGCAATAGCAGAAAAAGCTGTGCTTGATGCTGCATGTGGTGATATCCTTAAAAAGGCGGCAGAGGAATTTGCACTTGTTTATACGGCCGCTTGATCGTTGTTTTTAAACAAGATGAGTTTTTATGGTAATTTATAACGTATGATGTGTAATAATAAGATAATTGTTTTATTAATTTGTTTTTGTGTTACGGTTTGTGGATGTGGGCGCAAGCAAAAAAATATTTTTAACTTTGATGTCCCTGTTCGCAAGCCGTCAACATTATTATTTCCAGTGGTTAGGGGGGGAGAGGCGGTAAAAACGCAGAAAGGGGATCGCGTTTCTTGGTTGCCGATAGATAGAACGATGGTTAATGATTATGTGTGGTGTGGCTATAATGTGTATCCACTTGTTTGTCCGCGCATAATTCCTAAGAAGCCCTATAACAAAGAACCAATAAAGGCAACAACGCTTTTTGTTCCTAGATCTTATAATCAGGCATTGTTTTATGCCGTTCGTTCAGTTTTTTCAAATGGTGTTCAGGTGGTGGAGGGACCCGTTGGGTTAGTTATTTCTGTTAACCCATAAAAAATTAATCCCTCCAACTTAGGACAAGTTGGAGGGTTGGGGGGGCGAACAATACTTTTTCAGCATTGTTCATTTAGGGACCTTTTTTTCATTTATTTATCTTGCAAGATGGTACCAGGCACAACGGACTCTGTCAAGAGAAAAAACATGCTTTTTAACTATTGTTTTTTCTTTTGCGACAAAGCGTGCATGTGATTTATAGTGTTTTTATAAAATAAAGATATTGTTTTGTGCACAATTTAAATTTAATCTAATATATTGACGATAAGAAGATGTCCATTTTAATCTAGAGTCGTTGGCAAACAATTACGAACATATGCATGATAAAGAGAATTTTTTTTCCTGCACACATCGTGCTCGTTCATTAAAATACAGAATAATAAGCGCTTAGGAGTTTTGTGGAGTAGTTTTTTTACGAGGAAGGAGTAAGGAGATGCAAAAGATAAAGTACTTATCTTGTTCTGCGCTCATGATATTTTTGTTGTTTGGCTTACGTTTAGCTGCAACAAGTCTTGATGGTACGACAAATATTGCCTTTATAACAGATCGCTATGTTTTTCGCGATGGAGATGATGCAACCGGTTTTGTGCGGTTAGCTGATGGTTTTTCTGTTGTACAAGAAAAAAATCCTGCAACTGCAACGACCTATCCTACAGGTGTAGCATTAGATATCTGTATTCCTGTGGATAGGGGATTTGATCTACATGAAACTAATTCAATTTCTTTGATTGGTAATCTTTATTTAGAAAGTAATACCACCTTAACAAGTGGTGGTGTTATCGAGGGTAACGGTAATGTTTTGTGGTTGGGCGGGGATTTATCGCTTGCTGCTGAAAAAAAATTACATATACGCAGTGATCTTATTATAGATGCTGCGGGAAATACGGTTAGTTTAGATAGTAATGCCCAATTACTTCTTGATGCCGGTGTAACATTAACCATTCGTAATGCAATCATAAAAAACAAACGAAGTTTTCCTGGCTTGCCAAGTATTCAATGTTCTACAACAACGTGTAAACTTGCGCTTGATAATGTAGCACTTGCACTTGCGGATGATTTTTATTTTTCGCGTGGGCAACTTTTTGTTCATAACGATGTGACTGTTTCAGGAACATCGAGTTTTGTATATTCCTCTCCAGCAATGAGTTTTGTTGATAATCATGCAACACTGTACTTTGATCACAATACTACCTTTTCATATTGTCCTACAACATGGGGTGATTATACTGGATTTGCTTATGATGGATCACCGTTGGAGCGTATTAAATTGATGAATAAAACGGCAACGCTTGTTTTTAATGGTGCTGATTTTAAAGCATCACATGTTGGTATGAAAGTGACGAGCGGACAAGTGTTATTAGATAATCAGGTAATGATTGATACGCGTAGCCAAGATGCTGTAGGGTTATCTTTTTTAGGAGATTCAACGGGAAATCATTATGAGACTGAGCGTATTAGTTCTTTAGCGTGGTCTCCATGTGGTCGGTATGTTGCAGTTGGAGGGTTGGCTACTGGTGGGGATGCATCAGTATACATGTATTATTGGGATGGAAGTGCGTTGGCAAAAGTTGCGGATGCTGTGTTTCCAACGATTTTTTCTATCACATCTTTATCATGGTCGTGCGATGGTAAGTATCTTGCGGTTGTTGGAATTATTGATGTAGTTGATGCTCCAGTTCTTGTTTATCATTGGGATGGAAGTAGTTTGACCCCTGTGGCAATGTCCAATGTGCCATATGCAGCCGATGCATATACCGTCTCCTGGTCGCCTGATGGGCGTTTTGTGGCTGTTGGTGGCTGGGATTCTGTGGCAGCTCCTGTTTTTGTATATCATTGGGATGGGGTTAATTTAATTAAAGTTGCTGATTCAGCAGCTGATCCATATGCTGGTAGTATGATAAAAAGTCTTGCTTGGTCAAGTGATGGACAATATTTAGCCGTTGGAGGATCAGCGGGTAGTCTTACTCCATCTCCTGTGTATATGTATCGTTGGGATGGTCAAAATTTAGTAAAAGCTGCAGAATCAATATTGAATTTTTCTGGTGGAGAAATCTATGCCTTGGGATGGTCCCCCGATGGACAATATGTTGCAGTAGGCGGTACGAGCAATGAGATAAATATATTTTATTGGAATGGCTCAACGCTTGCGCTTGCCTCTGATTCTTCAGGGGATCCATATGGTTCATCTTATATTTATGCTTTGGCCTGGTCGCAAGATGGTCGCCACATTGCAATAGGTGGTGGTTATGATGTTGCTGCGCAACTTTATGTGTATGATTGGGATGGGGAATTATTAACAAAAAATGTTGCGTTATCGGATAAATTGTATGCAGGTACGTATATTTATTCTCTTTCATGGTCATCCGAAGGACGGCATATTGCGGTTGGTGGCAATTTTTCTCCAAATGCATCAGCTGAGATTTATGGCATAGACAAAACAATAATTTCCACAAATCCATGTACGCTTACCTTTGGAGCTGCGGCTTATGGACCCGAGTATGATGTTGATGTAAAAGTGCTTGGTGGGGCGCGTGTTGTAGTTAATGGAGAATTGGTTAGTGATGATTTTGTTATTATTTAATAGAAGATACCATGGTTTTTTTGCTTAGGTGTATATAAGAAAGGAAGAAGGGAGTTTTTTTATGGAAAAAAGATTAATTCGCTCTTTAATAATTGGTGGTGTATTTTTATTATGTGTTCGTGCTGCCGATGCACATTTTTTATTCTCAAATCGTAATGCTTCAATAGTGTTGCAAGAAGATTCTTCGTTAGTTTTAAATGCTCCAGTTTATGGATGGAAGGATCGTTCAATTACTAAATATATTTCCGACGATGGAGGGATTGATCTTCGAGAGGAGTATCACGATGGGACTGGCCGTATTAGTTTTGAAGATGCTCCAACAGAGTTGGTTTATAACAATAGCAATGCAATAGCAGCGTTTGATACTGACGTTCGTAATAATAGCAATGCGATAGTTACGCTTGATACAAATGTTCGTCTCAATAGTAATGCATTTGCATATGCAGCTGAAGATCTTGCAACAGATATTCGTTACAATAGTAATGCAATAGTAAATATTGAAGCAACAAATAATGCAGCGCATGAAGCGTTGGCAGCAAGCAGCAGCAGCTGAAGATCTTGGGACAGATATTCGTTACAATAGTAATGCAATAGTAAATCTTGAAACAACAAATAATGCAGCGCATGAAGCGTTGGCAGCAAGCATTCGCTATAACAGCAATGCATTGTTAGCAGCAGCTGAAGATCTTGGGACAGATATTCGTTACAATAGTAATGCTATTGTCATACTTGATACCAACGTTCGTCATAATAGTAATGCGTTAGTATATCACACAAGAAACTTAAGCAGCATGATAGAGCAAACATTCCGTACTAACAGCAATGCATTGCTGTACAACTTTAGAGTAAATAGCAACGCATTATTGTTTGGAGATCGCATAAACAGCAATACGGCTGCATACAACACCCGTATAAATAGTACGGCCATTAATAGGCTTACTGACCGGTTTAATGCCTTATTTGGTGCTCCTGAAGAAGATATATTAACGCCTGATTACCATTTGGTTGGTGATTATTGGTTGGATGAAGATCATCAAATGAATATAGATGTTGATTGTCAGTTTGATGGTCGTGGTCACACGATTTGGTTTTTGCGTGATATGGGAAATCTTTTGAGAATTGGTGATAATGCAACGGTAACGTTTACCAACGTGGTCTTGAAAGACTTTGATGATGCAGCCATTCAATTAGGTGAAAATGCACAGGTGATATTTGGTGATGGTACTGTTATTGAATTGGCAAATAGCCAGCGTATGCGTCGAGATTGGACATTTGCCGGTGATGTAAGAGTTCAAGGATTTGGCAATGTTTTATCATTGGCTGGATCATTAAAAGGACATTCTTATTGTACGATTGGTATCTTATCACCAGGAACCTTAACTATAGATGATGTTGTACTTGATGGTATACAAGATAATAATCTTCGTTGTATCGGTGATAATGCAACATTGACGGTAAAAAATAGTGATGTATTACTTTCAAGCGATTATACCTTTACGGCTGGTACTTTGAATATTGAACAGGATGTAATGATTAAAGGTCCTTATACCTTCGGCTACGAAACAGATAAACAATCAACAATTGCTAAACATTCGATGCTCTTTTTTGATATGGGAACCTGTTTTTCATATGCACCATCAATTGCGGATCGTGATTTAATTGCAATGGAAGATACAACATCCAAACTCTTTTTAAATGGTTGTGATGTTTGTTCAACTGCAACGGGCTTACGTTTAACTGGTGGTTCTTTAATTCTTGATCACCGCAACAGGTTTAATGCTCAGGGTTCATCGTTGTCAGAAGCAATAGCTTTTGGTAATGGTATAGATGAGCGGCTTGATCTTCAGATTATGCCGGGCGCAACAATAGACGTTGTCGCTGGTGTTTTGGATTATGCTATTGAAAATGAGCCTGATTAAAAAATAGGTTTTATAGCGTACAAGACAAAGAGGCCCAGGTAAAATCATCTGGGCCTCTTTGTCTTGTATTATTTTTGTTGTATAGTGTAATCATGGTTTAAAAGAGTAAGAGCTATTTGTTGTTCTAACGCACAAGGATTATGAGTGAATTATTATAATTATGTTGTAGGTATTTTATTTATCGTAGCAGGGTTTGGTGGATTGTTCGGAATGGGGCGTACTATTGAATATGGGCATGATAGTGTACAACAATTTTGTGATCGTGTTTTTGCCGATTTATGTGAATTTAATTATGCTGCAGGTGAGCAGTTTGATATCGAAGGTGTTAAGCAGATACATGCGCCGGGAGCTGAATATACAAAAGAAGATTTCGAGCTTGATAAGCATCGTCGTGGTGAAGCTATTTTGAATGCTGATGATATGGTATATTTGTTATCAACAGCTATCGATTTATATGAAGAAAGAATAGAGACTCGAAAAGAATGTTGGCTCTCGCCGCAAAATGTGACGAAAAACTTATTATCTGGAAATGCTATTTATGTGCATGCCAAGGTTTGCGCGCCGGATGCTACAATTGTCGTTATGGGGGATTATCATGGCAGTGTGCATTCGTTAGCTCGAAATGTGCGTTATATGGCATATGACACATTGTTACAAAAAAGTCTTATTTCTCTTTCAGGGAAGCTTAAGCCCAATACGTATCTTGTTTTTTTGGGGGATTTGGCCGATCGCGGGCATTATGGTCTTGAAACATGGGCTCTTGCATTGTTGTTAAAATTACAAAACCCTGATCAGGTTATTATTTTGCAAGGGAATCATGAAAGTGGTGGGTTGCACAAGGTCTATGGATTGACTGCTGAAATGGCATCAAAATTTGAACAAAGTGGTACACAGATACAGGAGTATATGAGTAATGAATTATTCCCGCGCCTTTTTAGATTACTTCCACAAGCACTTTTTATAGGTGTTCGTAATCAACTTACCTCAACTGTTTCTTTTATGCTATGTTGCCACGGAGGGGTTTCGCTGCGACCTTCAGGTGATAGTCATGGAGTGGATTTTTGGCAGTTTCACCCGTTGCTGGCTTATGTTTGTCAAGATAATGGATGCGAAGATGCCTATGCCTTATTGGACGTTTCTGCGGATTTTTCTGGATTTACATGGGATGGGTTTATTCCGGACATAAAAGACGATACTCTTGGTGTTTATGCAGGATCTCGTAAGTGTGACTGGGTGCTTACCGGGGAGCGATTAATGCAGCATCTTGATGATTTGTCGATTGAGGGTATTTATTCAGTTGATGGTGTTATGCGGGGGCATGATCATCTTGAACATGGAATTAGTATGTTAAGTCGTGTAAAGTATTCTAGTCAAGCGAGAAATACGCGTTTTTGGAAGCCATTAGAACAATGTACCAATTTGTGTGATTTATCGCGTAAGGGATTTTATCCTGTTGTTACTATTACGAGTGTTGCTGAGATTTTTCATTGTGATGCGTATATGATTTTGTGGTTTGATCAAACGCTTAATACGTGGGTTTTACAGCCTCATCGGCGCTTAACTCATGATCGCAACAGAGGTAATTATACTTGGAGAAATTTTCTCTATTTTAAAGATCCGGAGCAAAAACAACATGAAGAATGCTTCTTCCCATCTGAGCAATCGTTTGATTTTGTTGATTTGCCAAGCAAAGAACGTACAACTTCTGATATATTTGCGCGTGTAGCACAAAAACAAAAAAATAATGTCAAAGAGTGGTAAGGTGTTTTTGTGTTGCTACATTAGAATTCTTACATAACCTTAAATTTAAATAAACTTTGTCTATTGAAAAAATATTATAACATTATTATTGCATTGTCTTTTTAATAATATTTGAAATTAAGATGCGTGTTGGTTTCAAACTAAGAAGCTTATTTTTTGGGGGGCCGTTTGACAATTTGTGCTTGGATTATAAAATTGGGGTAATAAAATATATAAGGTATTGTTATTTTTTAAGGAACGTATGAATATGAAAAAAATGTCATTATTTTTATTGATGTCTTTTGTGTCAGTTGTAAGTTTTGGAAATCTTTTTTCAATGTCTCTTCTTCAGGAGATTGAGATATTTTTTAATAAAAAAGATGCAAGCGAAAAGGAACGTTTAGAAAAATGTTTTGATTTTCTTGTAAATAATGAAATGCACGGTTTTAAGGATGAGAATGATGAGAATATGGATGAATCGAGTTTTGATGAGTTAAAGAAAGATGAATTAAAACTTAAGATTAATGCAGTTATTTGCATGAATAATCAATTAAAGATGTTGCATGAGCAGTTAGAAAAGGATGATTTTAATAAAAAAATGTATAATCAAATTATAGATATATTAAGTTTATCTCCATCCTATTTTGAAAGAGAAATAGAACGTCGAGCAAAAGATAAACAGGGAGATGATACATGGTGGGAAAAAGCACTTTCATACTGGGAAAGAGTACTGTTGTATTTTAACTTTAAAGAATTGGCATCAGAATTGAATGGATTGACATTAAAATTAAAGGTTAAGTCCTTGTCTTCTGAGTTTGAGTCTCTATTTAAAGAGGTATTATCGATTTTTAAATTGCGAGTTACTTCTGCATATTTTGAATATTCTCTTTATGGGGAAGGCAAATTAAAAAATTGTGGGAAAAGTATAGCCAAAAAAACTAAAGGGAAAGCTCAATATTTATTGCGGCTTTATGATGCATTAGCGCAAAATCAATCATTAATAATGCATCCTAAAAAAAAGTAATCATTGAAAATGAGTTTTTTGTGTTGCCTAAAAAAACATTTCTGTTATAATTTAAATACTATGAAAAAAATGATAAAAAACATTCAAAACTCATTTTTAGGTTCCATCATTGAGAACAGTGTTCTTCAAGCTATCCGTCTGTCTTTAGCCGGCAGTTATTATTATTCTTACTATTATACTTATGTGCCGGTGAATGTTTTTTAATGATAGAAGAATAAAATATAGATAAATTGCAAGCCCCGGTACATGTGTACCGGGGCTTTTTAATTACATAGAAAATGTAGAGCCCCTCTCGATTAACGGTGTGGGGCTTTTTTTATTGAAGCAAACTAGTTATTGAAAGGATAATGATGAATATTCGTCATATGGTTATTGGTTGTATGGTTGTTGGAGTAGCGGTGGTCGGATGGGTGCGTTTACAGCTGGTGCATGCTCCGTACGATGGTTTAGTAATCGGCATAATGCAAACAGCATCGCATCCTGCACTGGATCGAGCGCGTCAAGGTTGTATCGATGAGCTACGCAGGCGGTGTGGGGGGAGGGTAACGTGTATTGAGCAGAATGCCGAAGGGGCAATGGCGACCGCTCAAACCATTGCACAAAGCTTTGCGCGTAATGATCGTATGCATGCGGTGGTGACGATTGGTTCGCTAGCTACTCAAGCGATGCAACAGGTTGAAAAGCATAAGCCTATCGTATTTTGTGCCGTTACCGATCCTGCAACGGTTGGTGTGGGGGAGCATTGCCATAATGTCTGTGGTGTGAGTGATGCGCTGGACGTTAATGGCGCGGTTGCAACGATGCAGCAGATGTGTCCGAGCTTGCATCGTATTGCAATGCTTTATAATCCTGCTGAGGTTAATTCAGTATCGTTGGTTACTAGAATGGAGACTGCGCTGCGCGCGGCGGGGACGCTTGCAATTCGTGTTGGGGTACATAATGAGGCTGAGCTTCCATCGGCTTTGGCGATTATTATGCCAGAGGTTGATGCGCTGTGGGTGCCAACTGATAACACCATAGCCAATGCAATGGGGCTTGTGGGGCGGCTGGCATTAAAATCGCAAAAACCATTGTTTATCAGTGATGGGCTGTTGGTGACGCATGGTGTTTTGGCTGCAATTGGTGGGGTGGATTATGAACATAATGGACGGCATGCTGCTGAATTTATTGATGCTCTTATCAACCACCATCGTAAGCCGTGTGAACTTGGTGGGGCTGCCACGCCGTCATCATCTGTTATTGTTGAAAAAGCGACGGCGCAACAGCTTGGGATAACGATTCCCGAATGTTTGGCATCGCGTGTTACTTGGAAAGAATAGGAGGTTATGATGATTTTTTTGGGTGATATTATGCGGAGTATTCTTGAACTTGGATGTATTTATTCACTTTTGGTAGCGGCGGTTACCATGAGTTCGCGCATTATCGCTTTTGATGACTTAAGTACCGAGGGGAGTTTTGCGGCGGGTGGGGCGCTGGCTGCGGTTATCACTTTGCAAGGTGTTTCGTGTGTGTGGGCCGTGGCGGGTGCGGTTGTTGCTGGGGTGATAATTGGTATGGTAACTGGATTGCTGCATACTCAGCTTAAAATAAACAACTTGATGAGCGGCATTGTGGTGACTACGGGGTTGTTTTCGCTTAATCTTAAGCTGGCAGGGTCGAGTATCACGCTTGCGGGCGAAACAACTTTTTTAGACAGTTTATCAAGCGTGATCTTGCAGCCGTGGAGTCATCTTATTGTACTGAGTTGTATCAGCGGTATTGTTGTGGCTGCTCTTTGTTGGTTTTTATCAACAGAAGTAGGCTTTTTACTGCGGGCAACGGGAAGCAATCCGCAGATTCTTGCAACGCTTGGTAAGCGTGTTGCGGGGTATAAAATTATGGGGTTGGCCATTGCTAACGGGATAACGGGGCTTGCCGGCGCATTATTTGTTATTCATGTTGGCTTCTTTTCGATCTCGGGCAGCATTGGCATTTTGGCGGTTGCGCTTGCCGGATTAATCATAGGCAACGTTATATGTGGTAATCGTATGATTGGCGTGG
>LBTY01000023.1 GCA_000992305.1 candidate division TM6 bacterium GW2011_GWF2_38_10
CATTATAAACTCCTCTGGTTCAACATTACATCTTGGAGGTGATTTTACGATTCCTGCATCCAAAGTTATTCATTGTCGTGGAAGTATGGTTATTGATGGTGAGGGAAATACCTTAGAGATCGATCGTCATGCACAGTTATTTTTAGATAATGAAACAACGCTTACCTTGCGTAATATGGTGATAAAAACACAGCGATCATTTCCAGGAAAGCCGGCGATTGCATTGTCATCGACCATGTGTCGTTTAGCGCTTGATAATGTTGTTGTATCGCTAGCGGATGATTGGGACGTACGTTCTGGAAGTTTATTTTTTCATAATGATGTGGTTATTACGGGTACCAGTGCTTTGGTGTATAGAACACCAGCTCCGAGTTATGTGGCATCTGGAAGTTGTTTGTATTTTGATGTAGGTACAACATTTTCATATGCACCAGCAATAGCTCGGCGAGATTTATTAGTTTTGGCTGATGATACATCCCAGGTACATTTTAATGGATGTTCACTTAAAACAACATTCACTGGGCTAACATTAACAAAGGGAACTGTTTTAATTGAGAATGAAGTAAGTGTCGAAACCAATGCTTCTTTTTTATTTGATACACTTGAGACAGTGACGAGTCAGCCTTATGGTACCAATGTGTATGCCTTCGCCTGGTCTCCCGATCAGAACTATTTAGCCGTAGGAGGAAGAGCTCCTCTTTATTTCGGAGGTGTTTCAAATAATGATGAGATTCAGGTGTATCGTTTTGTGAATGAGCAACTGATTCCTGTTTGTTCATACAATTATTCTACGTATTTTATTCATGCGCTTCATTGGTCGCCAGATGGACGTTATTTGTTTTCTGGCGGTGAAACCAATCCATCAGGCCCTGAGTTACTTGCATTATCTTTTAATGGATTTGAATTGGGTGTGGCAATTTATTCAGGATTACGTGTTTCGCCTGATGGGCGTTATGTTGCTATTTTTGCTGCAGGTGGAAGTATTTTTAGGATTTATCGGTTTACAGGTTCTTCATTGGTACAAGTTGTTTCTAGTTCAATAACTTCTGATACTGGTGGGCAATTAGTGTGGTCTCCAAATGGTAATTATTTGGCAATTGGTGGAAATAATATTGGAGGTGGAAAAAGTCTTATTGTATATCGATTTTATAATGAAAGTATTACGGAGGTTGCATCGTTGCCATCTGGTAAAGGGACGTATATGCTTTCATGGTCCCCAGACAGCAACTACGTGGTGTTATCAACAGGCGTGGGTCAAACAATAGAAATATATTCGTTTGATGGATCGAGTTTATCATTTATAGATGATGTTACGGTTCCTAATTGTGCGAGTGTTTGGGGGATGCCAAGTCCTTGGTCACTTGATGGGCAGTATATTTTTGTTGGATGTGATGGGTTGATTGAGTATCCAGATTTATATGTTTATCGGTTTGATGGGACGACGTTTTCGTTTGTATTGGCCGTTGACTTAAATGGAACGGGTAATGAATTTGTTCGTGGTGCTGTTGTTTCTCCTGATGGTAGGTATGTTGCATGTGGGGGAGAGTGGACGAGTAATACAACATCGATTTTTGTTAAAAAGTTGACCTTAACGGGAAGTGGTTCGACTCCGTATAATCCAGCGTCGAGTTCTTACTGTCGATTAGGAAATAGTTCATTGGGTGCTGCAGGTGATATTAATGTTGCTTTGTTAGGCGGTGCTACCTTTCGTACAAAGGGAAATGTTTTGTACGATCCTGTATAAATTTATTGGTAGATGATAGTATTAGGAGCTTCTATGGCAAGTATTTGCTTGCCATAGAAGCTTTTTTGTTTTTCGCTAAAATTGAGCTGATGTCTGTATTTATATTTCAAATATAAATAAATCAAATTAAATAATGTTTTCCGTGGTAGGGGCCTTTGTGTGTTATTTTTTTACTTTATGCTTATTTATATGCAGATAGATTTTAATTTATGTGCAAGTAAAGTTTAGGTTTTTTTGAGAAATAAAATTGTATTCCGTATAAACAATTTGGTTTTTTTGCTAGCATGTACTTTTGTAAATTAGAAAAACTTTTTTTGTTACTGCATCTTGAGAGGTTTGTGTATGAAAATATATCGTTATGTGATATTGTTTTTAGTGGCGCGCATGTTTGGATTTTGTGGTGCAATGAATACTGATATTGCTCGTTCGATGGTAATGTCATTTACGATAAATGAAACAAAAGAAATTCCTGCTGATGTTGTTTCGTTTGTATCAATGCATTTATTATTTTCTGGAATTTATTCATCTCGTGGGGGTTTGTGTGAAGATGATTCATTAAAAATGGTGCAACATATTGCAGCGCTGATTATCGATGATGCTTTGGCGTATGAATTGTTGCAGCTTTTATCGGGTTATATGATTCATAATTGTGCAGGTGACTTTGAAAGGCATTGTCGGATTATAGATCGATTTTTTAACGAAATTCCGCGATTGTCTGATTGTTTAGATCGTGAACTGTTGTTAAAAGGTTTTTGGGGGGATCGGTTTATGCAGTGTGCTCCCCATGTAAAAATTGTTATTTCTATGCTTGCAGAACATCGGGATATGCGTGTGGTGCTTATGCGCCAAGGCAGTGGAAAAGAGTTGACTAACACATGCATTCGGAGACTTATGATAGGGTTTTCGATTATTATTGCACATAATGCACGTTTTTCTTTGGGAAGCTTTGGGAGTGAGAATAAGGCTGAGTTACTAGAAGTGTTGTGCGAAACATTGGGAATGTCGATAGACACTATTTTTGAGTTTTTGTTGTTGCCGTCGTGGCAGCTTGAAGATGCAGTATTTGCCGATGATCTTGCAGCGCTCGATTTTTTATGCAAGAAGTGTCAATATATATTGCATGATACTACGCGTTGGGGTGTTTCGGTTTTAGCTTTAGCTGCTTTAGCTGGATCTGTTAAGGTGTTTGAATTTTTGTATAATCATAATGGATATTGTGATGATTATGTTCTTGTAAATGCCATTCGTGGTGGGCAGTTACAAATTATTACGCAGTGTTTTGTAAATGAAGCGACAATTGATCCGTATTTTTTTTATGAATCTGTACGATATCATCGTGGTGTTATTATGGGGTGGCTTTTGGAAAAAGCATATGGTGTTGAACATGGGGTTGGGATTGCCGCATTATATCGCAATATTCCTTATTGTGCATGGTGTATGGGCAAGGGGCTTAGTGTTAATGCGTTGGCTTGTGGCGATACTCCCTTGCACTATGCTGTTGAACAAAAAGATTTGTATATGATGCGATTATTGCTTTTTTTTGGCGCTGATTGTTCTGCGTATTCTGCGCGAGGAATTACTCCGCTGCATAGTGCTGTTGCGCATGGTTCTAAAGAAGCGGTATCGTTGCTTTTGGCTGCGGGTGCTGCGATTGATATTAAAAGTGCTTCATGTGGTGCTACTCCTTTGCATTGTGCAACCATTCACGCGGATAGCTCTATGGTGTGGTTTTTACTTTCGCAAGGAGCTTGTGTTAACGCCCAATCGGACCAAGGCATGACCCCATTGCATGATTGTGTTGTGTTGCGGTGGCTACAGTCTAATGATGAAAAAAATGATGATTGTGTGATGTTGTGTCGTGATGTTCACTTACCCATGGGAATGTGGGTTTATAAGTTGATTCCCTTTATTTCGAATGATTTAAAAAAGTTTGATTATCTGTTGCTTATGCGTGTTTTATTGCTTGGTGGAGCAAATCCTAACATTGTTGATGCGCATCATAAAACTGCTTTGCATTATGCTGTGCAGGGAGATCTTTACAATGAGGCATATTTGTTACTTTTGTTTGGAGCGTCACTTGATATTGCTGATAATGATGGGCATTTGCCTCAACATATGGTTCAAAGTTCAGAAATGGCGGAATTGCTTTGTTTATTTGATTCGGGTGGCACTATTGTGTGATCATTGTGTGAACGTGGGTAGGTTTATAGAACATGAGTAAGTGTGTAACGTATACTTGACCTTTTGGGTAAATAAACATTGACAAAAACCAAAAAGAACGCGATCTTAGATCGCATAAAATTGGTGTTGTCATATGCGTATAATTTTGTTTGTGCGCATGTTATTTTAATTATTTATCTGAAAGGATAAGGATGAAAAGAGCAAAAACAATAGTGCTCTTGGGCGTGATAGCATTTGCACAGGCGGGTCTTTTTGCCGGTGCTCATGTCTCTGATCTTAATCGATTGCTCGAGGATTCTCCAGCGCGTAGTTCTAAAGCAAAAAAAACAAAACGCTTGCAAGAAAAAGCTCCAGCAAAAGATACGTCAAAGTTTAGCATTAAAAAAGGTGACAGTGAGTTACAATTTGGTGGATCTGCCAAGATTGAACATTATGTAAAAAAGAATGCTTGTCTTTTAAATCGCCATCTTCCTGATTCATTGGAGTATTTTAAGCATACTGTTAACATTGATTTTGATTATGTGTATGGCAAAGAGACATTTGATCACAAAGCATTAGAATGTTTTTTACGTTTGCGTCATAAAGGGTTTTGGGGATTGTCTCAAAACTATACAGATCGTGGATCGATAACGGTTGATGCATCGACAGTTAACATTGCTGGTGTAAAAACTGGTGGTCACAGCCACAGTACTGGCCGCGCATTGCCATGGATTAGCGAAGCTTGGTTGTCGTATAGTTTTAATGCAGCATTTGGCCTAAAGCATGATGCAATTCATAGCATGAAATTGGGTTGGTTTCCCTTTTCGCTTGGTCGTGGCATAGCGCTTGGAAGTGACTATGGAACAAATCGCCCATATCTTGGTGTTTATGGTTATGGAACTGAAGATAAGTTTGCTCCAGGCATTTTGCTTACCGGTGATATTCTTAAAAATGTGTTGAGCTATGATTTGTATTTTGCTCGTATGCAAGAATTTAATAAAAGTTTAAGCAATACGCTTGACCTTATTCGTGAAAATTGGATTTCGGCTCAAACAACCATTCCATGGCGTGGTTCTGGCAAGGATAACGATTTATATGCCGCTCGTTTGAAATGGAAAGCATTTGATACAAAAAAATATGGAAAACTCAATGTAGAGCCATATATTTACTATAACATTGCTGATGATTCATATGTTGAATTTGAACCAGATGCGTCTATGAAGTTTGGTGCTTATGGTTTGAGTACTGAATATACGTGGAAAAATCTTGAAATTGGTGCCGAAGTTGCTGCCAACTATGGTAAAGAAGATGTGGTTGCGTATGATCGTAACAGTATTTTGTTACAGGTAAATGCTACCGGTCAGATTGAACAAGTATATTCACGTATTTTTATAACAGATCCTGCTAAAGCTAGTGCTTATGGTAGTGGAACCAAGGCCGTTGTTAATGAATATGCAAGTGCTTTTGCAAAAAGTTCTGCTTATCGAGAAAATGGTAAAGGTGGAACAGTTAGTGGTTCTTCGACGATGTACTACAACGGTGGACTTTCATCTGATGTAACCGATGCCAATCAAATTTACAATACACCAACCAAGAGCAACCGATTCCGCCCTGCGTACAAAAATGATTTACGCGGATGGATGATTGCATTAGATGGTGCGTATAAAATACCATCATGGAATCTTAAGATTGCAGCATCATACCATTTTGCATCTGGCGATGCCAACCCACACGAAAACGAAGTTAACAAACGTTATAAAGGGTTTATTGGGTTGAATGAATGGTATATGGGCAAACGTGTTCCAAGTATTTTCTTGCTTGGTCAACGTAATTTACAAGCAGCTACGGCGCTTACCAGAAATTCTGATGAACTTGAATCTGATATTGCATTTACCGATATGCATATGACTGGTTTGGGTGCAACTTGGACGCCTCGTATTGGTAATAAAACGCTTGATATTAATCCAAATGCACTCTTTTTCTTCCGTGATGCTCGTTCTGGTAAAGTTATTCTTTCGGGAACAACTTGGGAAGTTTCTCAAACAGAAAAAGCAAGTAAGTTTATGGGCTCTGAATTAAACTTGGTTACAAAATGTGAAGTCCTTAAAGACTTAACCTTGTTTGGTGCTTTTGCGGTATTTATCCCAGGTTCTTACTTTAAAGATATAGCAGGCGTTCCTCTTGATAGTGATTATTTTGCTAAATTTAGCAAGTATGGGGTTACAAATCCTAAAGAGTATCGTCTTGGTAGTGATACAGCTTATCACATGAATCTTGGTTTAGATTTTAAATTCTAATCATAAGATAAAATACATTTCCCAAAAGAGCGTCGTTGCATTGCAGCGGCGCTCTTTTAGTTGAAGCTTATAAAAAAAAAGCGCCATCGGCGCTTTGTAAGAGATGCTTATTCAAAATATGCGGCGATTTTTGCCTTGAGCGCTTCTTTATTCATTGCGCCTGTTTCTTTGCCAACGATTTGTCCGTCTTTAAAAAATAAAAAAGTAGGAATTGATGAAACTCGATATTGAATTGCAAGGTCGCGTTCATCGTCGATATTGATTTTTAATAATTTGTATTGGGTTGCAAGTTCAATGGCAAGTTCATCAAAAAGTGGAGCCATCATTCGGCAAGGGCCACACCATGATGCAAAAACATCAATTACAACAGGGATTGGCGATTTAAGAACTTCTTGTTCGAAGTTTTGTGAGGTAACGGTAAGAGCCATAACGTTCCTTTTCTTTGTAGGGTTTATGAGTTTTGATTAGTAAGTAAAAGGTTATTTTGAAATTGTTTTTTTGGCAAGTCAAGAAATGCTTTATTCGTAATAATGACTTTTTTAAAGAATTCTGAAAAAATAATGAAAATATGTTCTTTTGTGGTAGTATAGTCATACTGTTGTTGTGGTATAACAGCCTGAAGTGTTTTTTGAGTGGCGATTCGAATTTTTTGAGAATTATTTATGAATGGATCCTCGGGTTGCGGGCTAAAGCCTCGCCCCCAAGGATGACGCGCTAAACGACGGTTGTCATTCTCGGCTCTGGCTGCCAGGCCTCTTGACCGAGAATCCATCTTAAAAATGTAATTTGCTTATTCCAATATTTCGGATAGTCATACTGTTGTTGTGGGGGATCTTGAATGCATAGAAAACAATGAGGAATAATGTTGATACATAAAAAAAAGATGTGGCTTCTGATTATATTGGTAATGGTACAGTTTGTTCATGCTTCAACGAATCCTTTTTCACAAATTTCCATTCAGAGCGCAAAAGCATCATGCAAAAAACATGGTTCAACAAAAGATCTTTTTTTATTTCAATATGTACAGAATGTTAATGTTGTCCTTGCAGATAACAGTACTATCGATGCAGATCGGTTGGATATTACTTTTTTAGGGCGTGGACTTGATGCGCAGGGTAAAAAAAAGGGAGGTCGTGCAACTTTGGATAATTTTAAAAAAGTTGCGTTTGTGGGGCATGTTATTGTAAAAAATGGAAATCGCATTGTGCATGCTGATCGTGCGGATGTTGATGTTGCCAATTATATGTGTACCTTAGTTGGTAATGTTCATGTTGAGCAAGCTCAGCAAGAGCAAAAAGATATTCCCATGAAGATTACAAGTACGCGCGCTACCATTAACTTAACCACCAAAGAGGTTGTGTTTGAAGGGTCGGTAGCGGCTCCTGTGAGTACCGTTATAGCGTTGGGAGATAAATCCTTGTTTGGGAATAAGGCTAAGGAACAAAAAGCATAAGTTGTATCAAGCTGCAAAGATGATAAAAGTAGGGTGTATGAGCATTATCAAAATTTTAGCGCCGGATCAAGCTCTTAAGATTGCGGCGGGCGAGGTGATTGAGCGTCCTGCAAATATGGTAAAAGAATTATTAGAAAATGCCATTGATGCAGGGGCGACTCGTATTGTTCTTGAAGTTCTTAAGGCTGGTAAGGAGCGGATTAAGATTGTTGATAATGGGTGTGGCATGAGTCGAGATGATGCGCGAATGTGCTTTTTACCTCATGCAACGAGTAAAATTACATCGATTGATCAACTTGAGTCGGTTGCATCGTTTGGGTTTCGTGGTGAAGCGCTTGCAAGCATTTCTTCGATAAGCAAAGTAACCCTTACCACGCGGACTACGCAAGAGCAGGTTGGTTATTGTCTTGAATATACCGAAGGCAAAGTTATCAAAGAATCTGATGTTGCGTGCAATGTTGGTACAACGTTGTGCATTGATGATCTTTTTTATAATGTGCCGGTTCGCAAAAAATTTCTCAAGCATGATGAAACTGAGTGGAACCAAATTCATGCGCTATTTCAGGCTTTTTGCTTGAGCCATCAATCGGTTGCATTTTCTCTTTCGCATCAACATAAAATGGTACACAATGTGCCGGCGGCAAAGAATCTTATCCAGCGGATAACGCAGTTATGGGATTTTAATTTTTCTCAGCAATTACTTGAGCTTGCCGATGTGGAAAAAACCGCTTCATGGCTTACCATAAAAGGGTATGTTTCGCAGCATCATTTTTGGCGCTATGGCAAGCAGAATATTTTTATTTTTGTTAATAATCGTTGGATAAAAAATCCTGATCTAATTAAGGCGATTGTAAAAGGATATTATAATGTGCTCCCTCCAGGCAAGTATCCCGCTGCGTGCATTTTTATAACGGTTGATCCATCCATGGTTGATATTAATTGCCACCCAAAAAAAGAAGAAGTACGTTTTATTAAGCCAAATACGGTTGAAACAGCATTAACCATGGCGGTAAAAAAAACGCTTGAGGACCACTTGTCGTCACGTCTTGTTTCTCCTGGTCTAAGTACGGTTGAGCCGTTGAGTGTTTTTAATCATGAGGTACAGGATGGTGTTGTCGCCACGCAACAAGCGGTTGCTCGTATGCCTTTATCTGTAGAAAGTACCGTGCAGCAGGAGCGATTGCATTTTGAGCCACAGCCAATTTTTTTTGTTGATAAGCAGCCGGTTATTCAGGACGTGCCCCATGATGTTGCTTGTCCGAATGTAACTGTGTCGCGTGCTGTGCAGCCATGTGATTGTGGGCCTGCGAATAATGATATTGTCAAACAAGAAAAAGCATTGCATGGTGCCATTAATGGTAAAATTATTGGGCAGTTGTTTAATACGTATCTTATGATTGATCAAGGTGATACTTTACTTATGATTGATCAGCATGCGGCGCATGAGCGTATTTTGTACGAGCGGTACATGACACGGTTTGAACAAAAACATGGTTCACAGCTTTTATTTCCTGTGGCGGTTGCGCTAAGTAAAGAACAGTGTGTGCTTATTTTAGGTGCGCGAGAATTTTTTAGTGCGCAGGGAATTGAGCTTGATCAAATAGGGCCGCAAGAGATTATTATAAAAACAACTCCACCGGATATTGGTGATGCAAATGTGAAAGAATTTATTACCGAGGCGGCGCTTTTTATGCAGGAGCACGAAGCGCTTGATCAGGAAATTTTTAGAAAAAAATTAAATGAGCATGTTCATTCGCATATGGCGTGTAAGGCGGCCATTAAAGCAGGTGATGCGCTGACTATTGAGCAGATGGTTCAGCTCGTAAAGGATTTGTCAATTACTGAAAAACGGTTTATTTGTATTCATGGTCGGCCCACTATGTGGAGTATCAAAAAAACGGAGATAGATAAGCATTTTAGGCGCAATTAATACTTGTTAAAAGGAGATGTAATTTTAAATTATGGATAAAAAGGTTGCTCAATTTTGGGGAACTTGTTATCTATAAACAGAGGATTATTGTTAGGAGTTTAGGAATTTTAAAAAAGGAAAAGGAGATCTATGAGCAATTGCAAAAAAACTTTGCATGCGCATTTAAAGCTGCTTTTGATAGCAACTTTTTTATGGCAGCCTCTTGATGCAGGTTTAAAATTTTCGAGTGTTAGTTCATCAGTTTTGCTAGAACCAAACGCAACATTCCAGGTTTCTCGACCTTCAATGGTTACTGGCTTTAGTGATCTTTCTATTGTGCGTAATTTTAGTTCTTCAATGAATACATGGTCAGGTGGCTATCAGGCGAACGATATTCTTGCGTATGATGATACAAATCCACAACATATTGTTGCACCGGATCATTTGTTGGCGGGCCAAAGCATTCCGGAAGAACTTGATCGTGATTGGTACGTGGATAATTCGGTTATTACCCTTAACAAAGATACTGATTTGCTTGCAAGCCTTGATGTTTACAATTCGTGTACCATTATTGGTAATGGGCATACACTTGATCTTTCTCAGGGAATGTTATCAATAAAATCTAATGCTTGTCTGTATTGTTCGAATGTCAGATTACGTGGATTTAATCAGGGCTCAATTCAATTTGGAAATCGTGCATCGCAACTACGTTTTAGTGATGTAACCGCTACTATGCTTGATGATTTAACCTTAACAACTGGTGGAATTTATGTTCAAAATACATCAACGATTAATACGGGTGACCATCTGTTGTCATTTGATTTAGGAAGTTCTCTAACGGTTGATGGAAGTGTTTTGTGGTATGAAACACTTGGCGCTGCAGATTCTAATAATATTCGTCCAAGTGTTGCTCAAGATCCTTATAAAAAACGACTAACGCTTTTAAATAATGGTATTATTAAAACTATAAAAACGTTGGCATCTGGCGGGTTGTCGGTTGAATATACCTATACCATTACATCTCTTGCGGAAGTATCAAAAGGCAAGCCGCTTACGGTTTCTTCAACAACTACCCTGAGTGGTGAAAATAATACGATTATTTTTTCTGCATTAAAAGATCCTATTATTTCTATAGCTCCAGGGAAAACGCTTACGGTTCAGGATGTGCATTTTGATAAATTTTCATTTGATTATGTTGGCTTTGAAGGGGAAGATTCACATATTTTGTTTGACAACAATACTATAATTTCGCTTGATATTAAAAATTATGAATTAAATAGAACATTTACCTTTGTCGGAGAATGTATTATTAATGGTAATAATGGAACCTTAGTTTTTGGGCCTCATGCTGGATTTGCAGTTGCTCCAGATTCTTCATTGTTAATCCAAAATATGACGATTAAAGGTTTATCTGATGAGCAAATTTTCTGTATGGATAATTCTGGAACAGTTTCATTTGGTGGCGCTGTTTCACTACATCTTGATGATGATTATTATTTTAAACAAGGTTCTATTGAATTGATGCCGGCAGCCTTTGTGGATGTTAATGAATCAGCTTCATTTGTGTATCAATCAAATCGTCGTAGCATCATTAACACTGGGGCCACATTGCAAATGGCTTATGGCGCAGCTTTTTATTATGATCCTTCGATAAATAATCGTGATTTATTGGTGTTGGCAGATGAGGATGCGGCATTTAGTTTGTACAATGGAACGCTTGTCTCATCAACCACAGGTATGCGATTAACAAAAGGTGTTTTTGAAATTGTTGGAGCTCATAATTATCTTGAAAATCCTGGAGCGATAAGTCTTTCAGAGGGGATTATGCTGGGAGATGCGGTGGATCCTGACAATAATATTTATTGGGATTTTGATAATGGTAACGTTGCGATAACTTCAGGCTTGCTGGTATGGGCAAACATACTCCCAACTAACTAAAAAGGAAGTTGCAATGAATATAAAAAAACAGTTTTTATCGGGTACGTTACTTGTTGGGTGTTGTTTGGGATCTTTTACTGGGGTAGATGCAAAATCTAAAAAAGCAAAAACAACCGTAGCAAAAGCTCGAATTGTTGTAGCTCCGCCTCGAACATTTACCAGAGATTTAGAGCCACTCCCGGCTTTTGTGAATATAGGAACATTAAATCTTGAGGATTCATCTTTTTATAGCTATCAGGATGTTGAGGAAGCATCTCATGTGCTTTTACAAGGTAATGTTGTAGGACTTGGGGGCGTGGCATCATCTATCGAAACGAATCTTGGTTACATCAAGGGTGTTGGAATATATGATGTTGAAAATAAACTTTTTACGGCGACTCCTTCAACCTATCTTGATGTAAAAGGACCTAGTGATGTTACACCTGTTGTTGATTCAGGTATTTTTTCTGGGGTACGGCAGGCCGATGGTGCGTTTAGATCGGTTGGTTGGCTTTTGAAGGATCCTTACGCTAAAGTTGGGTTAACATTATCAAATGCTGCATCTCATGTGATGCTTGATCTTGCATACAGTGATCAAAGTATTGATCTTAATGGTGGTTCGGTAACGCTCGGTCGTGACCTTAAGTTTGGCGATGATACGCGTTTTGTGCGTGGTGGAACCGTTTTTTTTAATGGTAAAACACTCACCTTTGGAGGGGTTCCTCTTTTTTGGGATACCGATATTATTTGGAATAATGCAGCTGATTTACAGTTTAGTAGCAAAGTAACGGTAACAAGTCGTTGGTATTTTGATGGTGATGGACATGTGAGTGCCAATGGCAACATTATTGATTTGTCATCTGGTGGTCAATTATGGATTCGTTCAGGAACGCAGGTAAGTTTTTCTAATCTTAAGATCAAAGGTCTTGGATCAGGATCAATTGTCTTCGAAGATCCTTCTGCGCGTATATTATTATCTGACGTAGAGCTTGAAATGGATAACGATATTACGTTTACGACTGGCGGTGTTTATATTGAAGGGCCAACAACGATTATTACTAAAAATCATGTATTATTACTTGATCAGGCAGCATCATTGACCGTTGATGGTACAACTTTGTGGTATGATACGTTGGATCAGCCTGATTCAGCAAATATTCAGCCTCGCGTAGATGATGATGTTAATGTTAATAACAAATATATCACCTATCTTAACCATGCGATTATCAGTCAAAAGAATTGGAATGCAGGTGTGCGTACCTCAAGTAATGCCCTGACGTATTATGCTGCAATGGTGCGTGGTAATAGTGATTTGTTACGGCAAACGAGTAATGTGCTACATGCGTATGTTCCACTGGTCCATGCTACAAGTGTTTTATTGAGGCAGTCAAGTAATGTTCTCAATGCTTACGCGCCGACAATTCGAAACACGAGTTATCTAGCTCGTGCCACAAGCGATGTGATGCATAGGTATGCACCGATAATTCGAAATAATAGCTATTTGTTAAAAGATACAAGCAATGCGCTTGCGTATTATGCGCCTATTGTTCGAAATAACAGCACCTTGCTGTGTGCAACAAGTGATGCTATCCACCATTATGCACAAATTGTTGTTGCTAATAGTTTACTTTTAAATGCGTTAAGTGCAGATGTTAGAAATTCAAGCTATCTTTTGAAAGCAACAAGTGATGCATTGCTTTATGGTTTGCGTACCAACAGCAATGCATTAGAATTTTATCATCGTGTGAATAGCAACATGATTGACTATCACCATCGCATAACGAGCAACGCCTTGCTGTATGGTGATCGTATTAACAGTAACACGTTAGCGTATAACAATCGCATTA
>LBTY01000024.1 GCA_000992305.1 candidate division TM6 bacterium GW2011_GWF2_38_10
CTATTTTCAAAAAAAGACAGAGGCGGGGCGTGAATAACTATCAGGACAACCGGCGTGGACCATCGGCAAAGCCATCTTGAAAGAAAGTAGGAAATGATGAAGAGCAACGCAAACAAGAATTAGACAATCTTTTTAATAATATTATTCTCCCAGAGCACACCGAACAAGCCGTTAACTCTATTGTACAAGCAACAACGCAAACCCATGAAAAGGGATTACCATACCGCCACCTGGTACTCTATGGCCAACCAGGAACGGGTAAAACATTAATTGCCCAAAAACTTGCACACTTAAGTGGTATGGACTATGCCATTGTTTCTGGCGCTGATTTTCTTCAATTCAAACCTGGTGTCGACATTCAAAAAATGCATGAATTATTTGACTGGGCCAACAATGGAAAACGTGGACTTATTTTGTTCATAGACGAAGCAGATGCACTCCTGCGCGACAGAAAGATATTAAATGATCAAGGGGTTGCGCTTGTAAACTCTTTTTTAGCGCGAACCAACGCAAGTTCCGATAAATTTATGCTTATCCTTGCAACCAACTACCCTAACAATCTTGACAGCGCAGTTTTGAGCCGTATTTCTAAAAAACTAGAAATACCCCTTCCAGGACAAGCAGAACGCATACGACTTTTTGAACGCTACTTTAAAGAACATATTGAAAACACTCAAGATAACGTAAAACTCATCATCGATACCCCGTTTACCCATGAACGTATCGCAACAATAGCTCAAAAAATTGAAGGCTTTTCTGGCCGTGAAATTGAACAACTACTTGCTGAGATTCGCATTGAAAGTATCATTGCCAATAATAATCATGTTTCATACCAGCTGGTTGACCGCATAACACAAGACAAAGCCGAGCAGCACCGCAAAGAACAAGAATGGTTAAAGCAACAAAACTAAAAAGTATACTATTTAAGATGAAGGGTCCGAGTTTTTAATTTGGGCCCTTCATCTTAAAATTGACAGCAACCATAGAGGATCGAACTTAAAATGTTGACAGGTGGCGACAGTCACCGTGATTAGTCACCTTCAACGGCAAAGGCCATCTCAACCTCTTTTCCCTGAAAGGCTATTCCAATCTTAGCAATCGAGGTAATACCCTGTTTTTTAAGTGGCAATGTATATTTGCGCTCATCAATTTGCTCAAGCGCTCCTTGTGCAACCTCAGCAAGGGGCGTTGCATCTTTTTTAAGTTTGCGCTTAAATTCAAAGACAATTCCAGGTTTTGTTTTGTCTTTGGGGATAATAGCCACATCGTAGCGTCCCTTGCCGGCCTCAAGATTAGACGTAACAACGTGTGTATCAGCCAATGAGACAAACATGCCAAGCACAAAGGCATGATACATGTTCTCAGGGCGGACCTTGGGCACATCAAAAAAACTTACAGAAGCCATCACGCTTTCGATAAACAACTCCTCAAAATAAGGAAGGTTAATGTTGATAAGAGCGTTTACCATCTCTTTAAATGTATTTTCAATACCATAACTTACAAACCACGCAGTAATCATTGATTTTAATGAATCGAGCACTTCAAAATTAGGGGCTATCAGCGATGCTGTTGTTTTTCCCACCATAGGTGTACGACTCTTCCACGTAAGATATCCGGTAAAGACCAAAAATGACCACATTGCGTTTGAATCATGCTGCACATCACGAAAAACAATTGTATCATTAATGGTTTTCTCAACCGATCCGCCATCTAAAATTTTAAGCAAATGTTCTTTATCCTCTGCCGACGCACGCCGCATCGTCTCTTGGATAAGCATGTGCCCGCCGGTGTTGACCCAATGAGCTCCCAATGCTTTTTTATTAATGCATTCGATAATTGACCACGGATTATAGATCATGGTAAAATGCTCATGCCCTTGTTTATCGTATTTTGGCAATCCAAAACGATAACCATTGTACCATTCACGCACTTTTTCTCGCTCAATCGGCGTTTGAAAATAATCAAGAATTGTAGTTACCTCTTGATCAGTAAAACCAAACTTATCAGCAAAGGCATCATCAAGCATTGAATATGATGCTGAATTATTCATACCAGAAAAAAGACTATCTTTGGCAATGCGCAAAATACCGGTGATCACCGAAAATTCAAGATAATTATTATCCTTCAAGCCTGAACAAAAAAAACTGTACATGAAGTTTTTTATTTCTTCATAATAATTAAATTCAAAACCTGACTGCATCGGCGCATCGTATTCATCGATTAATATAATTACTTTTTGATTATGAATAGCATAAAGAATTTTTGACAGCATAAAAAGTGAATCAGCTACATCACTTAATGATCCCTTTTTATCCATTATTTTTTTTATATATATTTTATCATGCTCATTCAATGCATTATCTTGCAATACGTACTCATGGCGCATATATTCCTGAGCTATAAGAGATTGAATCTTATCATAACAATCATCCCATTCATTATATTTTACGCCCTTAAATGTAATAAAAATCACGGGATATTGCCCTTGCCGCTCCATAATCTCTGGATAGTTTGTTATGGCAAGGTCATTAAACAAATGACGATTATCAGATTGTTTTGGATGTTTTTCAAAAAAATATTGAAGCATCGACATATTCAAGGTTTTTCCAAACCGGCGGGGACGGGGAAGGATGGTAACCGGTTTTGCTTCATGCAAAATATCATAAATAAACATTGTTTTATCAACATAGTAATAATCTCGATCAATCAATGTTTTAAAATCGTGAATACCAATACCTATTTTTTTTACCATGTTCGTCACCCTTATTTTTTATACTCCAGTACCGCCACGAACGAAAGTATAACATACTTCTTTATAATTTTTTAAGACAATCGCTCGGATTTCGGCCCAAAAAAGAGATTTTATTAATTACAACTTGCCATCACAAAGCCAAATCAGAGGTTGAAATTCTCCCCAAAAACCCACTCTACATAAAATTGACATATATATATTTACGCAACAATGACGCTATCAATCGATTAATTTTTTTTAAAAAAATCACATTAGAAAAAAATAGCCGTTATTCATATAAAACTAAAGACACAGAGGTTACTTTATGATTTCTATAACCAAAAAATTTCTTTTGCCCACACTTATTTTATTGTACCCACAACACCGCCTTCCTCAACCTCAAACTCCCACGCCATCAATTCTCCTTCAAAGGCCAAGCCTATTTGGGCAATCTTATGAATATTTTGCTCATGCATGATGGTGGTAAAAAATAATCCCATACCAATAGGGCTACCTCATAAAAAATATTTTTTATGAGGTAGCCCTGCCACAAGAAAGCAAAATCTTGCTTTCTTATGATTTTTTATTATGGTGATTAACCTAATTGCTCAATCTTAACACCAGATGCAACCGATAACGAATATGGATTTGCCATATCAATCAATACATTATTTTCACTTATGCCATTCCCAAAAACAATACCTGTTTGCGCATTTGTTCCACCTTCGTTGAACAAAGAATTATAACGCGTAAACACAAGGCGCCCGTTAATAAGCTGCATTCCCGGCGCAGGAGCTGACAAGGTGGCACTATCAAATGCAAACGTTGCTGAGCGGTCTGCAAGGTGAATCAACTCTCGATAATCCTGCACCAATGCACCAAGAGGAATATTCCCATAAGGATTGTACAAGAATGTTGTTTCATGCTTTAACAACAATGTTGAATCAGCATAAATCATACTTTGCGCTGGGCTTGTATACGCAAATGCATACCCACCAGAAATGGTTACATCGCCAAGCACATCACATGCACCAGTATGCCAATCAAAATCATTCTCTAAAATAAGCGTAACATCCTTAAAAATAATGCGCGAACTTGCTTCAAGACAACGAATCTTATCACGCGATAATCCCTTAATCGTCATATTTTGAATGGTTAATGAGGAACCTTCCCCAGCAACAACAATATTGCCATGCTCAGCTAAGTTTAAAATTGCACCGCCACCACGAATATGAGCAGTCCCTTGGAATGTCCAGGTATAAGTAAGATCTTCTGATCTAAATAACTCAACCGTTGTGTTGTTGCCAAAAATTAATGATGCATTATTTCCTAACTCAAGATACTCTGCCGAGAACTGACTAAATAACATATCCTGATACACCGCATGTACATCATCGGTAATAAACATTAATGGTTGGTGAGCTTCGGTAAAGCGATAGTAATTTGAATTTCCTTTTACATTCACGTCATAATTCAATACGCCATTAATAACCTCTGGAAAAATCTTTACAGGACGCACTGGGAAAACAACAGCATAACGCTGCAATGCAGTATCCGAACTATAATCTAAAAATGATATTGACTCCATACGGAACTTACGAATAGATCCACCATTGATAATATTAATATATTTATGGTTAGGATCGTTAATACGCAATGGACGAATGTTGTATTGATCAACAAACTCAAGTGGATCGTAGGTAAGCGCAACACGATCAATTGAAAGTGATCCATGCGTATCAAGGCCTTTAGTCCACTCAACATACCCATAGTCATCCAAAACTAAATTTGAATCATCTGGAGTACTTGATCTAAACGTTAATAACTTATCCTTGGTGATAACACTCGTTGCTCCATCGATATACCATGACCCAGCATAAATATCGACATGATCATTCATTTCAATTTCAACATCCGAAAGACAAATACGTGCCGTAGGCGCCATGATTATTTTACCTGTTCCAAGACCCTTTATTTTTACGCCAGAAAGTCTTAGTTCTGTATCTGGATACACTAAAATTTGCCCACCTTGGGCAAGATCTAAAACATTGCTATTACCATTAATTTGTGCATCACGATAAAAACTCCACACACCCTCAAGCTCAATGCGGCTGTTAATTTGCAAATCTAACGCATTATTCCATAACAAATTACCTGTCCAGCGCGAGGCCGTACCTCCAAGTGAAATGCGACGATTATTAAAAACAATTTGCCCATCACCAATAAAGGTGGCGTCATCACCAAGGCTCAAGTCATTTTGCAAATATAACGTTCCCCCATTCAAAATAATATTAGAATTCAACGTATTTTGAATACCAATTGAAAAACGACTCGTGTAATCTTTTAGGGTAATATCATTATGCCCAAAAAAAAGTGGTTGCCCTCGCATAAAAGAATCGCCGTAGTCTACCGCAATTTTATACAAAACACCACCAGGATTGGTCATAAAAAAGTCACTGGTATCATAAGCCTCGCCCCGCTGGCTCAAATGCATTGTTCCAATCTGCGGAGACCCACCCGCTACTACTTCAACATTCTCTCCTGGATGAAAAACACCATTAACAAATGACTCCGAAAGACCAGCCGTAAAATACGCATCTTCAAACGTTATGGTATTGCCCTGCAAATATCCTCGTTCAACCTTATTGAGATTACCATTTTTAACACATAATGTTGGAGAATCAACCTTGAGATAACCCTTTTCTCCTGCGATAATTGAAGAATTTTTTCCACCAAATCGCACATTCGCATTACATGCAAAATTCAAAAATAATGCAATCATTGCACAATACTTCATAATATCACCTCTTATTTAGGAATGCACCCTAACACCATATGTGCAAGCGTGCATTCCTCGTAGCCAACCAACTAGCTGCACACTCCATAGGCATCAAAAGCAACCACATCATCGTTATCTACAAATACAAGTTGCTGCCCGGACGCTCCACCAAATGCAATAGTTGCATTATCATAATGCATACCGTCAATCTTTGCATCTTTAATAATAAGCTTTGTTTGCGCCGGCCCATCAATAATTAACCGAGCAGGATCACATCCATGCTGGGCTCGTTCAAATATAATTGTATGCCCCTGCGCATCAATAATTGTATTGCTTACAAAAATAAGTGCTTGCCCCGCAGGTATTTTAAGATCTCCTTGCAAGTATATGGTATTGCCCTGCCCATCAATTAAGCCCCCTTGCGTAAGGGTTGCATTGCACGCTAAAAACAAATCATTTTCTAACACAAGACGCCCCGTTTTTTGCAAATCAAGCGGGCCTTTGAGCGGCGGAACAATATTCATATACACCGTAGCCCCAGCTGGAATGGTACAACCTTTTTCTAAACATAAAAATCCAAAAGCATGTTCTTGATCAGCAAACACAAGTGGCTCTCGCGCCACAACAACAGATGTTTTTATCATACCGTTACGAGGATCGCTATATAAACTATATGCAGATGGAACATCCGCAAAATAATCACTGAGCGACTTTTGAGGTTCTACCTCATACTCATAAACAACCACCAACGGATCGGTCATAATGCAACTTTTTACCACGTTACTTGAGGCATGAATAAGATAGCTATTGTTGCGAATTATTGGTGCATAGTAATTCATTGCATTGCTGGTAGCATGCAACAAATAACTATTGTTACGAATCATTGGCGCATAATAATCAATGGCATTACTTGTTTGGGCAACAAGCCTGCTGGTTGTTCGTGTTAAGAAGGCATAGGCATGCGTTGCATTACTCGTTGTTCGCATCAATACATCATCAGCAACAACCTGTTCTGCGCACGTAACCGTAGCATTGCTTGTTTGTCGCAAAAGATAACTATTATTACGAATAACTGGAGCATAATAATGCAATGCGTTACTATGTGTACGCACCATTTCTGCCCAATTTTTTTGACAAACAACACCATGGTTAAGCCCTGTTACGTACTTACCTGATGGATTTGCAAATGTATCATGCATGAGCGGCTGAATATTGTTATTATCCCCATACGAAAGCGTATCATACCATAATGTTAATCCATCAACAGTTAATGATGCCTTTTGTTCAAATGATACAATCTTATCCTTTGTAATGATTGTTGTTGGACCCTCAACATAAATACCACCAGTGGTAAACGTATAATCATTATCCAATTCAATTTCTACGTTGGATAACAAAAGCTGCGATGTTTGATCTTCGAACACAATATGCCCAGATCCCAACCCCTTAATTTTCATGTTGGTCAACCACAATGCTGTATTCTGCCGAACCCACAAGGTTCCACCACCGGTTAAATCAATAATATTTCCATTCGCACTCACGTGCCCATCACCATCAAAATACCATGTTGTATTCAACTCCGTTCTGCTGTTCAATTGAATATCACTTGCATGTCTCCACAACACCTGCGTATCCCATGTTAACGGCAACCCTCCAAATGAAAGTGTTTTACCGTTAAGATTAACCGTTCCAGTATGAACAAATCGTGTGTCATCACCAAATTTAAGATCACGCGTAAGCACAACGGAACCACCGTTAAGATCTATGCTATTATCACTATACGAAAGATCTAACATTACCTGAGCCTCCGGCCCCGACAATGTTAATCCAACATGTGCATAAGGATCTCTACATACACAAACCGAACGATACGCATCGCCTGTCTGCATTGAGCCGGAAAAAATACCTGATTCAACAATAACCTCAATATCATTGGCACCTTTAACATCAGCATAGGTATTTGGCTTTACAAAAAATATTTTCTGCACATTATCAAGCTCACCAAGTCCTGCAATATATCCTGCAGTCGTCTCAAGCGTTGACGATGTTCCTTCAAAAAAAATGGGGTTTCCCGATAGTTGCAAATCAAAATAATAAGGATCATCTCTCAGCACCTGATTGTTCTGTAAGTTAACAATCTGAGCATCATAAAACGTAAGATCTCCTATATTTACCAATGACCCCAAAAAATCTCCCGTTCTGGTAAATGTCTTAGGAGGCGTAAGCACAATCTTTGCTTTGGGCACCTGTGTCCGTTTTGTAGGAGAAATCTTTGTTCGCTTGGCACAAACTCGTGCCGGCGGATTTAAAAAAAGCATGCACAGCATTAAACTCCATACATGCCAACATCGTTTATTCATTATACATTCCTTTGTCTTAAATCTAACCCATCAACTTGGCAACACATTTGCCCATACACATAACCCTGATCGAAGATTCAATGTTCCTTTATCAAAGGAGAGTAAGACGTTATTTTCACTATCAATACCATCTCCAAACATCAACGCCTCAGAAAAACTTTGAGCTCCAGGGTTATCTAAAAAGTTATACTCACTAACCAGTTCAAATGTTCCACGCGTAAACCGCATCCCCGTTGTTGTAGAAACAAGCGTGGCGTTGTAAAGGCTAAACATGCCATCTTCAGTCATAGTAATTAAATCACGATTTGCAACTGGAGGATTGTAATAAAAAATAGAACCAAGACCCATTTGCCATGTTGCCCCATCATAAATAATACTTGGCTCACTTGTTTGATACACAAAGGAACTTGACTGCACAACTTCAAACATACCCGCCGGCATAACTTCAATATGACCTTGAGAAAAATAATAATCATCATCCAACAATAATGAAACCGTACCACCATACGAAACCGTTGCTGTGTTATCAAGACACTTAATTTGTTCGTCATGCACATTTTTAATAGTAATATTTTGCATAAGCAAAGAAGAATGAGGAGCCACCTCAAATCCCCCGTGAGGACCAAAGGTAAGCGTTCCATGATTACCTTTTACTATGCATTCACCATAAAATGTATAGGTAGTATTAAGATCATAATTCTTGCTTGCAAGGGAGATAATAGTGTTATTTTCAAATAATACACGAGAATCATTGCCCTCAAGCACAATATAATCAAATGCAAACTGCTCTAAACACAAATCTTTAATCGTTAAGGTTTTGCCAGGAAGAACACGAATAACCGGATCTGTTGTTTTTGATGAAAAAACAATCGTATTGTTGCCACCATCCATAACCGTCGATTCAGCAATGACAATTGGCTTGCCTCGAGAAACTTCAGACAATGCCGAAAGCGCAACGTCAACCGTTTCAATTTGCTGTCCACCAAGCTCCAAGCCCTTTGCAGTTTGAATAATCCCACCATTCATAAGTGTTATATTATTTGCATATCCAAGATCCTGCGGACGTGGTCGAATGTTATTGTCATCACCTGCTCGACCAGGCTCATACCACAAAGAACAATTATTAACCGTTAATGAACTTGCCACATCAAACGTTAATAGATGTTGTTTGGTAATAATTGTTGAAGGAGCTTGCACATAGATACCTCCTGTGGTAAGCGTTACGTCATCACTCATGTGAATAGTAACCCCACTTAACCGAAGCTGTGCTATTTTATTACCAAATTCAATCGCCGACTGGGAAAGTCCACGAATTTTAAGATTGGTACAATATAAACGAGCATCGTTATTAATACGTATTTTTCCATCGGTTATGTCAAGCTCATTCCCATTTCCAATGATGGTACAAGAATTAACAATATCGAGCGTACTCTTTAAGATGCGATCTTTATCAAGTCTAATTTCTTGATCCTGAAAGATCATAGGGCGATTTAAAGCAGTTCCAAGACCAATTCTTGATAACGCATGCACCGGTGCAGGATTATTTCCATCATAGGTTATAATATCCCCATTATAATAACCCCCAGACCATGTATTCATGGCGGCACTTACATTACGAACGAGCGATAATTGATTAAAACCCGTAATTAAGGAAGGCCGCGCAACTTCAAATGTAGCACCAGGATCAAGAACAACTGATGAAAACCGACTCGGAAATGCCCAGCGTGCCTCTACCATGCCAGGACAAAGCATCGCTGCATATGCCAGAACACAGATTATTTTTTTTATTGTATTCATAACCGCTTTCCTTACCGCGTTTGTTCGTCGTAAATGCCACGATTCCAACCAGACCCGCTACCATTAACATCATCAATGTTATTATACGTTAAAAAACCTTCAATTACTTCTACTGATGCGCCTGGCATAATATCGACCAATAGGTTATTATCATTAGTTCCATCACCCCAAATAATACCCAAACCTGATCGATTAGCCCCAGATCCATAGATGTACGTTTTGTGATCAATAACAAGGTGCCCTTTAGTTAAAATGAGCGGCTGTGTTCTGAGCATGCTCAACATGCACCCATTCAAAAATAAAACCGATGAGGAATCTTCAAAAACAATATGAGTTTTAGATCTATCTGAAGGGCTATATCTGAATTCAACATCCATATCCAAAGCAAAACACGCATTTTTTTTAATAAGAAGATCTTGAGCGGCGGCAAAGGTAAACATCTTATTTCCTTGTATAACGGTATCCCCCATAATGGTAATACCGCCGCCTTGAAAGGTATAATTTTCACGCAAAATCATACAAACCGTATCAAGTGTAAGCGATTGTCCCTCAGCCTCACCAAACTGAATGCTGCGGTGAGTGGTCGATGTATCCTCTATTCCTTCAATGGTGATATTTTTTAACGTTACATTTGTATCCTCATCACCATCAATAACTAATCGCCCAGGATTTGTAGCTTGCGCAAAAATTAATCGATGCCCTTGCCCATCAATCGTTGTATTACTAACAAACGTAAGCGTTTGCCCCGCCGGAATAATAAGATCAGACTGTAAAAAAATTACATGATTGTTGCCGTCGATAATTCCACCCGATGCAAGTGTCACATTTGCGCCAAGCATCATATCGCCCGATAACGTAATTTTACCATCGTTATTTAGACCAATAGGCCCACAAATAGGTGGAATAATATTGCAGGTAATCTCAGATCCCGATGCGACTGTCATCCCACCATCAAATCGTACAAATCCTTTCACCTCTGTTCCATTGGGAACAACCTGAGCTGCCGCATAAAATATCACATTTGCCGTCCCATCAAATAAATCAACGGCTAATCCCACATGCCACAAACAACATAACCCCACGCCAAAAAGCCTTAGAAGCTTATAATATAATTTCATTGCTCCTCCTTACCTGTAAAGCAGGTGTGCTTTTATACAAAAGCGCACCTGCATATTCACTACTAATCACTTTCTCCATTAGCATAATGGACAAACCCTGATGCAACATCTAAACAAGCACCAGGCATAACCTTAATCGTTAGATCATCAGCAGTCTGCCCACTACCAAATGTAATAGCTTCAGATAATTTGCTACCATCAGCATGAATCGTATTTTTATGATCAACCACAAGTGTTCCACTCGTTAAACGTAATCCCGTTGTAGTTGAATACAATGAACACCCATCAAGATACAAGGTTGATGTTGCATCATGCATGCGGATAAGATCTCGATTGTTACTACTTGGCGCATAAGACAATGCCGCACCTTTATCAAAATACCATGTAGCGAAAGGATTAATTGTTACAGCCCCATCATCAAGAACCGTAAATGCCTTATCACCCTGCATGCAAACAGAACCATCAATAAACAGTTGTCCACTCGTTTTGTTATAATCGTCCGACAACCGCACAACAACATCCTGCAACGTTAAGTGTCCACCACCGGTAAATAGCGTTGGTTGATCAATTAATAAAACAAGATGCGATAACGTTACCGAAACAGTATCGTCTATACACATGCATGCCCCCGGTGCAAATGATACTTCTTGTCCGTTTCCATACACAAATGTATCACCAACAAATGTTAGTCCCGCAACGCCCGCCGGCACTACAAAACTTCCTGTAAGGTTAAGCGTGTGGCCTGAACCATCAATAAATCCAGGAGCTGTAAAATAACAATCCTGAGCAAGAGTTAAATCACCATCTAAGTGTAATGTTCCCTGCGCCGAAGCCCCAAGATTAATCGATCCAGATAATCTCAGCGGCGTATTTAAATGCAATGTATTTCCGTCTTCGATGGTAAAACCTTGCTTAATAAACCGAATGTTTGCAATCGTTTGATGCGTATGGGTAACGGTAAAATGATTGTCGATAACCCCAGCGTGGTACAAAATCGCATTACTGTTATATCGCACTTTTTGATATAAATCATCAATACGTGAAAAATAAATATGCCCTTGCCCGCCAGTCTCTAAATCTGCTAACTCACGATAAATATAATCAACTAAATTACTATTTATTCTAAAGTTATACGCAAGTGTATTGCTGTTTATGCGTGCATGATACGCAGCACTGTTGCTATTAATGCGATTGTTATACGCTAACGTGTTACTGTTAATACGATCACCATACAGCAAGGCGTTGCTCGTTATGCGATGGTGATAGTCA
>LBTY01000025.1 GCA_000992305.1 candidate division TM6 bacterium GW2011_GWF2_38_10
ACCTGAGATTGCGCTTGCACAAATTAAAAAGAATAATTACTCATTCAAATACGTGGTAGAAAGCGACCTGCCGGTGGTGCATGTTGGCATTAATTTTGACCTTGAAGATGGTAAGCAGATTACCTTAGGTTGGAAGCGAGAGGACGTATGAGCAATGGGGTGGTTTATGCAACAGGTTTAGGGAGTGTAATCAAGCGGATCATATTCGTTATTCAGCCAGGGAATCCCTTGCCATAATTTAATAAAAAAACGCTTTGCGGGATAGACGCGTGGGATGTGCCCGTAGCGCAACGAAAGTTGCTTAAGCGCGGAGTGCTTCCCTTTTTTTTGTTGTTCCAAAACCCAGAGCGCAGCCGCTTCGCCGGTGCGATCAGACCCGCTGTAACAATGAATAAGCATGGGGCGGGGGGCGGTGTTGTAGGTTTCTAGTAATGTTATCAAGTGTTGCTTTTGGGGGAGGTGCTGCGCACTCATAGGGATGTTAATAAACGTGACCTTATGGGTTTGGGCAATAGTTTGTTCTGTTTGCCACCACGCTTTGTGTTCGTTGCGGCCGCGCAAATTAACGATGGTTTTGATCCCATATTTTTTAATGATGGTGGAGAGCATCGATGCTGAAAGCTGGCTTGAGCGATAGAGCACCCCTGGCTCTACCGCATGAAAATTATGCAGCATTCGTGTAAGGCGGGGCACGCGCGGGTGTTGCGTAGGGCGTCGTGTGCATCCTGATGTGAGTATGACGAACATAAACACCGCTTCGCGTATGCCTGCCTTCATAAGCTCTTTTTTACCCCAAGAATTTTTTGAAAAAACCAGTTATACCGCTTGGCTTACTTCCCTGATCGTCAAGTTTTTGTGCATAGTCAAGCAGTGCTTTTTTGCTCTCTTCACTCAGTTTTGTTGGGATGTCGCATTGGGTTATGATTACCAAGTTGCCGCGATCTTTGCCCTGCAGGTTGATAAACCCTTTTCCAGGGATGGTGATCAATTTGCCAACGGCAGTCCCTTTAGGGATTTTGAGCGATTCAGTTGATCCATCGATTAAGGTGATATCAATTTGGCAGCCCAAAACAAGTTGTGGGTAGGTAAGGGTAAGGGTTGTTATCAAATTGTTCCCCTCGCGAGAAAATACTGGGTCAGACTTTATGTTTATCGCAACATACAAATCGCCGGCCGGCCCACCAAAAATACCAGCATCACCCTTTTCGCTTATACGCAACTCAGCTTGGTTAAAAATGCCCGCAGGAATGGAAATAGATAGCTTTTCGTGCTGTTGAATACGCGTTTGCCCACGGCATGCGGCGCATGGGTCGCTGATCGTAAATCCTTGTCCATTACAGTCACGGCAGGGTTGGCTATAGGCAAAAAAACCTTGTTGAAAATGTACGGTGCCTTGGCCTTTACAGGTTGCACAGGTAGTTGGCTTGCTGCCCGCTTTGCAACCGGTTCCTTTACAGGTTTGGCACGTATTCAGGCGATAAATTTTAATATCCTTTTTGCAGCCCATGTATGCTTCTTTGAGCGTGATTTCAATATTTTGTGAAAGATCATGGCCGCGTGCCGGAGTTGGCCCACTTTTTTTTGCCTGTCGGCGGCGTCCACCACCGCCAAAAAGATCTGAAAAAATGTCACTAAAATTTTCAAAAATATCGTCCATATTTTCATAATGATGAGGCCCAGCCCCACCTTGGCCCAAGCCGCTGTGGCCGTACTGATCATAACGCGCCCGTGTTTGCTCATTGGAAAGCACTTCATACGCCTCGGTAGCTTCTTTGAATTTTTCTTCAGCTTCTTTGTTATCGGGGTTGCGATCGGGGTGATATTTGAGTGCGAGTTTGCGATAGGCTTTTTTTATTTCATCAGGTGTTGCGGTTTTTGCAACGCCAAGTATTTCGTAATAATCTCGTTTTGCCATAGTTTTTTCATCGGTTTAATGATTTGTACTGATAAAAATGTACGATATTTGAGTCTTTTTGTTTCTAGGGGGTTTAGTATACCGTAGGCAAACTCGAAATTCAAGCGCATGTATTTTGGGGCCAGAACTATTTTTTTTAGGCAAATGCTTGTGTTTTTTTTTTAGAATCTTATAGCCTTATATATAAGGTGTTTTATTATTTTTATTTCTATTTTAAGGGAAGGAGTTTGGCATGATATATGCTCGGTGGAAACAATATGCAACCTGGGTACTGTTTACCCTTGGGTTATGCAGTGTGCATACCAATGTGTTGCAGGCTGGGTTTCAGTCAGAAATTCTTGAAGCTCGTTATGGGGTTGAAAGCACTAATCCGGCAGAAGATAAGGATGTAAAGGCAGAGTTAACCGCGTTAGCGCAAGCTCGCGGTGGTATAGTGATCCAGGCTAACCAGTTCAGTACATCGTTGGGGCCAAATGTTGGTGACCCAAAACCTGGTGTGCGTAAGCGATTATATGTAAAAGTTAGATTTAATCAAGAAGAGCGTGAGCTTATTTTTTATGAATATGTTGGTGCATTGTATTACGATCCAGGAACGGTTATTGCCGTAAAAGATGCTACCAGCGGTACCTATATGCAGGCGTGGCAAAATGGCGGCACCATGCTTTTTGGTGATAGCCAGTCAACAACACTTACAGATAGTTGTAAGTTTATCTTTTTTCCAATGTATAACTATCCAGGATCTTTACTAGCAAGGGATATTTATGCAGGAAAAACTGGTGCAACAGGGATTTACACTAACATAATAATTACCACACACACGTTTGCTTTGTTGTATCCAAATATGTACAATGGGGTTCATCCGTTGATGTGTAATCCTTGGAGTGCGTATGGTTTTAATTTTGTCTCTAACACGGACATTCAAATGCTCAATCAACTGTTTATAAGTAATTATAGTGCAAATCAAGCAACAGGGTATATACGACAAGCGCATCGAGGGTATTTTCCTTTGTCTGTACCATGGCTCCACAACGGAAAAAATTGGTCAACGAGAATTTCGGAAACGGACGGGACGGGATTTAAAGACTCTAAGGGGAACGATATACCAGCCGATAAATGCTATTCAACCCAAACCTCTGTGGATGCAACAGGAATATTTCCTGGGCTGGCTACAGGATTTACTCCTCATGAAACCGTAACTAATCTTACCACAAAACAATATACTATTGTGAAGTTAGCAGATGCACCAGCTCAAGGTATTAAAATTACACCTGCTGGGGTTGATCGCTCAAGTAACGCACACCCTTTTTCTGCAGGGACAACAATTAAAAACGAGAAACTTTTAGAGCCCAAGGGCGTAGCCAATTACAACTATGTTCCAGCATGGCATAATGCGATGCTTAATAGTGGATCAGCATGGAAATTAGCCGCGGCTAAACAAGGTTTGGTGACCTTCAAGGCGCAGTCGGCGGGGCCCGTGGCAGTAGCGTTTGCAAGTGCAGAAGCTACTCGTTATCTTGATTATACTAAGGTAAGCGAAGGTGATGATTATCGTATAGTTATCGAAACAGGTAAAGTAACGATTGGTCGCAAGACAAGCGCTGGTGCGTCTACACTGCTCAAGAGTGTTTCTTCTATCCAAACAGGGCTTAATGAAGCAACCGCAACGGAATATTGGGTTTCTATTAACGATGGAGTCATTATTGTTGGTAAAGGATTTACAAGTCCAACGGTCTTGGCGGTTGCGGTTGACACAGTACCATTTGCTAATGTGCAAAATGTATTTTTTGGTGGTAATACAGCGATTGTGTTGTTCTCCACAATTGGGTTTGCAGCAGCTAACCCAGCGATAACTCAAGCTATTGAGCAAGCATGGGAAACATTAGCGTCTACGGCTGAGAATGCAACAGATTTTAATCATAGTCCATCCTGGCACAAAAAGTTATTCTCAAGAAATACAGCATGGAGCTTTGCAAGTGCTAATCAAGGCATGATAACGTTTAAAGCAAAATCAACAGGTCCTGTGGCAGTGGCCTGCGCAAGCGCAACAACTCCTCGTTATTTTGATCCAGCTACAGCGAGCGCAGGGGATGATTATCGTATCATCATCGAAACAGGTAAAGTAACGATTGGTCGTAAGACAAGCGCTGGTGCTTATACAGTGCTCAAGGAAGTTGTAGCTGCAACGGGGCTCAATGATGCAACCGCAACTGAATATTGGGTTTCTATTAACAATGGAACTATTATTGTTTTTAATGGCGCAGGTGGTTCGGTTTCCTTACTTGCAATGGTTACTGATCCTGCGCCGTTTGCCAATGTGAAAAATGTATTCTTGGGTGGAAGCGATGCGGTGGATGTGCAGTATACGAATATTACAATTAGAGAGGCTATAGCTTCGGGGGTTGCTCAAGTACCAACAACAGTAACATCAAATTTTGTTGCTGAGGGTGGCAACGCAAGTGCAATTACTTTGGGAACTTTTAACAACAGAATTGATGCATGGTATGTTGATAAGACCAATGGAAAATTGTATTCTTTTGACATTAAAAAAGCTGCCGGCAATCGTTGGGTAGATGCAGGATTTGCTGAAACCTATCGTGATGTTTCGTCGGCACATGATGGAACACTCGTTGCAGTGTTAGCTGATGGGCGCCCATGCGAGCTTGATCGCAAAACCAAAAAAGCAACCGTTATTGCAACAACTCCAGCAACGCTCAAACTCAAATCTATTGTCGCGGGTAGTGCTGCGCTTGTGTATGGTATAAGTGAAGACAATCAACTTTGTTTCTATAATGCTCAAACCAAAATGTTCAATGTGATTAATAATCTTTCATGCCAAAGCGTAGGGTTAGGTATTGATGGTTCATTGATGTTTATTAGTGTTTCAGGAACTCCATATAGCTATGCAAATAATAGATACACTCCTATGGTGTCCACCGAAGCACTATACTCAATTGCGGTTGCAACTACAACGATAGCTTACGCATGTGGACGTTCCGGTAATTTATATAAGCTTGAAAATCAACAATTTGTTCCTGTTACAGGGGTAAAGGGTCTTGTTACAATGTCGATTTCTCCAGTAGGAACTCTATTTGCAATTGACGCAAGTGGAAAAACCTATCGCGTTGGTGAACATGCTGTTGGAATTACCAAATCGGCAACAGGTGCTTTAACATTTACTCCGCTTGCACTTGCAGATGTTGAAAAGGCAGAAAAAGACGCGGCGGATAAGGCTGCAAAAGAAAAGGCTGCAAAAGAAAAGGCGGCTAAAGAAAAGGCAGAAAAAGAAAAGGCAGAAAAAGAGAAGAAAGAAAAAGAAAAGAAAGAAAAAAAGGCTAAGAAAAGCACGAAGCAATCTAGTAGCTCATCAAAGTCAGGAAAATCAACAAAAACAACAGCGACAAAAAAGGCGGTTAAGGCTACGACGGTAAAAGCATCGGCTTCAACTTCAACTTCAACGTCAAAAGCTCCAGCGGCAAAGTCGGCAAAATCAACAAAAAAGGCGGCAACAAAATCGATCAAACGTAGATAATTGGTTATACGGTTGATTGTATAAAAAAACAAGGCCTACGTTCTTCATTGAACGTAGGCCTTGTTTTTTTATCTTAATAAGAGCGCTTGTCATCCAAGACTCCCTGTGGATGCAGTCTTAGCACCTTGTCGTTTGTATGATTTTCTGAATCCCGCCTCGGATTGGTGTTTGGGGCGCTTCTATGATATAAGATTTTCAAGAATATATAACCCATTATCTAATATAGTTTTTTGCATAGACATTGCTTGAGCGTTATGAACAGGTAAAAATGTATTAAACCCAACCCCTAATAGTTTTTTATTATTAAAATAAGCTAAAGCATGTTCTGTTATTTCAGGCAACATATCATTGTTGTGCATGATTAAAAGCCAAGAGTTTTCTGCAATTGGACCATAATATTCTTCATGTTTTTCAATCATTTCTGTTGATATGACTTGTGGTACCTGTGATGTATTATGAAAAGATAAAATTGAACATGGTGTAAATGAAGTAGTATTATTATCAAATTTGGATTTTTTATTTGGTAGTATAAGTTGAGTTTCTAACATATGGTTTTGATGATGAAGGGCATATGCATGAGCACCAAGTAAACGATCAGGTATATATGCTATTAAATCTGGCCTTATAATTTCTTTAAATTCATTAGATAATCTATTCCAAGCAACAACATCTATGGTAAAGGGAAGCATGCTATTATTAAGACGTTCTTTAATTTCTCCAAGAATAACAAGTGGAATATCTCCCATAATACAAAGATCTAAATCGGATGTTTTTTTTCCGTTCCTTTGCTACGTGATCCATAAACAAAAAATGCATACGAATACTGAAGAATAATAGCATCAATATATTTTTTATAAAGGGACTCAATGCCAAATTGCATGACGTTCTCCTTATTGTTTGTTTTGAATATGCTCTATAAATTTTACAAGATGATCTAAAAATTGTGGTAGTGAATCAAATACCTCAAGTGCTATTTCTTCATCATAAGTATGAAATGTTAAGTTTCTTTGGGTAATAAAACTATTCCATACAGAAAGATTATCAATTAATTGATTTTTAAAAGCTTCAATAAAAACGGTGCGTGGACTGTTAATATCAACCAAGCCCATTGATTCTAATATTTTTTTCATCGTTTTCCAGCTTAACTCATAACAATATTCGAAGCATTTTATTGCACCAGTAATTTCAAGTTCACTTTTGGCATTTTTTATGGCATACGCAAGCTGATTCTTGGCTTTAATTAAAGCAGTTAATGATATTTTTTTATCAATTACCATCGTTCTCCTTTTTATTGTTATAATAATGTAGGCTACACCCTTATTAAAATGACCAGCCTAGCGTTATCCACACTTGTGCATTATCAAGCGCACTATTTTGACTTGCAAATTCAAACTTGCAACCAATACCGACAGAAAGTGGATTTTCAAAATCTGAAAGTGTATAACCTATTCCCGCATAGATGCTATTGGTAAACTGCAAAGGTGTTTCTGCTACCGTAGCATCAATATCATGCGTAGATCCATCTTTATCAAGGGTATATTGAGGAATAGGATGATGCATTTTTATGGTTTCTCGTTCTGCAAAATAGAGGTTATAACCAAGATCGGCGGTAAAGCCATTACGTGCATAAGTAAGCCCAAGAAGCATTTCGACAATACTCCCTTTTGCAACTTCCACATTTTTAACAAGATAGTTTGCCGCAGGGGCAAGGTTCCCATTGCTTGTTCGTATGAGTTGATAGTGTCCCCATGGGATATTGCTTAATCCCAGTAATCTTTTTTCGGGTGCCTGGAAAAAATATCGGTATGCCGTAGCGTGAGAAATCTTGAGGTAATGATCTTCATCACCCCATATAAGTGCTTGAGCGTCAATCCCACCACCAATACCCCAATGATTTGATCCTACCATTGGTTCAAGAAGATACGCACATGAATGTTCTTGTTCGTGCGTTGGTAATACAAGCGCAAGCGAAAAACCTGCATTATATTCATCTTTTTGTAAAAAGCGATACCCAACGGTAATGTCGATATCAGCAACTCCATTGCTGTGTGTTATATCCCTAAATCCGGGATATATTTTACCAAAATGAAGTGGTTCTTGGTTACTTCCCTCAATAACTGCACCTTGAAAAAATGATACTATATCATTATTGCTTGTAATAACTGGATTAATAGCGCTATCCATATGCATGATGGGAAGTTTTATTGCCAAATAAAGTCCGGGTAAAACCTTAGAAAGATCTTGATGATAGCCAAGTATAAAACCATAACTCTCCATTTTTGGAATAAGTTTGATAATGCATGACTCTGCTGGAACAGCAAGTCCATGAATAATATCGGAAAAAAGGAGATCTTGAGGAATGGTAACGATCGGTTTATCATACATACTAAAATAAGTAGTATGTGCACCAGAATGCACATCGTTCATGATAAAACTTTTTGCCGAAAGTATCCCACCAAAGCGATCTTCAAGCCGAGCAACTTCACGTTCTTTGAGTGTGACATAATCCATGGGAAGATTGTTGAGCGCATGATTACGCTGTTGCATAAATGTTTTATTGTAATGCGCTAATGTATTTTGTGTGCATACAACACACATAATGAACAGTAAAAACCAATACATACGATGATTTATCATATAAAAAAACTCCGTAGATTTTAAAATTATCAAAATTAAGTACACTGTTTATGTCATAAAAAAAAGTGGATGTCAATTTTTGCTCCGTGTAACCATAAAAAAGGAGAGCTCATGAAGGTGCATAATGGTTGGATTTTAATAGTATTTGTATTTTTCTTTGGGCGCATAGATGCTCATTATCACAATAAAACGGCATATGCGCCGCGTCAACCTGCAGGAACCGATGAGATTGGCTTTGCCTCATGGCATACCATAACTGATGCACCTGATTATCATAGTAAAAATCATACGCTTCATACGCACATAAGTGGTACACCATTTTATGAGCAATCGCATGAAACGACGCTTACGGGAGGATATTTTAGCCCCAATGCAGAAGGCAACTCGGTCGTGGTTGATGCGTACAACAACACTCCGTTGTTTGTTAATACCCTGTTTATACATAATGCTGATCATCCCGATGATGCTGATATGGCTGACATCATAACATTTGAGCCAAAGCGGCATGCCTATGGGGTACGATTTGATTTTCAGCAGCGCTTGTTTCATCGATGGGATCGGCTTTTTTTAACCATTTCAACGGCTTTTGCATCGCTAACGCATGATCTTGATGTAACATTAAAAAATGCTTCGCTTATGCATGGATTTTCGAGTAAAGATTTTTTTGCAGGACTTGTTCATATTCCTCAGGGCAATAATGCTCAACTTCCCTTAACCAAAGCAAAAATGGCGCATAACATTACCAAAATGGGTTTTACGGATTTTGCAGTACAATTAAAATATGTGATAGCTCGACACAAAAATCACCAGCTTATGGGTGCAGCCGGCATTCTTATTCCAACGGGAACAACCGCACGGGGAACATGGCTGTGGGAACCTATTACGGGGAATGGTGGCCACACAGGTCTTACAGGGAATCTTTTGGCGGATATGCAGCTGTGGCGCAACGTTGAAAAAAAAGCATCAGTTTCTTTTAGGAGCATGCTTGCATATCAATATCTTTTTAAGGCATATGAAACAAGAACACTTTCGTTACGTGATGATTGGTTTCCAGCAGATGTTAAAGCTGGGTGGAACTTTTATTATCTAGGAAAAACCATAGGGCAAACCGTTGGCATACCGGCGGCAAATATATTTACCAAGCCGCTTTCTGTACGCCCCGGCTCGCAGGGGCAGGCATTGGATGCTGGATATTACGCTTTGTACAAAGACCAAGAAAGTGTTGCACTTCGTGTATATCAGCAGCCTGAGTTTATTTTGGTAACTCGTGATAATGATATGAGTAGCGAAAATAAATCGCTCAAGACCGGTTTGTCAGCGGCAACAAGTGATATCTCGTTGAGGGATTTTGATCTTACAAAATCAACAAATCCCTCATATATGACACATCGGTTATTTGCAAGCTGGGCTTACACCTTTTTATCGGCGCATGCATATCCCACCTTACTTGGGTGCGGTATTTCGTATGAGACAACAGCAACCAATGCTGTTGCACCTGTGGTAACTGCGTGGCTCAAAAGTTCTATTTCATTTTAGGTATTAGATTTTAACGTGCTTATTTTTGCAAACTCAACGCAAAATATTCATGGAGCGTTTTTTTATCAAAGTGAGAGGTAAGCACCTGGTAAAAATCATCTTGTATGCGTTGAAATCCTTCTTTGTTGGTTGATTCAAATCTCAGGCAAATAACAGGTTGTGTATTGGAGGCACGCAATAATCCCCATCCATAAGGTGTTGTGGCGCGGATGCCGTCGATCGTGATTAAACTAACATCTTTTTTTGCTGCAAAAATTTTGGCTACTTCTTGTACCACGTTCTTTTTTTGTTCATCATTTTCGCACATAATTCTAATTTCTGGAGAAATTTCTTTATGCGGAATAATCGTGAGTAACTCGTCAAGGTCTTGGTGGGATTCATCAACCAGCTCCAATAAGCGTAACGCGGCGTATATGCCGTCATCATACCCAAAGTAGCGATCATTAAAGAAAAAGTGGCAACTTAATTCGCCGGCAAGCTTTGCATTTTTTGTAATCATTTCTTGCTTAATGAGCGAGTGGCCTGATGGGGAAATGCATGGTTGCGCGCCCCATGAGGTGAGTAGTTCAATAAGGCTTGATGAACTTTTAATGTCAAATACAACTGCGGCTCCAGGGTTTGTGGCAAGCATTTTACGTGCATAAAGGGCTAGTAATTTGTCGCCAGCGACAAGCTCTCCTTGTTTGGTCATTGGATTCATGCGATCAGCATCTCCATCAAATCCTATGCCGAGGGTAAGGGATGGGTTTGCTTGCAAGGTATGTAAAACATCGAGCATGTTTTTAGGAACCGTTGGATCGGCTTCGTGGTGAGGGAAGGTGCCGTCTGGTTCGGCGTACAAAACGTGTACATTTTTCCAATTCATTGCCTTGATGAGGCTTGTGACAATGGGTCCGGCAGCGCCATTGCCGCAATCGATAACGCTGTTGATTATTTTGCCGTACAAATGAGGAAAATGGTCAACCATAAATTGCACATAGGTTGATGTCATATCCCGTTCTTGGTATGTTCCAGGTGTGGCAGCATGGGGGAGAAATTGTTGATTAAAAAAACGCTCTTGTATGGCATGAATTTGTTGGCCAAAAACGCCCCATATTTTAATGCCATTGTATTCTTTGGGGTTATGAGAGGCAGTGACAACACACGCAAGTGGGGTATTTTCAAGGTGTCGGGTAAAATACACCAGCGGTGATGGGGCAAGGCCTATATTGATAACATGAAGTCCATACGCACATGCAGCTTGTACTAGCGCCTGTACTATTGGTTGCGAGTGGGACCTGGCATCGTAACCAATAATAAATGTTTTTTCGTGAGGATGTTTTTCAATTAAGAAACTGCATATGGCTTGTGCAAGGTTGTAGACGTGCGTAAGATCAAAATCTTTGCCGATAATGCCGCGGATATCATATTCTCTAAAAATACTTTTATGCATGATTCTCCTTTATCATTTCATTTTTTTTACATCACATTATCACATGCGTATGTTGACCACAACTGTCCAAAGTGCTATATAAAAATTATATTTTTAAGATGGATTCTCGGTCAAGAGGCCTGACGGCCAGAGCCGAGAATGACAAACGCTCTGCAGCGTGTCATCCTTGGGGGCGCGGCTTTAGCCCGCAACCCGAGGATCCATCCATAAACAATTTTCAATAAATTGACTTACCCATAAAAAACACTTTGGACAGTTGCGTATGTTGACAACAGTGTAGCATAAAATAATAAGAAAATAAAAAAAAGCCCTATAAAGTGCTTATGGGAGCGCTTGAAAAGACTATACAATTTTCAACCGCAATGGTATTATAGCTCATCAAAATCACACCATGTAAAGGTGTGAATGGTTGTTGATCTACGGTTGAATTGAGTAGTTTGTCTACATGATTATTAAAAAAAACGAAGGAAAGGCACATGGAAACGAATAATCACGCGCACGACGCGGTCTATAACGTTCGCCATTCGGCGGCTCATCTATTGGCGCATGCTGTTATGGAGCTTTTTCCTACAACAAAGTTGACCATTGGTCCTGTGACCGAAGCGGGTTTTTTTTATGACTTTCTTCCTGAGCATAATTTTAAAGAAGAGCAACTTGCTCTGATTGAAAATAAAATGCGCGAAATTGCAGCACGTGATTTACCGATTGTTGGTAAAGAAATATCCAAAGAACAGGCGCGGAAACTTTTTGCAGGAAATGAATTTAAACTTGAATTGATCGATCAAATACCTGATGCTACGGTTTCTATTTTTCAGCAAGGTGATTTTGTTGATCTGTGTAAGGGCGGTCACGTATCGTCAACCAAGCACATCAAATATTTTAAATTAACCGGTATTTCTGGTGCTTACTGGCGTGCTGATCGCGAAGGCATAGCATTGCAACGTATTTCTGGCGTTGCGTTTGCTACAAAAGAAGATTTTGATGCATATGAAAAACGCATTGAAGATGCTTTGCTTTCTGATCATCGACGTCTTGGGCAACAACTTGATTTGTTTACGTTTCATGATGAAGCTCCTGGGATGCCCTTTTTTCGTCACAAGGGGTTGATTCTTTTTAATAAATTGGTTGATTTTATTCGTTCGTTGCAAAAAGATGCCTATCAAGAAGTGCGTACACCTATGATTTTATCCCAGCAATTGTGGAAGACGTCAGGGCACCTTGATAACTATAACGATATGATTTATTTTACTTCAACAGCTGATGGCGAAGTTAATTGTGTAAAGCCGATGAATTGCCCCGGCGGATTGATTATGTACAAGGAAAAATTGCATTCGTACCGTGATTTGCCGTTGCGTGTTGCTGAGCTTGGTATTGTGCACCGCTTTGAACTTTCGGGCGTGCGGCATGGGCTTTTGCGCGTGCGCCAGTTTACGCAAGATGATGCGCATATTTATTGTACGCCTGATCAGGCCGAGCAAGAAATTATTGGATGTCTTGAGATGATTGAAAAGGTATACACACCGTTTCATTTTAAACGTATCTCAATGGCTGTTTCAACACGTCCTGCAAAATCAATCGGAACCGATGAAATGTGGGAAATGGCAACAAATGCATTAAAAAATGCGCTTGAAAAACATGGAACACCATACACCATTTCGGCTGGGGAAGGTGCTTTTTATGGTCCCAAGATTGAAGTACGTGTTGAAGATGCGATGGGCCGTGAGTGGCAATTGGGTACCATTCAGGTAGATTTTAACTTGCCAATGCGCTTTGAGATTGAATACATTGATGCAGATCAATCGCGTAAAACTCCTGTAATGATTCACCGCGCTATTATGGGCTCACTAGAACGCTTTATGGGTATTTTATTAGAACACTTTAAGGGTAAGCTGCCTTTTTGGCTTGCTCCTGAACAAATTCGTGTATTAAAAATTTCTGATCAACAAGCAGCGTATGCTCAAGCGGTGTGTCAGCAATTTAAAGATGCTGGATTGCAGGCAACACTTGATGATTCGTCGGATCAAATATCGGCACAAATTCGCCGCGCACAGGTTGAAAAAGTGCCGTGGATGGTTGTTGTTGGCCAAAAAGAGGCTGATGCGGGAACGGTAACGCTACGCAGTGCCGATGGCAAACAAACCTTTGGTTTAACCGTTGCTCAGTTGATTGAGCGTGCAAAAAAGAACATCGAAACAAAAAGTATTGAGGAGTAAGATGATGAAACAGTATTCAGTTAGTATGATTGTAGGATTACTTGCTATGGGGTCGTTATTTTCTTCATGTCAGGTAAGCCAAAAACACGAGGAGCCAAACGTGGAACTTAAAGCAAAACCTGGACAAGAATTACAAACCCCAACCCAAAACGATGATGCAGGCTGGAAGGTTATTGAAGGCGGATTAAAGTATCGCATTGAAAAAGCAGGTGTTGCTGATGCTCAAGCTGCCAAAAGTGGCGATATTGTAGCTGTTCATTACACCGGTTGGCTTGACAAAGGTAATCATGAACTTGGGCAAAAGTTTGATAGCAGCGTTGATCGCGGCGAACCATTTACCTTTAACCTTGGTGCTGGCCAAGTTATTAGTGGCTGGGATAAGGGAGTTGAAGGAATGCTCATTGGCGAAAAACGTCGCCTTGTTATTCCTCATGACTATGCCTATGGAAAACGTGGCATTCCTGGAGCTATTCCGCCAAGCGCAACATTGATTTTTGATGTTGAATTACTTGATGTTGAATAAAAGCTCACAACTGTAAAAAAAAAGCCCCGTTGATGTGTTAACGCATCGACGGGGCTTTTTTTAGTGTTTTTTTTGTTGAATGTACGCGTCCAAATGGTCGACTGTTTGTTCAAGCGTGAGATCACTATTGTCAAACAAATACGCATCTGGTGCTTTACAAAGAGGGGCAACGGGGCGCGTTACATCACGTTTATCTCGCGTGGCAATAAGTTCTTCGATTTCTTGGAGATTTTGTTCTTTGCCTGTTTTTTGTTGTAATTCATGCGCAACACGTTGGGCCCGTGCGGTAAGGGTTGCGGTGAGAAAAATTTTTATGTCGGCGTGGGGATACACAACGGTCCCACAATCTCGTCCATCAGCAACAATGGAATATTGTTTTCCTATTGCTTGCTGAACGGGCAGGAGGCGTTCACGCACGGGGGGGAGTGCACTTACCAGTGAGGCACCGTTATCAAGTTCTTTGTGACGGATTAAAAAAGGAGTAATATCTTTTTCGCCGTAGCGTATTTGTGGCATATGGTTAATAAAAACATATGAGAGAGCATAGATAAAATCAAAGTCGGCAGGATCTTGGCGAGCGAGTTTTTTTAAGTCGGTTATGTGAAAATCATGAATAAGAATATAGGCAACTGCACGATATAAAAGCCCTGTGTTGACGTGGTAGGCCCCAATTCTTTGGGCAAGGGCCTTGGCTACACTGCTTTTTCCGCTTGCAACTGGACCGTCAATGGTAATGATCATAAAGAAAATCCTTCAGTCTTCCATCTCAATTCAATCTGCTTACCATCTTCAAGGTCAAAATTAATACCAACGTGCACCACCGGCAGGTTGCTTTCTACCACATATTTGAAGGAGTAATTATTCTTTTTAATTTGTGCAAGCGCAATCTCGGGTGTTTTATCGCGTTTAAATTCAATCACATACACATGCTCCGGCGTGGTAATCACGCCATCAATAAACCCAAGGTCGGTGGAATCTTCAACAATCATACGAATGCCCAATAGCTTGCAAATGGTAAAAAAAACTGATTGGTAAAATTTTTCTTTGTTCACAATAACATTGTGAGGTAATAATCGCATAAATGTTTGCATTACAGAACAAAAACCATCAAGATCATCTTTGATCAACGCCATGCGGAATTTAGCGATATACGTGGCAAATTTATCAAGATGCATGTTCGCCACTTCTTTCATAATTTGCCCGGTACATGAACGGCGGACTTCTTCGTTTGGATAGCACAAGCTATACATGCATGCAAAATCATCATATTCTTTAATCGTTAAATATCCGGTTTGCAAAAACAACCCCAATAAATTTTCATACATCATAGCGATATTTAAATTTTGCACTGACGCTTCAGACACTTTTTGCAATTCCAACGTGAGTAATTGCTCTTTTAATTCATTTCGTTTATCTTCTGGCGCATCGGTTAACGCGCTCAACATAAATTTTGGAGTACCACTGGTAAACCAATAGTTTTGAAACTTTTGTTCTTTTAAACAATTAGTAATCGAAAAAGGATTATAAACACGTTCACCCGTATCGCTAAACCTAAATCCATTGTACCAGTATTTAAGATCTCCTAAAATGTGTTTATACGATACATTTTTTTCATGGGCCAAACGTGCAATATATTCCTTAAAATTATCTTCAAGTTCCTGTTGCGTGTAGCCACATAATGTAGCGAATTTTTCATTCATCGAAATGTCTTCTAAATTGTTCAATTCCGAAAAAAGTGAAACTTTAGAAAACCTGCTCACGCCGGTGATAAATAAAAATCGCAAACAACTATTAACGTGATTATCTTTTAAAACACCGTAAAAACTACGCATGACGGTTTGTATCTTTTCAATCATGGCAATGTCGCCAATATGATCCAACATGGGCTTATCATATTCATCGATAATGACCACTACCGGCCCGCATTGTGCATAAATACTTTGGATTGCAACACGAAAAACATCTTCTAGTTCATCATCAGCTGAAAGAACAATCGAATAGGTTAACGCTGTTTCAATTAAGGTATTTTTAATACTTTTGATTAATGCATCATCGGTTTTATGCGCAACTCCCGCAAAACTGATGTGAATAACCGGATATTCTTTCCAGTCGTAATCCATGGTGCTGATTGCAAGGCCCTTGAATAATTCCTTTTTACCTTTAAAAAGAGCATCAAGGGTTGTGCACGTGAGTGATTTACCAAAGCGGCGGGGACGGGATAAAAAATACAAGCCTTTGTTTTTTACCAACTCGTACAAAAATGCGGTTTTATCCACATAAACAAAATTTCCATTGATAAGATCTGCAAATGATGATATCGATACACCAAGGTTTTTCATGGGGGCCTTTCGCGCAAATATTTTTACTTTCAAATACGACTCGCACTCAAGGTGAGCGACAAAATTGTATCGAAGCATAGCTCGCAACCGAGAATCCATTCATAAATAATTCTTAATAAATTCACGTGTCGATAAACAACACATCGGAAACTTATAAAAGTATAACATAGTTTTGCTGCTGGGCAAAGACATCGGTTATTGAGATTCTTGTGCTGGTGGGTTTATAAGATGAAGATTAATAAGTTCGTGATCGCGATGCCCACAAACATCAGAATAGCTCCAGTAAGCGCGAGAAGTAAGTTCTGGAGCGCAAAAAGGCGTGCGGCGGATATGGGGGGTAAGTAACCATGCTTGAGAAAATGGGTCGAAGGTTATCATGCCATACGCATCAGTTTTTTGTAATGAGGCAAGGCTGGTGATAGTGCATACGGGGTAGCCGTGTTGTTCATCGGTAAAAAGAAGGAGGCGTGCATGGCGAGCATCTTCGAGCTTATCGGGTTTGAGCGGGTCATAGATAACGGGTTTCCATGATTGTTGGATTTGGCATTGGTAGGTATTTGAAAAAAAAGGATGGAGCCATGCTATCGGGTTCATCATATGATCGTGACCTCGGACAATGCCTTGGATGTGGCATAGGCCTGGAATGCTTATTTTTTCGAGATACGAAAGAACTTCACGGCCATGAATGAGTACATCAATGCCGCGTGAGCCTTTGCGTTTACCATAAATTGTTCCACTTATGTTTGCATAAAAACCATTCCAGGTGCATCCACTTAAGCGTGGGCCCTTGGGAACAAGAAGGTACGATGGTTGAGCAGGGCCTGTGCAAAGAGCTTCGAGTAAAAGATTTTCAACATCGAGGTATTCGCTCATGAGCTGCTCAAATTCAGCTTGCGTTTCAAAGCCTGCAAGATCCTGAAATATTTCTTGTGATTGAGGTTTTGCAAAGGTATGAATGCCACCATGGCAATATTGAACAAAGCAATAAGGTGCTTGGTCATTGCTTTTAGTGCCGATAAAACACATTTGTGGAAGGAGGCTAAAAAAAAATGCAAATCCAAAACGGATCGTTGCAGATGCATCGATATAGCTGGGAGAGTTAGGATATTTGTATTCAAACTCTGCCGCCAGCCCTCCTGTTTTATAGATTCGATCACATTCATGATTGCCTTGAAGAATAATGACATTGTGGGGATTTTTTAGTTTCAAAAGGATGGCAAGTGCCCAGCATTCAATGCCATAAAATCCTCGATCAGCAAGGTCCCCAAGAAACACAAGGTAGTTATTTGGGTTTAAAAAACCTTGCTCATCGATGATTTCGTCTTTATGTAAACTCAGTATGTTACGCGCAAGCGAATGGGCACAGCCGTGATAGTCGCCCATGACAATGATAGTTGCATCGTTGGGGACGGTAAACGCTTGGGCATAAAATCCTTGCGCAAGTGTTTGTATGATATTATCGTTAACTTGCTCTTCAACCCACCGTGCATCTTTGCTGAGCAGGTGGTTTTGATATACACCAGTTATTTTTCTGACTAAAAAAAAGATTTCATTAACGTCAAGCAGGGGTGTTTTTTTTAAAAAGGTATGTTGCATAAAATCATCTTTGGTGATGGAGTTTCCGTTTGAACAAAAAAAATTACATTCGGGGATATCGCTTATGATGCTATGACATAATTCGATGGGATTGCGATTGCGTTGTTCTTCATCGGTGATCATCTCTTTGAATGATTGGTGTCGTACAAGTGAAAAGACAGATGACCAATACAGCCCCAACATCATACCACAAAGTATGAATTTTTTCATTTTTCCCCTTTTTTTAAATAGAATGTTGCTTATTGATTTATTCAATAATGGTATGGATCACCGGGTCTACGTTGTGTGCTTTTTGTTTTAGTATATCATAATTGGCAAGCCCAGTAGGGATATATTTTTTTGTGGCAAGATATGCAACAAGATGACTGCCAAGTTCATTGGGGGTGTTGGCAATTAAAAGGCCTCCGGCTGCACGCAATTCTGGCGCTATTGCAGCACATTTATGAAGGTGTGGTCCACTTACGCATGGGAGCGCCCAGATGGCAGGTTCAAGCATGTTATGCCCCCCAATGGGAACAAAGGTTCCGCCGAGGTAATAGACCGAAGCATAAGAATACAAAAAAAATAATACGCCAAGCCGTTGCACGACCAGGCAATCATTGGTATCGAGTGCTTTGAAAAGGGCATCTTGTAGAACGCGGGCAGGACTCTCGAGTCCCATCTCTTTTTCCCCATGAGTGTTGTATCATTCACGAAAAGCATTGGCGAGTGGCAAAGTATTATTTGGCATCCCTTTGGTATGACCAAAGGGTCATCGGTTTTGTATCCCATTCCGTAAACAATACCCGGTGCCTTGAGTTTCTTGCT
>LBTY01000026.1 GCA_000992305.1 candidate division TM6 bacterium GW2011_GWF2_38_10
CCGTAGCTATACGTTCTTTTTGTGCATCCATGGTAAATAACTCGCGCTGAAATTGAATCAGGGCACGACGTTCTTTATCACGAGATAAACGTAATTCCGGCGCCCCATTAGGTAAAACAGTAACTTCAAAATAATAAAACGTTCCCTTTTCTTGAGTCGCCGCCACCCACTTTTGACTTGATCGCACGCGATCATCAATCCCAATCCTTTTTCCATCTTGCATAAATTGATAATCAAATGGTAATATAATCTCCACACCGCCAGAAAAACCAACAATTTGCTGGCTACGATGATATGTTTCGATTAAGGTTTGGCTTCCTAACGGCAATGAAGGCGCAACACTAATATTCCCAAAACGTACCCCAGAGTTACCCCAAGCACCAAACCCTAATGCATTAATTGAGGTAAGCGGAGCAATATCTTTATGAACCATTAAAACATTTTCACCAAAATTTCCACTTCCTACAATAATTTCCCCAAAATAAAAACTTATCCAAAATCGTTTGGCTATTTTTGCATCGATGTGAATTCCTGGAAATGATTCTTCCTTGAGAAAATAAATGGTTTCAAGCCTATTTTCAGCCAAAGCATACCGTTTAAGGGCCAATCCTTTTTGTCCTGTTTCATCCACATCACCAAAAACCAATGCATAAAAATTTGTTTTTGCTTGAGGATCTGCACCCAGCACAACAACCGCTTGCTCACCACCCGTAACAGAAAAACTCACAGCACCACTATCTTCCTGTCGAAATGGTAAATTAGTCCACGCTATGGAACCCCTTGAAGGACTTAGGGCATAATCAGGGCTTTTTTGTACAACCTCATTAGGAAAATAGGTACGCAATGGAACATGCGGAACAACTGATTCTTGAAGATAAATTTGCATATATTCAACTTTTTCTGAATGACTTGAAAAACCTACATGTGAAACATTGCTTGGTGGATTTGGATCTCGCCAAGAAAGAAATACATTTTCACCCGGCTCACCCATACCAACCAAAATAAGCCCATCATTAATGGAAACCCAATAGGGAATAAAATTACCTGCAATCGCAGCAGCCAATTGATTTTGATCCCGCGAAACCTCCACCACAGGACGAGCTACACCATATTTTAAAATAGCCGATTTTGTATTATTCCAACCACCAATAACAACCCGCCACAAATAAGAATCATTTATTCCGTTACCAAAAACAATTTGAATATCACCACTACTTTGTGCTCGCGCTAAAAATGATACCGTCGTTTTTCCTGCATTACGCATCGCCGACGATAACCACGCCGTCCCCTTGCTTTGTAATGGCATCACTGATAACAATAACGATCGATCAAAATTATCAATTGATTCTTTTGCAAAGCCAATAATACGAGGTTTTTTTTCAAAAGGAACTTCCCCAAGATTTACCGTTGTAAGTGGATTAATTCCTCCACCAACCCCCAACTGAACAATCTCAATATCAACAGCAACATCACCACCAGCCCGCAAGGGTTTACCTTCAACATCATACACACTCGCCCGCTCTACTACCCGACGCTCAATCTTCCCGGGAGTTTTATGCTCAACAGCACCTGTTGCCGTCGCAACAGAATCAATCATAGCAACTTCCGGTTGCACGGCAACCTGAGTCCATAGTTGCCCATTCCAAACAAAAACTTTTCCTTCGTTATTTGTTGCCCATGCAAAATTACTATGCGAAAGGCCAAATGTCGCGATATCTCCAGGTATTTGACGAGCTAATTTTGTCCATCGACCACTCTTGTAAATGTATATACTCCCCTTATTATCAACAACCCATACATCACCATCCCAAGCAACCGCAATATCTACTAAAATTGCTTGAACGGGAGTATTTTTAATCCATTTTTTCTCACCTTTATCCTGATAATAATAAACCAAACTATCTGTCGCAATAGCCCACACCACATCATTTTTATCACAACCACATTTTCTTATATAAACTTGCTCCTGAGTAACCTCCATATCTCCCGTTTTAAGATTTCTTTCTTCTTTTTTTTCAGGCAATCCGTCAAGGTCAATCAGCCCAGAAGGCAATGCAGCCAATCCACCATCAGTTGTATAACATAAAGATCCATCAGCCGTTGCAGCAATATGAATAACCCCATCAAAAACATAACCCCATTTACCATTTTCCCAAAGATATAATTCATTTTTTTCCGTTAATGCATACACCAGATCATCCTTGCAAACCGCTAACATTTTGGCTTGCAACCCTGGAACCAAAACCCACATTTTTTTTTGCATGTCATAACGATAAATATCTCCATTAAGCGTATGATGTAAAAGTCCCTGCTCAAGACGAGCTAATTCATTTTGATCAGCTTCGACACGAGCTTTTGCAGCGTTACGCGTACTCTTTTTTTTAAGCCAATATACTGCATCAAAAACATCATGATAATGTTTAAATGATGCATCTAGAGATACTTTTTGCTGAGCTATCTTTTCGCGTATATTTTTAAAGCTAATCCCCCACGTTGCCTGCACATTAACAAAGTCAACACGCCCAGGAGTAACTTCAACATCAACCTCCCCCTTAACGTGAGATAACACTCCTTTTGTTTTCCTATTTTGTATATAACAGTTCTCAATTTTAGCAGCATCTGACTTAAAATCTCCCCCAACAATTTCCCAATGACTTTTTTCCGCCGCCTCATCAGCAAATTCACGATCAGTAAACACAAGTTGCTTATTTTTTTCATCTACCTGTAAAACATTTCTATTCATGGAATTATGAGAAAAACCAATCCATGATTGTAAATTGGGAGAAAATCGTCGCTCAATAACAAAATATGTCCCAGGGTCCTGAGGATTATCCCCATCAGCCTTAAAAGAATATGATCCATCCTTAAGCACCTGTAGTCTATAATACTTGCCAAGCGCCTTATTTTTTATACGAACAACCGTTCCCTGAGGCAAATTATCGTGCATATGTTTTTCATACAAAAAATCAATAGGAAAAACCGTCTGATTGATAATACGCTCAAGAATGCCAAACCCATGTTCCGGCAAATCCGCAAAAAAAGACTGTTGTGGCGCTTGAGAAAACCCAACACCACAACCTAACAATATAAAGTATAAAAACCAAAAAGAACGAATGCGCATGACCCTCTCCTTTGCTTATGCACCACCAACATATAACCCAATGTTACGGTTGAGTGAATCACAACACATTCATTAATGTCAAGTATTAGAAAATTGTTTTCGTCCATTCCATAGGATCCACAGGGACGTTATTTACACGAACCTCCCAATGCAAATGATACCCTGTTGCATAACCCGTCATTCCCATTTTACCAAGAGGATTTCCTTTTTTCACTACATCCCCAACTTGGATGTCAGCAAAATCTTCAAGATGTCCATAGAGTGTAAAAACACCAAGACCATGATCGAGCACAACTGTATTCCCTGTTAAAAAGAACCGATCTTTAATAATAACGCGACCTGTTTGAGCGGCCCAAACGGTACAACGTGGACGATTAATTAAGTCAATTCCCTTGTGTAAATGCCGACCACGTTCGGGAGTTACACGAATTTCACCAAATGGTGTTGCAACACGTTGAACTTCTATAGGCGTTTCAAATGGACCATGCCACATTTTTTTACGCGGCGATTGCTCAAGCCATTTTTCCAAAGCCTGCTCAAGCACACGATGACTCGTACTAAGCTCACTTTCCTCAGTAAGCTTTTCTTGAGAGATCACAAAGCCTCGCTGTTTTTTAAAAGCAAATGGCACAACTTTCACCTGTGCCTGGATGGTCACCACATTTTTCACCAAATCTTCAACGCAAGCCGATAAAACAACTTCTTGCGGAGTTTCTTCGCTTTCTATCGGAATAAACACCTCATATATCATTGCATCATCAGAAATCAATGTTCCGTAATAATCCTTACCCAACAAAGAAAATGTGACCATTTTTACCGGCTTATTGGTCGTTATTTTTGCATGAAGCGTTTTCCCTTGGTCAACAAGATACCGGTCCTGCGCAAACAGTGCACGCAATAAGGTATTATCAACAAAAAAGTCTCGAGTAATTGTAGCACCATTTGCATGATAACTCGAATCATGAGCTTCAACCTGAACAACATGCTTACCATCATTAAGTCCAAGCGTGTTAATAACCAACGGTAATGAAAATTGTTTTGCCCCAACCCGACCAGCTCCTTTGAGGTCTAATTCTTTATCATCAAGCGTAACGATAATCGTTTTAATTTTATAATCGTTATCACCCGCAATCATAAATCGCAAATCCTTACTGTACGTGCCACCATGCTCTAAATCAACAAATGAAATAATTGGTGGATTACTAAAGGTAAAATAACGATATATTGCGCTTCCCACAAACCAGGTTACACTTAAAAAAAGAGCACCGATAAATAATGACTTAACTTTATAAAACATGAATATTCTCTCTTTGATACTAATCGTTGTTGTTTAATGAACAATTTTAACATATATAAATATAACGCTTTTTCCAAAGCAGTAAACGAAAAAAATGTAATTAGAGAAGTTTTTTTATAAGGAGAACTTATGACACATCAACCCAACCAAAACACACCTTCTCTGAGCGAACAAATAAAAAAAATTCCGCCGCTGCCTGGTGTCTATTTTTTTAAAGATACACAAGGGCATATTTTATATATTGGAAAAGCAAAAAATCTAAAAAATCGTACGACAAGCTATCTACAAAACCAATTCCATGATGCCAAAGTACATGCTATTTTTGAACACGCAACCACTATAGACTATCACATAACTAATTCAGAGCTTGAAGCAATGCTCCTTGAAGCACAACTTATCCAAAGTAATCAACCACAATTTAATGTTATTTTTAAATCAGGACAACCATTTGTATACCTTGTATTTACCAACGGGACCATCCCGGAACTGCAACTTGTTCGAAATCGTAGCAAAAAAGGTACCTACATCGGCCCATTCCTTGAAAAGAACACCGCGCGCACCGTCTACAATTTTTTAATAAAAACATTCTCACTTAAATTATGTAAAAAAAAAATTGAAAATGGATGCCTTGATTACCACTTAGGAATATGCGCCGGCATATGCCGCAAAGACTTTGATGTTAACGCCTACAAACAACGACTTACACTCGCACACAAAGCCGTCACACAAGGTCACAAAGAATTTCTCGAAAGTCTCATGAACGAGATCCAAAAAGCAAGCAAAGAAGAACATTTTGAACAAGCACGCGAACTTAATGAATATTATCAAGCATGTCAAAAAGCATTTTTATACCTTGACATAAAACCACGAGGCGCTGGGGCTCGAATTGGCCATGATATTTGGCTTATCGATCACAACAACCAAGCTGTACATCTTTTTATTGAACAACAAAATGTTGTAAGCAAAAAGCAAAGCTTTTATTATCTTTTTACCGATCCTACAACCTATGCTGATCATATTTATGAATACATAACAAGCTACTACAGAACCGTTCGTCCCGCCCTGCGCATTCTTATTAATCAACCGTTTGAAGCCCCTGCAACCAAACTTTTAGAGGACTTTTTACAAAAATGGCATAACCTTGAAAATCCCGTAACCATTATCACCCCAACAAGCGGCCATGAAGCTGCACTTATTCGCTACGCCACCGTATCCCTCGAACACTACCAACGACGCCAAGCAACCCTTGGCCAAAGTTTAAAAAAACTTCTTGCTTTGTCAACAATCCCACACACTATTGATTGTTTTGACATTTCACATAAACAAGGATATGCAATGGTCGGCGCATGTGTACGATTTACCAATGGGCATCCTGATAAACCTTTTTTTAGACATTTTCATATAAAAACCGTACAACAAAATAATGACTACGCAAGCCTTATTGAGGTTATTAAGCGCAGATACAAACAATCGCACGACCTTCCCGACCTTATTCTTATCGACGGTGGCAAAGGACAATTGTCATCAGTTACTCCACATGTCCCAGCACACGTGGCAGTTGCCAGCCTTGCCAAACGCGAAGAAACGCTCTTTTCACAACATTTTCCCGAAGGTAAAAAGCTTGATATTCAAAGCTTTGCAGGCCAAACACTTATTGCACTTCGTGATTATACCCACCATTTTGCTATTAGTTTTCATCGAAAAACAGAACAAAAAGAACACAGCTTTCCTAAAACATAAATAGCAACACATCAACTTGACATTCGTGTGCAACTTATTCATTATGAATATAAATTCACAATTATTATTTTAACGAAAGAGGTTTTTTTATGAATTTCATACAGAGATTAAAATTCTTCCCAGAATCGTTCTATTCAATCATTATGGGGCTTGCAGGATGGAGCATTGCCACTGAAAAAATGACAACTCTACAAAAACTACCGTCAATCATTCCTCTCTCCATTTTAATTTTTACGGGGATACTTTTTGGCATAATTACCCTATTGCTTACTACAAAAGTAATACTTTATAAAGAAGAAATCGTTAAGAACTTTAATCACCCCATCAAAATAAGCTTTTTTCCAACCGCATCCATAAGCCTTCTCCTCCTTTCCATAGCCTCATCGCCCTTCTTTCCGCTCGCCGCACAATATCTTTGTTATTGCGGTGCCAGCCTCCATATATTTTTAACGATCATTATTATGAAAAAATGGATACGCGACACACACTATAAAATTGAGCATCTCAATCCTGCATGGTTTATTCCCATTGTTGGCAACCTCTTAATACCAATTGCAGGAATTCCACATATTCACAAAGAAATTCTCTGGGCCTTTTTAAGCATAGGCCTTATCTTCTGGATAATCCTCATGACTATTGTCATGAATAGACTTTTTTATCACGAACCCCTTACCCCAAAACTCCTGCCAACGCTGTTTATTCTTATCGCACCACCGGCGGTTGGTTTTATTTCCTATGTAAAAATAACAGGAAGCGTCGACTCCTTCGCTAAAATACTCTATTATTTTGCACTTTTTATTGCCCTATTCCTCTTTTCAAATATAACATTATTTAAACATAATACATTTTACCTTTCACAATGGGCATTTTCATTCCCCCTTGCTGCACTTTCAATCGCAAGCGCCCTTATGTTCCATCAAACACACTATACCTTTTTCAAATATGTACATTTTTCTTTTCTTGGTCTTGTAAGTATGGTTATACTTATACTTATCGGCAAAACAATTCACGCTCTTATTAATAAAAAAATATGCCAAGAGGATTAATAATGACCCACGCCAACCCCCACACCCAACCAATACTACTATCGGTAAAAAACCTCAGCGTAAGTTATGATACAGAGCCTATTTTCCATAATGTTAGCTTTGACATGCATAAAGGCGATGTCATCATGATTATTGGCCCCAATGGCGCTGGAAAAACAACACTCTGCAAAACACTCATGGGACTTATTAACCCATCTACCGGTTCATATCACTGGCATACCCAAAAAATAAGCTACCTTCCGCCCCAAGAACTCTTATCACGTAAAAACCTCCCGCCGCTGAGCGTTGCCGATTTTTTTTCTTTTAAAAATGTAACACTCGACATAATCACCAACACACTGCAATCAGTAGGACTTGATAAATCTATTTTACATAAACAATTCAATGAATTATCCACGGGCCAATTTCAGCGGATGGTTATTGCATGGGCGCTGTGTGACAACCCAGAAGTTCTTGTCTTTGATGAACCAACCTCGGGGATTGATCTTGGAGGCGCCGAAACAATTTATTCACTTTTGCATAATTTCTGGAAACAAAAAAATTTAAGTATTATGTTAATAACGCATGACTTAAGTGTTGTATGGGAGCATGCAAATAAAGTACTGTGTTTAAACAAAAAAAGATATTGCATGGGTTCGCCACAAAAAATCTTAACCCCAGAAAACTTACAAGACCTCTATCAATCAAATATAAAATTTTATATTCACGAGCATAACAATGATAAATAATGTTTTTATATATTCGTTAATTATAACAAGTTGTATTGGATGCATTGCGGGATATCTTGGTTCACTTATGGTAACCAAACGTATGGCGCTGATGAGCGGAGCTCTGGGCCATCTTACCTTGCCAGGAATAGCTTTTGGCTTTTTATATGGTATTGACATATCGCTATGCGCACTTGCTTTTCTTCTTTTTGGCAGCATTATTATCTGGGGCTTGGAACAAAAAACACACTTACCCACAGAAGCAATTACCGCCATTGTTTTTTCATCATCACTTGCACTTTCATTTCTCATACTCCCTGAAGCTAAGGCGCAGCAAGCGCTCCTTGGCGATATTTCGCAACTATCACTTAACCTCACCCTTACCACAACCTTTTTATGCTTATGCATTTTTCTCATTATAAGAAAATTATATTCAGGGCTTGTTCTTATGAGCATCTCAAAAGACATTGCACACACCATGGGAATTACTACTAAGCTCTATAACCTTGTATATCTTATATGCATAGCACTCACCGTAGCCATGGGTGTGCGCATTATTGGAGGCCTCATGACCTCGGCCCTTATTGCAATTCCCGCATGCACAAGTAAAAACCTAAGTAGAAACATTCGCCACTACGCATACCTTGCTCTTGTGTGCGGTGGAAGCTCATGTGCACTTGCCACCATAATTCATCTATTAATCCATATTCCAATAGGGCCAATGATTGTGCTTGTTAATAGTGTTTTTTTTCTTTTTTCCCTATTAGCACATAAATCATAATCCACATTAAAAATCTACCCAACAATACTATTTCGCTCAGCCCCACATCACGCGCAGCGAATCATAACAAGTATAATCTATTTGATACATCTCAACTACGAGTGGAATTCTCTTAAATCCCCTCCCTACGCCAAATATTATCAAAAAACTTGACAACCTCCTGCAAAAAACGCAATGGTTATGAAAGTTATCATTACGAAAAAGGGGATGATGTTATGAGAATAATCACGTATATAAGCATAGTGCTCTGCACCTGCAATCTACACCTAACAGCAGAGCAACCAACACCACAAACTCAACCACCGCC
>LBTY01000027.1 GCA_000992305.1 candidate division TM6 bacterium GW2011_GWF2_38_10
TGACCATATCCCAACTTCGCGCTTTAATTCTTTTAATAGATGGACTCGAGGATCTCCCTCAACTTCTGGAACCAAAACTCCTTGATCACCAGAAACCAACCCACTTACATATCCCTGCTGGGCAACCCCATTAAACAACGTCAAACAAACTTTTTGGGCCCCGCCCAGCTCAAGCTTGGTAACGATATATAACACAGAAAAATGCTCTCCTTTTTTTTCCATGACCATCATCCTCTCTCATATAAGTCACATGTTCTATCAATTATATTGATTAGGCAACGCGCAAAATAAGAAAAAAACTTACAATTAATGCATAAATTACCGTTGACTCAATAAAAGCAATTGCTAACAATGTTGAACGAAAAAGATGCGAATAATTTTTAGGTTCTTGAGCTATAGCTAAACAACTTTTTGATGCAACTTTGCCAATAGCAATAGACCCTCCAAGAGCTCCCGCTCCTATAGTAAATGATGCAACAAAAAAAGGAATAACATTACTTAACGACAAAGCTATCCCACCCGCAGGCTTTGCATAAATAATTAAAAAGGCAAACAACAAACAAAAGATCATGGGTGTTTCAATAATTGCCTCACACACAAGGGTAAATGGGAAAATTTTCCCATAAGCATTTTTATTAAACCCTATAGATTTATTTGCCGTACGAGCAAACAATCCTTGCCCTATCGAAGGCCCTATCGTCCCCACAGCAATCGCAAGGCCTGCCGCCAATAATTGAAGTCCTTGCGCAAGCGTACTAACTCCTGCTAAATTAGTTTTAATGGTTATTGCCACAATAAATGCAAAAATCAAGGGGGCTTCAATAATTGATTGTGTTAATAACATTAACGTAATAATTTTTTGTGAAAAAAATGGCTGCCGTGCAATCGATTCAATTGCTGCCTGCACAACAACGCTTGATGCCATGCCAATAACAACAGCGGCAACACCAACACTCAACGCCATACCAACTTCGGCAAGCGCAAGTGGCATGGTAAACTGGTCTGGCGCGCCGATTAAAATCAATAACGATGAAACAAGAGCTATGATACAACCACTTTCAATAACCGCAAGCCCGATTACCATAGCATGAAAGCCTTTTTCGCTTGCCAATGGCTGACGCAAAAAAGAAAACATCGCACGACCACCAGCAAATCCCTGCCCAAGCCCTCCACCAAGCCCACCCAAAAAAACAACCAATCCTGCAGCACCATAATGAATTAATTCAGGTGTTAACATGCGTGCTCTCCTTCTTCATCGCCACCCTGTGTACCAATGGCTAAATATGTTGTGGTAAGCATTGTAAGAACAAACGACTGAATAAGTCCTTCAAATATTCCAAAAAAAATATTAATCCATGTCATTAAAAACATGGCCCCTACGAAAATATTCACTATTTTTTTAAGTTTATCTGGGGTATTTTCTTTTAGCCCATAGCCCACCAACGCAGCTAATACGAGAGTAAATCCAACATATCCTAAAAAATATACTTTGAAAGAGCCCACAAATTCGAGCAAAATCATATAAATAACACCACCACCCAAAATATTACCAAATAAACGAAATGACATAGAACAAATTTTTGCTAATTCACCAATAATATTAACAGGCGCAAGTAACGCAAAAGGTTCTATAAACTCTTTTAAAAAACCACCAACTCCATGCACTTTTATTTTTTGCACTTGCACATACATAAAACAAATAACTGCCAGCGCAAGTGTTGTATTTAAATCCTTTGTTGCCTCATCCATAAAGGGAATCAACCCAACCAAACAAGCAAACAACGTAAAGAAAAAAACACTCGATAAAAATATAAAATAATTCATTTTAAATGAACGAAAAGAATCTTTACACAAATCAATAAATACCATAACAATACGTTCAACCGCAATATACCCAAGTCCATCGTTTTTTCTCACCGCCCAGCGTGCGGCATATGCAAGCATACACAAAATAGCCATGCCTACCCATGTGTAAATAACTGTCCAATAACTAACTTCCCAAAATTTACCAGTTAAACCAAGCCATGCAAAGGGCCGAATAGCATGAGCATCAAAAAGTTCAAGATTCATTATGCTCCTTTAATTTCATAATCAGGGTAATCCAAAAACCACAAAAAAAACTTACTATACCTATAAAAAAAGGAAGCTTCCAATGTACAAACATAAGAATAAAAAGCGCAAACAGGGTAATATATCGCATGAAAAACATTCCCATTTTTTTTATATTCAATGAACGCTTTTTTTCTGAAGTACCAATAAGTCTCTTATGATCACGATAAAACAACGTTGCCTGGAAAACTCCAACTGCAAACCCACTCAAACATGAAACTAGTGTCAATATCATAATTTTTCCGTTTTTTATTTTTTTTGCATAACCTGATTTAGGATAATACTTCTGACCAAATATTACAATCAACAAGAAAAGATCATTATTTTTTGTACAATTCGCCCCGCATCCCTCGATACAATTTGTTACGCAAATCACCCACAGCCTTCATGCAAGGTTACGGCAGGCACGGCAAGACGAGCAGTGGGAAAAGAAAAACTTTTGCTCATTTCTAGACATTTTTATGAACCCCAATGTATGCTAACATTCTAACGGGGAGCGGTATCTTTTTTTTTATAATCAATTATTACAATAAAGGGACATTCTTATGTATGCATTGTACTATCTTTTTTTTATTCTTTTTCTCATACCAACACAAAGTATTCACAGCATGATACCACAAAAAACCATGCACCATTCAAAAAGCAATAGCTCACTTTATACGCTTGATGGACACTATCGATCGCTGCAAGAACAATGTACTGAGCTCAAAATACGCATGCACACACTTGCTCAACATCCAGCAAAACTTCAGTACGAAAAAATGTTATTACTCATTGATGCCCAACTCCAAGAAGCAAGTCTTTACATTTACGATGTATTAACCTACAAAGACATTCATCCTCGAGGACGTAAAGCTCTTGATCAAAATCAATACAATATGATTACCATTGTACAAAAAAAGCTAATACACATACAAGAAAGATTAGATACCATTGAAACGGCTATGAACTAATGAAAAGAAGGCCCGCGATCTGTATCGCGGGCCTTCTTTTCATTAGTTCATATATTATTCTACTTTTTATCATCACTTGCAGCTTCCGCTGCCACTGATGCTTTAGTCGCCAAAGGACGAGCATCATCATTTGGCTCTATTTTTCTTGATAATCTTTTAACATCTTGCAACAGTTGATCAAACTTTTCTTCTAATTGATCAAACTTACTTTGTAAAGCATTTACAGTCCTGCGCACTTTTTTGAGGCCATCCTCAATATTTGTTACATCAACTCCTGACGATCCCGCGCCATCTTTACTTCTTTCTAAAACACGAAGTCGTTCATCAATTTTTAATAAGTCATATCGTACGGCACTTTCAAGCTTATCAATTTCGCGGGTAACAGCACCAGAGGGTGCTGTAGCATCAGAGCGAGAACTTTGTGTTATAGCACTTCCCAAAACGCCGCCCATCATTCCTCCCGCAAATCCACCCAATGCCGAACTTCCTCGACGGGCAAATAAAGGAACCGAAAGTACACATACACTCAACGAAAAAAATACTATATTTTTAACTATCTTATTCATAACTTCCTTTTAATCTTTTTTGCGCATATTTACAAGCATAATACCAAGACCTGCAATCGCTAAAAACATAAACATGATAACAGCAAGTAAAACATACAACAATGTGCTCGATTTTTCTTTTTCTTGCTCCATAGTTTTTGCTCGTTGCTCTTCAATCTTGCGCTCAATCTCTCGTTTATCCATCTCACGCTGCAAATCTTCAACGCGCCGATTATCTTGCTCCCGTTGAAGTTGATCAATTTTGTCATCTGTTCGAGCCGTTCGACTATCAGATTTGCTTGCTGCAGTTCCTATCATGGTACCAACCATCAATCCACCCAAGGCGCCGGCAACGGCAGATCCGCCACGACGAGCACTCACCTGCTGTGAAGCACTTGCAAGCATAACCAATAATATCATTATTTTTTTGCTATTCATAAAAAATACCCCCTTACAAAATTAACCCCTTGCCTTTTGTAGCAACTATAAACCCTAACCTCACCCTAAAATATTTTGATTCCATTTGTCAATAATTATATTATTAACCCATCAACCAAGACCGTTCTCAAAACTATTTTTCAAACCACAACCACTTTGAGCAGCGAAGAAAGATATTCCACAAAAGAGCACCAATAAGATATAAAGTAAGCATCCAAAAAGCAACGGTTATAAACCCAAAAAGAGACAAGGCTATTACCACAAAAAGCCCAACCCCCGCCACCCATGTTTTTTTAATACGCTTACCCGTTGGAAAGGAACATGAACTAACCATTAATAATGCTAAACTCACAACACCGAGCAATAAAAAAATTTGTGATTCTAGCGTACATACAACAGTGTTGTATGTTAAAAACGTCAACACCAAACAACTTGCAGCAAGCGTTGTCGGCAAACCTTTAAAATAAATAAATTGCTGATCAGAAATCGCGCAAGCCGCAGCACCCCAAGAACCACAAATAATCCACACGCTAAAAAACCAACAATTCCTAATCGTTTGAGCTGCCAAAAATACATTAAAAAAGCTGGAGCAACACAAAACGAAATTGCATCGCACAATGAATCAAGCTGCAATCCCAAGAGACTGGCATTGCCAGTAAATCGCGCCACACGACCATCAAGCGCATCCATAAGACTGCCAAGCAAAATCGCAAAAGCCCCAGCAACAAATGCTCCTTGCGCCACAAACACCAAAGAACTAAACCCAAAAAAAGCATTCCCGAGCGTAAATAAATTGGGCAACAATGCAATGCTTCGCTGTTTTAAATTATAAGGAGCATGGGCTGAACGCCGCCACCAAAAAGGCCGTCCTTTTATAACCGCCAACCGTCGACCGCGCCATCGCATAACCGCTCCTTTTTTTAATAGTATGTAAAGTGTTGCTCTTTTTTACTGAGCAACACTTACTTGAGCATGTTTAATAACCTTGCCCTTAAACATGTATCCTTTATTAAAAACTTGCACAATATGACCGCTCTTGTGGTCAGGAGATACAATTTGGGCAAGTGCTTCGTGATATTCAGGATTAAATTCACCAATAGTATCTATTTCACATACCCCTAAGTCGGCAAGTATTTTTTTTATATTTTTTTGAATAAGTACAAGACCTTCCAGATAAGATTCCTTGGCTTCTCCATCTTCCTGCTGGTGCTGTTCAATTGTCTGAAGCGCACGATCAAAATCTTCTATAATAGGAAAAAAAACAGCTAAAATCATACCTTGAGCGGTTTCTGTCCACTCCAAACGTTCTTTATCCATGCGACGTCTAAAATTTTGAAAATCTGCCGCCAATTTTATGTATAAATCTTGATAGTTAAGCGCAGATTCCACAACACTCTCCACCGGAGAAGATTCTGTTTGATTATTTTGATTTTTAGTTGTTTCTTGCTCTTGATTATTAGTTGTTTGTTCGTTCATAACTTCTTATACCTTTACCATTGTATATGTCTATTCTTGTTTAAACCAGATATCATTTGTACCATAGAATCACCAAGGTGACAACTCCTTTGCCTAATTTTGCACTTCTTTGCACACAATATGCTATCTCCATAACATAAATCTCATCCACGCAAACAACACCACTTTTTCATTTTTTCAAATTGCATTTTTGACTTTTTTTATTGTATACTACCAATATCGTGTATAAAAAACCAAAGCTATAATCCATGAGGGGGAAGGATTGTGAAAAAAATCATACTCATTGTGTATTGTCTTTTTATATTTCCGCCTAACGCAACCGCTATGCATATACGATCAAAAAATAAATTATGCAAACCACAAACCAAAAGCTCCAGGCATTTTCGGGCATGCAGTACTATCAACCATTATCCAATTAAAACGATAAAATCGACAACCCAATTTTTTGAAAAAGAAAAAACACCAGAAGAAGAACTCCTTTCTCATCTTATTACAGCACCAACATCAATAACTGAACATCTGCTCACCTGTATCAAGGCTGTGCGCAATAAAGAAATAGCACTCAATGTTAATGAACAAGAATATGAAATATATCATCAGGATTATCATCTTTTTAACCAATATGCCAAAAGAATTTATGCGCTCAGCACAAACTGCAGAGCCGAGGATGAAGCGCTTAATAACGAACTGGCAGCCTTTACCCATAGTTATGAACACAATTTTAATATCGGAAAAATAAGCATAACCAAACAAGAATATCCGTATCTTTTTGCATATCTTTGCAAAAACAATATCTCATATGTTCGCTTTTTAATACAGTTACTTAGTCCTATTCTAGACTATTTTGAACAACTAATTGACCTTCAAAAAGATGTTATTATCCCTCAAGATAACATTAGAACCGCCTATCAATACAATACATTATGTTGTACCACATATAAAAAAAATCCATCATTTTTATTTTGGCAAATATATCAACCTAAAACAGCACTCAAACGCATTAATTTTGCCCTAAGCATGATTAACGCCATCATACAAAAATATCATGCTAATCCCACCGAAACAATACATTACACAGCGTTTCTCGATGATGGACTTTTACAAACAGCAACCGTACTTCAAACACTCGTCTTTCTTGGATTTAATACCCTACATCTAAATCTTGTCATCCCCGCTTCAAGCAATAATCAACGTATCTTAACGACCCTCAAGCATCTTCATAAAATTCTCTACATCATCGATGCAACACTCACGTTTTCGCATGACCTTTTTGAATTAGAAACCCTCTCTCAAGCCCACCACACACTCTATGCACAACCAGGACGACATGTTATTGCATATGCTAACCTCCTCTATGCCTCACCACAAGAACATCCTCTTGTACTACCACAAATTCCACAAGATTTGTACAAAATAAATGGTATATCATTACAAATCAAAAAAAAACATTCATCGGAAAAAGTAGAAACCCTTTTAATCATAGCACCCGCCCATGCATCACCAATACTGACTTTAAGTCCATTTAAAGCTATGATATTTAATCATGGAGCAGATGCATTAGAAAATATCCACTATCGCATAGAACTAATAAATAGCGCTCTTACAACTTTAAAAACAATTTCGGCTCAACAACTGTATACCATGATAAGCAATAATCCAACAGGATTTGTCACCTGCTTATCACAAGCACTTTTTATTGAAAATGCATTATTGTTAAGTATTGAAAAATACATTTTTCAGGATATCTTTTTTAAGTTATTTGAAAATTTTGCTATAACACACGCAGACAATATTATCTGTGGCCTCTTAGAACAAGACGACCACACTATTTATAAAAACTACGGGCAAGATCTTGTCGTCAAAATCTACACCACCTTTCCACCACTATCAAGACTACAGATACTTTCAACAGATAATGTTATTACCAACTTTTAGGTATCCTCATTACCATTGAACAAAGTGAGCAAATTTATTCTTTAACCGTTGTTTCGTCATGTAACACAGATTTTTTCTGCCCTGTTGCTCCCTGTTTTATGACAGAAAAAGCCTCTGCTATGCTATCGGTAATTATGACGAGTGCAGCATCCTCTTGACTTAATAATCCACGCGCCAATGCTTGCTGTTCAATCCAAACAGAAATGGGATTCCAAAAGGTACTATCAAAAAGAACCACAGGAACTCGAGCCATTCTATTACATTGAATGAGGGTTAATGTTTCAAAAAGCTCATCCAGCGTTCCAAAACCTCCAGGAAAGACAATAAAACCAACAGAATATCGCACCAATAACCATTTACGCGCAAAAAAATGTTCCATAATAATATTTTTTTGCACAAAAGGATTAACACGTTCACGATTTAAACGAACAAGACCAATCCCCGCAGAAACCTCACGCACAGCGCAGTGAGCACCATCAATAACACAGTCTTTTATCGCATTAAACGCCCCCATATTGGCAGCTTCCATAATTCCCGGTCCGCCACCGGTGATAATGGAAAAACCATCGCGAGCAAGTAATAATGCTAGCTGCTCAGCCTTTTTTGCAAGCTCACTATCAAGTTGAACACGCGCACCGCCAAAAATAGTAATTGCTGGCTGAGGAAGCGACGTAAGCTTCCACATCCCCCAACACAGCCGTCGTGTTGTACGAAACAAACTTTTTAAAAAACGAACATATTCTCTTAATCGCCTGAATACCATAAATCCCCCCTCTTATTCAAAGGTAATCATATTCCGAGCAGCTTCAAGATCTTCATCCTCATGCAACAATACTTTTAAGGCCTTTATAAGAACACAAGCCTGATCCAACGAGCGCTGATGAATATTGCGCCCCAATGCCACACCCGCAACACCACCTGTATGAATTTGATGATACACGTGCTCTAATAATTGCACAGAGCTTACCTTACCCCCACCAGAACATAAAACCCCTGTATTACCCGCAGCAGATACCGCCTGTTGTAGCTGTTGCGCTTGATCAAAAGCATCACGCCCCTCTGGAACATTAACTTTTACAAAATCAGCACCAAGTGCTGTTCCTACACCTGCAGCGCCAGCTATCAGTGAAGCGTTTTTTTCATCTTTAACCGATGCCCCGCGAGGATACATCCACAAAACAACAAGCTTTCCATGACGATGTGCTTGGTAAATAAGCGCTGATGCTTGCGCAAGCATAATGTGCTCAAAAGCACTCCCGAGATAAATGGTATACCCAAACCCAACAATCGAAAGCCCACTATTACGTTCAAACTCAAGAACTTGATCAACACTTTGTAATGCAAGCGATTGTGGTTCAACACATGAAGTTGGACAAAGATTTGTTTTTGCATTTATCTTTACCAAATATCGAATCGCTTTATACGCATGAGCATATCGCGCAATGAGCCCCATTTGAGCAGCAAAAACACCAACATCGGCGCTCGCCGCAATGCGAAATAAATGTTCAGGGTGTTGATCTGCTAGATCAATATCGGAGCCATAAAAATCATCATTAAGATGCTCAATTTTTTGATCCCCCGCAAAAAGCAAAAGACGACCCGACCCAAAAGTTATTGCCTGATAATGTTCAACATAATCATGATGATATCGAGTTGGAACACTCAATGGTACGATTATTTCTCTAAAAACTTTTTTCACAACCCTCTCCTTTTTTTGATTACTCGTCTTTTGGCAACTCTCCTTTAAAAACAAGCTGGGCTGGCGCTACCAATACAATGTCGCTATGCTCATCTATTTTCCCTTGCACCATGCCACCGGGCATACATAGCGCAACCTGATCACCCACCGCCAAAGCCCCGGTCTGCACAAGGGCAACTAATGTTGCAGCAGCCCCCGAACTACACGCTTGCGTAATGCCACAACCTCGTTCATAGACCAGCATAGAGTATGAAGCTTGATGATTGCAAGTTTGTTCATTATTATGTTCCAACCAAACAAACTCAACATTCGTTCGCTGCGGAAAAAGTGCATGCCGCTCAAGCAGATGACCGTGCGCCGCCAACCAATCAAGATGAGTTTGTTCAAAAATAACAACATGCGGATTCCCCACCCAAACCTGATGGCCATCAAACGATCCTTCATCCGTTTTTATATGCTTAATGCCCTGATAGGCATAATGACTTATTTTTGTGGTTATCAGCAATGAATCTGCATAGCGCTCAGCGCTGCACCGCGCAATATGATCCCCAACATGCACCACAAATTCATCAGCAAACCCATAATGCCCAACAAGATAATGGGCTACACACCGTAGCCCATTCATACACATTGCAGCAGAACTACCATCAGCATTAAAAATCACCATTTCAGGAGCACCTGAACCCTGAGCACTTTTTATTATTAAAACTCCATCAGCACCCACCCCCGTATGTCGACCACACAAATCCCTTACAAACTGCGACCACGTATCGCGCTGCAAGGCTGCGTCAACATAAAAAAGTGGTTTTTTATAGCAATCAAAAATAATAAAATCGTTACCCAATGAGTGATATTTAATAAAATGGTTAAGCATATTGTTTTTTACCGTACTATCTTTATTTTATAATCGTTATAGTTGTTTTTCTTCAAATGTTTTTTCGGTCTTTGCAGGCATACATTTTTTATCAACAGGATTAATAAAAACCTTATCTAAATAAGATTTTCCAGAATCTGCAAAAATGACAACCAAAACATCATCTTCAGTTAACGTTTTTGCATACTCAAGCGCTACGTGCATTACAGCGCCGCTACTAATTCCTACCAAAAATCCATACTTTTTTGCCAAGCGACGCGTCATAGCAAATGCGTCTGCATCAACAATAGGAATAATCTCGTCAATGTATTGTTTTGCAAAGGTATCACTAATAACATCAATACCAATTCCTTCAGACAAATACGCCTTAGGATCCTTGCTTGAGTATAACGATGTTGCAGCATCAACACCAATTACTTTAATGCCTGGATTTTGCTCTTTTAAATAACGCCCCGTTCCTGATATAGTGCCACAGCTGCCTGCACCACAGATAAAGTGCGTTACCGTACCATTTGTTTGTTGCCAAATTTCAGGACCGGTGGTTGCATAGTGCGCCGCAGGATTGGCAACATTAAAATATTGGTTTGGCATAAAAGCGCCGGGAATGGTATGATATAAATGCTCAGCCATTGCATGATACCCACGCGGGTCATGTAAATCATCGGTATTTAGGCACACATGAACTTCTGCCCCATACGCACGCAAAATGGCAACTTTTTCAATCGCCGTTCGATCAGGAACTGTAATAATAACACGATATCCCTTAACGGCACCAATCATAGCAAGCGCAATACCCTGATTACCAGAAGATGCTTCAATAATAGTTCCACCAGGCTGCAAGCAACCATCTTTTTCTGCTTGCTCAACCATAAAAAGAGCCGAACGATCTTTAATGCTTCCACCCGGATTATAAAAATCAAGCTTTGCTAAAACCGTCGGCTTTACGTCAAGATCAAGCTGGATAAGCGGTGTAGAACCTATACATTCTAAAATTTTTTTATAATTCTGTTTGTGTGCCATAACAAACCCTTTCCTTGAAGCTTCGCCAAACGATTAATACTAAAATTTTGCCTTTTTAAAAGCCTTAGCCATATAAAACTTTAGGAGGCAAAACCTATAACATTTTAGCAAAAATAACAAAAAAAGGGGGTATTTACTATAATTATTTTTTTCTGAGGCAATTGCAACTTGAAACTCAATTCAAGCCCCATAAGATTAACAACACAGCCTGTTTTCCATTTTTTGTAATGACTCAAGATAGCCACAAGAAATAAAATAATGCATCAAATCAAGAAACTCTGCCTCTTGTTCTGCCGTTACAAAAAATTCTAAAATACGAGGATCAGTCTCAAGCGTACGCTCAAAAACAAGATTGTCCTCGTTGCGCAAAATACCACAAACAAACCATGTATGCGGAACATCGACAATTGCTTGGTAATACTGACATTGCATGTAAAACCCTATCTTGTATAACTATGTTTATTTTTTTTCACTACAAGAAGTTCAACATACTCATATATTTGCACAAGATCAAGTTTGAGGCACAAATCACTAGCAACTCCTGCTCATTTTATGTACCATCAACCTCGTTCCTATATCCACCACCCAACAAATGGTGAATCCAAATTTGTGAGTCCAAAAATGATTTTTATTGAGAAAAGTTCAATTTTCACACTTTAACATTTTCAAACAAGGCACATAAATGCATAAATTTTAGAAGACATTGATTATTATTCAATTTTTCTTAGACTTTATGTCTATGCTGTATTTTGTTGATCCTATAAGCCAAATAAACACATAACCACTATCAATGGAGAGTTTATGAAATTATTATCAAAAAAAATCATTATCGGTGTATTTCTTGCAGCTACCACTTTTGGGCAATCGACCGTAGCCATGAGCCACGACCAACAACCATCAACAAAACAACTTATTGGGAGCCTTGGCTTGGGTATTGCTTCAAGTTGTGCAACCTCTTATTTCACATCACAAGCACTATCTCTCCTCAGTCCGGCAAGCACATGGCTCGATAAAACCGTATACCCAGGAGCTGGATATCTTGTTCCCGGAGCCCTAGCGCTGGGAAGTTATGGATTACAAAAATTTGCTGAAAACAAAGAACGATTAACGCATATAAGCACTGGAGGATCATCCATATGGTCGTACATAGGATCCTATGCATCCTTTGCCAAAAATCTTATTATTCAAAGTAGCGTTGTTAACACATTGAATAGCTTCCGTTCAAAATTTTATCAAAACACTGGAATTTTCATGGCAACCCAATGCAATGAACACCTTCCCTTGGCACCGCAAACCTGTTCAACGCTTGCTGATAAAACAGCACATACAGCATTAACAGCCGCCACCATCGTAGCAACAAGTTGCATTGAACAGTTAGTTCCACACGATCAACCCCAACTTCGCGTTACCAAAAAATCGCTCATACCACAAACAAACGCTGATTTACCAACTGATATGCCAATGGAAAGTGTTGCCGCAACTTCACAATTTTCAACTATCGGTAGCACGGTTATTCAAGGGCCACAAATTGCCTACTTTCTTGTTAAAAACGGTTGTGATACCGAAAAATTATGGAATCGCTTTTTAAGCCAATCGCAACAAATTAAAGCTTCGGGCGAAGGAAATTGGCGCCAATTATGTGCT
>LBTY01000028.1 GCA_000992305.1 candidate division TM6 bacterium GW2011_GWF2_38_10
AAGATATTCAGGATCTTGTAGTTGCTGATCCATCAGTTCTTTAAGCTGTGTGTAAATCTCGGAATGAGCGTCTAGATAATCAAGTGCTTTTTTACCATCTTTATTTTTTAGATTGAATGGGAAGTCTTTGGTGCTCATTAAATCTTCGATTATAAACATATGGTTATGTTGAGCAGCTAGATGCAATATGGTATTTTGATCATTGTTTATATCACTTATGCTAGATGTGTTAAATTTTTTATAAAGGTCATATAATTTTGTTATGAGTTCTGTGTTATTACCGGTCATTGCTTTGCTTAAAGCGGTGTCGTTATGAGCGTCTTTATGTTGGCAGCTTTTGTTAATGATAAGATGCATGTTTGTGCTTGTGCTATATGTTATTAAAAAATGTATAAAGGCACTATTATTATACTCTACAGCTTGATGTAAAAGATTTTGTAGGTTTTGTATAAATTCTTCACGGGGGAATGTAGTGTGTTGGTACAGTAATTCATTTTGGTCAACTAAATTTTCTATAGAGCTGACGGTAATAGGGAGAAAAAGGCTTCTTATGGTGGTGTCGTAACTTGTAATTTTAAATATTTCTTTTTCAAGTTCTTCAAAATTGTGATACGTATTTAATAATGTATTGAGGGGTTTTAGCTCGATCTTTTGGGTACTCTGGCGAGGTATTATCGAGAGCGCATGGTTTAGGTAATTCTTAGCTTTTGTAGCAATATCAGATGAATCTTTTTTTAATGTAAGTGTTTGTATATGTTGTGTAAGATTGTTGATACTCATTCTTATGTATTCTATGGGCAATGTTACATATGGGAATTTTGATATTTGATTGACCATGAGGGGGTCATAGAAACTTGTTATATTTGTACCGCCTTCCCTTGTTAACATATTTGTAGCGTTATCAAGTGTATAGGGATCAAGTATAATGATATACCGTTGAAAATCTACATTATATTGTATAAGAAGGTTAAGTAACTCAATAAATAAGGGGTAATATTGTTCTTCTGCTATGTTGTATTGAAGTATCAATGAGAGAGGTGTAATTCCGAATATACATGGTTGGTTTGGGTTGGCTCTATTTTCTAAGAGTATTCTCATGATATCTATAAAGTATGAATAATAATCTTCTTGAATATTATAAGGTGCATGTGTTATTGCTTGTGTTGTTTGGAGTAACAACGTATTCCAAGTTTTTTGTGAAGGGTAAATGACATTAATATGTTTTCTATAGAGAATTACTATTTTTTTTATAAATGATAGTGGATACAGGTGTATTTTGGTGTGGTTAAAGTTACCGTTAATAATTAAGTCATAGAATAAGTATTCTAACGGTGATTGAGCAATGGAGTTAATGCCACTTGCTGGGATTGTAGATGGTTCTACAAGGTCGTTAGGCAGATTTTTTTTGAGCACATCTACAAAATTTTCTAAAAAAGGTAATTGATCAATGTTATTTAATCTTGCATATCGAAACATCAAATCATATAAAATTTCATGATGATTAACATTTGAAATGTGATTATGGTTTGGATAGTCGAGCAAGCGATATTTGGTAATAAGTTCTTTAAGCGATAATGCATTTCGATCATTATCCCATTCATTTGCGGTAAAGGTTTTTGGGGATGGTTTATGTATGTGTGTTTGTAGGAGTAAAGGTGTTTTTTCACTTAAAAGATTTTGTAAAGAGCGCACTGATCCTTCTGTGGCAAGATCAAGAGGGGTTTGGTTTTGGTTATTTTTTATGAAAATGTCAGTATTTTCATGTTCGATAATTTCAGCGGCTATGCCCAGGAGGGGTTCTTTACTCGTTATTATTCTCTTTATAATGGTATGTAATGGAGTGTCGCCTTGATTGTTTTGGCTATTGATATCAAGAGCATATTTGTCGAGAATGCTTAAAAAATTAGATATCATACTGCTGTCTGCTTTTTCTACTGCAAGATGAAAAGCACTCAACCCGTCATTATTTTTTTGATTCCAGAAAGTGTTCTTATTTTCTTGCGGCATGATTCTTTTAAAAAGAGGGCGTTTTAGTGTGTACTTTTCTAGTAATGGAATTAACATGGTATTATTATTGCGAACAGTTAAGTGTAGAATTGTTTCACCATTATCAAAAATCGGGTCGAATAATTCATAACCCATGATAGCATATAATACTCGGAGTGTTACATCGTTCATTGCTGAAGAGCTTTGGATCATTTCTTTAAGATTGTTGGTGCGATTGTTTAAAAAATCTAATTGTTCTTTAATCATTGAGCTATTATATTGTCGATATTCGTTGAGTGATTCTTGTAGAAAATGGTAAAAAGATCTGTATAAATATTCTTGTTCAGTAGTTTTTGTTTCAGGAGGGTTTTCGTTTTTATATGATAGAAGATCTTGAAACGTTGTGAAGGGATCATTTTTAATATAGGTATGGGCATGATTATTGATAAGAAGTTCTGCTATAGTATTGCTATTTTCACGGTCTGTTTCGTTTGTTATTAAAGTGCTTCTAGCAAGTTGATAAAGTGGGGTTGTAGCGTTTCCATATGGAATGTCTGGATGTGCACCATGTTCAAGAAGGAGTTTAACCGCAGTTGGATTTTTTGCTTCTATGGCAAGCATGAGTGGTGTTTGAAAGAAGATGTTATATTCATTAATAAAAGGTTTAGACATTTTACAGATAGTGGCAAAAAAAGATTCTGGTATAATGCCTGGTTTAAAATGAGAAATGATATGAATAAGGTATTCATTGTCATGGTTTGGAATTTGGCTATAAAAACGGATAAATCTTTCAAGGCGCCGAGCGAGTTCCTCAATAGTGCTTTGCTGACCCCTTAATTTTGAAAGTTTTGATAGTATGTAGTGGCCCCAATATTCGTAGCTTTCAGATAGGTGCACTGGATGTTTTATATTCTTAAGATTTCTTTCAAGCTCGTTTATATTTTCATGCAATTGGGTTTCTTTGTAGGGATCAACAATATCATTGGTAATTCGTTCTATTTCTTTTGCAATTTTTGGATCTTGTTTCATTCCTAAAAGTGATTGATGAGACACGCCAAACAAAAGCGAGGCGTAAAGCACAAGGCATATTTTCTTGTGCGGTATTAAAAAAGTCATAACGATCCTTTCATCGTTAAACGGTTAGTATTATTTTTATATGATGAAAAAGTTGCGTCTAATAAATTAAGCACGTTAATAATCATAATTTTTTTCTTCTTGTTCTTGTAGGTATTGGATTATTTCTGGGCTTTGTTCTTTGCGTAGTCTATAGCTTATGTGAGGAAGAATTTCTGGAAGGGTTAATTGTTTAATGATATCGAGGTTAAATTTACCTTCTAGTGCATACGTAAGAGGGTATTTTTGTTTGTTATTTGGGGTTGTGAGTATTTTTTCTTTTATTGGAGCGCCTAATTCAAGCATAAGCGTAATGATGTTATTAATAAAATGGTTATATTCGTTTTCTCGCTCAGTGTTTCCATCTTGTAAGTATATCAAATTTTGATTTACAGCTTCCATAAGGAAGCTGTAAAGTGGTGTCTCTTCATTTTTATTTTTTTGTAATAAAATATCAATATTTGGTTGTATAAGCATGAGGATAATATTTTCATAGGGAATTAATGTATCTATATAGTGTTTTGCCATATATGTTAAATATTCGTGCAATGGTGTATTTCCATTATAGCCTGTGTGTTCTGTTGTTTTTACTCCTTGCTCAATAAGCCATTCTATAGCAGCAAGATTTTTGCGTGTTACCGCTAAATTGAGTAAAGATTGATTACCTGATGAGCTTTTAATAGTTGTTATGTCTATTCCATTGTTATCGATAATTGTTTTAAATTTTTTAAAATCATTAGTTTCCATGTATATACAAAAAAGATCACTAAGCTTGCTCGGTGAAATAATTGTTTTTGGGGTAATAAACGGAATGAAAAAGTCTAATTGTGTTATATTATTATTGGTAAGGTTTTGAATTATTACATCCATGTTAAGTGCTAGATGCACAGCGTGCTTTGTAAGTAATTGTTGGAATATGTTTTTATACATTTGGAAGTACTGTGGAACATAAAGCGCAAATACGATGAGATGTTCAAGGAATGCGGCTGGTTTTTCTATGGTTTGCAAAAGGTTATCAAGATCTAACGTCATTATTTTTTCATAGAGTTTTTGTATGGTGATGATTTGGGCTGATTTTGAAAATGTGTAGTGGGATATTTTGGAAAAATACTGTACCACAATATGTTCTGCTATTTTGTTGTTTTTTATATGTTCAAGTAAAAGGTCTAAAATTGAGCTGCTGGTTGTGAGTTGCAATAAAATGGTGAGTATGCGTTCTGTGAGTATTGGATCTGGGGTTTGTTCTTGCTCGAGTATTTTACGCAATAAAGGGGTTAGTTCTTCTGCCATTTCTGGTATGTTTATTAGTTTATTAAAAAAAAGATTAATTTCTTTTTGAAGATGAGGAGGATAATGAGCGCTGTTTTGCATGATCATTACCATTTGATGAGGTGGGATTACGTATGTAACATCACGATAGCACCAGGCGCACATGCGTGCAAGTATGTGAGGGATGAGTTGGATGTTCGTTTTGGGGGTAATATGGAATGAAAATGTAGCATCATTATCACTTATTTTATATGATGCAAGCTGCATCGGTACAATGGGTTCGAGTAATTGTGCATAGATGAGCATTTGTTTAAAATTTTCTGGACGGCTATTTTCGGCAAAAAAATTCATGTCAAAAAAAACTTTTTTATTGTGTGCGTCATAGCGAATAACACATCCAGAGCTGTGGTGGCGAAGTGGTATGTTGTAAAAAAGACTAATGCCTGTTTTTTCAATGAGTATACTTACCAGCATTGTTTTAAAGAGATATGTTTTTCCATCGGGTGTTTTATAGCTATGTGTAAATAGGTGACCAATATGTTCTTTAGTCATAGGGGTGAGTGATACCGATCCATAAATTGCTTGATAGAGATTTTTAACAAGGGGGGGGAGTGTTACTTCATCGATATTGATAAGTGCATTAAAAAGTGATCCTGCAATGATAATAGAATTTTGATGGGCGAGGGTAAAATAATCTTCAAGCGTTTTAGGAGTATGATTTTCTCCAGATCCTATAGCTGCATTGCTTATCAACATGATTGCTAAGTTAAAAGATCTGGAAGGCTCAAGTTGATGTTCTCCGCTAAAAGGTTCATCCTGTCTTATTGAGGCTTGTCTAAGGTAACCCTGTTTATCAAGATTTTGGTGGCCTCGTGCAATTGGGCTATTACCTCCATCGATAGCGCCTTTAAATGTTCCTTCAGGAACTATATCAAGCCATGCTGCACAAAGCCTCCAGCTTGTACGAATCATTATTTCAAAGTAGCGGACTTTCTCATCGATATCATGATATTCGGTGCTGCCCTTCATAATTTTAATTGCACTATCAAGTTTTGTTATAACGTTATTCATAAGGGTTATGGCAATTAATTGTGCAAGATTATTTTTTTCTAAAGCGTATTCGTTAAGCTCATTTTTAAAGAGTGATAAAAAACGTTCGCTGGTAAAAAAATCAAGAATGGTTGTGGTGAAGGTTTGCCAGTGTTTGGTAAATCGTTGTGGATTTTGAAATGGGGTGTTGTCAAAGGAATTGAGTGCTTGTTGATAGTGGTGGAGGAGGGTGATTTGATCTTTTGTTTGTTCATACATGGAAATAATGCTTGTAAGCAGTTGATCGGGGTCATCTTTATGTTTTTTATAAAGGGCTGGAAATATGGCATTCATCCATATGGGCAAGGCATTTACATCGCTTAGTGTAGCAAAAAAAGTAGCATATTGTTCTTCGAGGTTGGATTGAGGTGTTGCATGTGTTTGAGCAAGCAGCAGGTGAACAAAATGTGACCAATCATGTTTTGATTCGTCACTATAAAAAGCATCAGCAAATCCTAAAAGTATTTTTTCTTGAATGGATACTTTTTTTTGTGCGGCAAGATCAAGCGCTCTTGATTCTTGACGGTGTATTTTTTGGTGTGTGATGATGTCATATTGTTTTATAATGAGTGGATCGTGATGTTGAGTAAAGAGTGCTTCAAGAAAATTCAGGTAAAAAAGCAGAAGTTGTCTACTTTCATGAGCTGTAGTTAGTATCATGTGTACATAAAATTGCGCTTGGTGTAATAGTGTTAGTGCTTGACGATCGTGGAAATCTTGTGTTTTAAAGGACATCCCTAAAAGTTTTGCATACCGGTAAAGAATGCTGTAGCAAGCAAAATCAAGGACTTTTCCTTCTTGTTGTGGATGCCATGTTTTGATGGTGGTGTATGCTTGTTTAAGTGGTAATGGTTTGAGGTTTTTTACGATGCGTGCTATCAGTTTTTTTATGGTTTTTTGTACAGGCGTCATTTCATGAAATTCAGGAATAAGAGAAAGTTGTTTGGCAAAAGGACTTTCAAACCAGCCGTTATTAATGGCAATTTCTTTTTGCAGTGAGTTGTTAATAAAGGCGCCGCGTTGAACATCGATAATAACGTGGGCATCTTCTTGTTTAAGCCATGCGGTAATTTTTTCAAATGTTGGAACGGTTAATACGGGCATTTTTTCGGCTCTAAATGTTGTGGCTTCATGTGATGTTGCTGCAGGAATATGTTTGGTGAGAACGCAAACTATTTTTTTTCGCTCGTTAAAAGAAAGCTCAAAATACGGGTGAAGAGCATCAATCAAATGTTCGTGCATAAGAACATGGTCAAGTGATAGAGCGGTGCGAACGCGTCCATCACCAATGCCTACCTTGGTGCCAAAGTAAATATTTTCTTGAGAAAAGGATTCAAATTGTGTGTTGTCAATAAAAGATGGTTGCTTTTCATGAATAATAAGTGGTCGAGCTTGAACAAGATAAATGGTCTTGTTATGAGGCATAAAGACAAATTCAACATCAGTTGGGTGACGATAATACGATTCTATTTTTTCGGCAACTTTTTTTAGGGCGAGTATTTGATTTTTATCAAGGGTGGCAAGATGTCCAAATGATTGTGGTGTTGATCCAATTAAAAAGCTATTATCTATTTTTTTAAGGCCGTACGTTGTGCCAGTATCAGTTATTGAGCTAAAAGGAACCATCCGTTGATTTTTATGATGGATAACAGGATGAATATCGTTATGTGAACCAACAAAAAATAAGTCCGTTGGAACGAGGCTATTGACTACGCCTTCATTATGCCCAAATGTTGTTTGAATAATGGATATTCCAGGGGTTTGAGCTTCGGTATCAGTGGTGAACATAACACCAGATACGGGAATATTTTTTAAATCGCTTAACTGGTTGATCGGGGTTCCGCCATCTATTTCACCAATCATTTTTTGAATAAGAACGGGGCAAAAAGGGGGTTGTATAATGTCATGGATATGGTCGATGGTTGTTGCACTTGCAAGGCGTTGTTGTAATGATTTTTCACCCAAATATGATGCAACAACTTCTCCCATGGCGTTAGCCAGCGCTTGGTATTCTGGGCGTACATTGGCTATTGTTTCATTGCCGCCCGCGTTGGCAAGTTCTTGAGTATCTTCTTTGCCGGTGCTGCGGACCATAAGGCGAGATTTGTTCTTTTGTACTTTAGCTATAAATGCTTTGTGATTGTGTGAAAAGGGAAATGAATGCTGAAATGCTTGAATAATGTTTTGTCGCAGGCTTTGTAACTTATGTAAAAAGTTTTGAGGATAGACTTTTTGTGTGAGTAATGTGTTGAGGGTATCTTCTTTTTGAGTAGCATCATTATTCCAGAGTGTTTGTTCGCATATAGGCCAGGTAAAATCCAGTGTTTTGGTAAGAAATTGATTAATTTCTTGGTGAGAAATGCCAATAAATTCAGGGATTTCTATCTTAAACGGTATGTTGTTAATCGTAACGGTTCCTTTAATCGCTGTTTGGAGAAGATCAAGGTTGTGAGTTTTGTTACCATATTGATCAGCAGGAAGGTTGGAAGGTGGGTATGGATTTGGTGTTGCAAGACACGGTGATATGCCAAACAAAAGTGATGCGTAAAGCACAAAGTACACTTTTTTGTGGTGCATTAAAAAAGTCATAACGATCCTTTCATCGTTACATGGTTAGCATTATTTTTATATGATGAAAAAATTGATTATCATGAATCAAGAATGCATAAAAAAAGTTGATAAAGTTCTTTATAGCTCATCCTTTTTATGTCGAGTGATTTCGGAGTGTTGCGACATTTATTTTTTTAAAAGTTGCTTTTTTAAAAATGAACTTGTTACACTCCAAATAATAAAAGTCTAACCGCTCCAAAAAAAAGGGTATGCCATGGAAAGTACATGCAAGCAAGAGACCAAGTTGCTCATTGATCAACTTTCCCAAAAAAACCCATCGTTTCGAGCAAATCGTATTTTTGTTCTTGATACCAACGTTTTACTACACGATCCAAGTGCTATTAACGCATTTAAAAACGTTGTGATTATTATTCCATTTATTGTTTTGGAGGAGCTTGATAAATTTAAACGCGAGCCGGGAGAAAAAGGGCTTAACGCGCGCCAAACCATTCGAGCACTGGATGAGTTGCGGTCTCACGGATGTTTAAGCACTGGGGTTATTATTAACCATCATGTTAATTCGTTACTCATGGTAACTCCCAACCCAACAGAAATCACTTTTTTATCGATTACGGGTGGGGCGTTGCAAAATGAAAAAGATAATTTGATTATTCAAACAGTACACAACCTTAAACATGATGGTAACAAAGTAACCTTGGTTACCAAGGATATTAATGTTCGTGTAAAGGCTGATGCTTTAGCGTTGGATGCTGAAGATTATACACGTGGTAAAATTAGCTATGAACATTTTTATAAAGGATGGATACGCATTCCTGTTGCGGGTGCTGAGTTAAATACCTTTACGGAAAAAACGGTTGCACGTATAACGGCCGAGTATACCTTGTTTATGCACCAGTATATTATTTTAGAAAATCAAGATAAGCCAACCCATTATCGATTGTTTCGTAACTATGGCCATGGCCAATTTAGAGAAATTGAGGATATCACCTTGCTTAATACTTTTCGGGCAAAAAATATTCAACAGTTAATGGCATTGGATTTGTTATTAGATGACGATATTAAGCTCATCACACTCCTTGGGCCGGCTGGAACAGGCAAGACATTTCTTGCGCTGCTTGCCGGCCTTTATAAAGTTGCTTATGAGCGCATGTATCGCAAATTTCTTATTACGCGTCCGGTGGTAGCGTTGGGTGCCGATGTTGGATATTTGCCTGGAACATTGGATGAAAAATTACATTATTGGATGCAACCGGTGCATGATAATCTTGAATTTATTTTTAGTAAAATGAGTGCTCATACCGACGAATATTATTCATTGAGCGGCAAAAGTGAGCGTAAACGCAAAAAAGAAGCACATAAGCATGACGATCATCATCACAAAGAGCGCATGACTATTGATGAGCCTCAGCTTGTTGAACAGCTTCGTCAAAAGGGCCTTTTAAGCCTTGATGCAATTACCTACATGCGCGGGCGCTCTATTCCATTTCAATTTGTTCTTATTGATGAAGTTCAGAATCTGTCCCCCCACGAGGTAAAAACAATTGTCAGCCGCGCTGGCGAAGGGACAAAAGTTATTCTTGCCGGGGACCCTTATCAGATCGATTCGCCCTATCTTGATTTTACGAGTAATGGGCTTACGGTGACGACCGAAAAGTTTAAAGACCATCCCCTTTTTGGAACGGTCTTTTTGGAAATGAGTGAACGAAGTGAATTGGCAAAACTTGCTGCGGAAATTTTATAATAATTTTTTTGTTCCATAGGCGCAATGGGGCGCCAGGGGACATGCGGTGCATTTAGGCGATCGTGGGGCACAAATATGCTGCCCCCACAAAACAAGCCATTCATTCCAGAGTGACCAATAATCGCGGGGCAGCAAGCGTTCGAGTTCTTGCTGTGTTTGTTCGGGGGTTGTGGTATGTACAAGCCCCAAGCGATTTGAGATACGATGCACATGAATATCCACGCAGATTGCAGGAATGCCATAGGCAACGCTCAACACCAGATTGGCTGTTTTTGGGCCAATACCTTTTATGCTGATCAGCTCATTATATGTTTTTGGAACTGCGCCGTTAAATCGTGTAATCAGCTCACGAGCTACGTGTTGGATAATTTTTGTTTTTTGTTTATAAAAACCAAGTGGATGGATGATTGATTCAAGGAGTTCGGGTTGTGCTTGTGCCAAATCATACACATTTTTGATGTGCTTAAAAAGTTGCAGCGATACCGGAAGGGTCATGCGATCTTTAGCGCGCAAGCTCAAAAGACACGAAATAAGAATAAAGAAAGGATCGTTCCCAAAAGCCTGTGCTATTTGGGAACTCATTGTTTTTCCGAGTTTTGATGCGTGCTGGGCAAGTATGGTGAGTATGGGGTTATTGTGTGATAGCATCGACAATATTGTGTAATACCATGCCATGAGATGCTTTTACCAACACCAACGCGTCTTTTTGTGGAAGTAGTTTTTCAAGATGTTCTTGTGCTTCTTGCCACGATGGTGCCCACGCAATTTCCAGTTCTTCAGGGGCAGTTTTTGCAATCATGCGAGCATTTTCGCCAACCAAAACAGCTGCGGCGATTGTTTCTGTTTTGCCCAAAATACGCCCAATTTGTCGATGCCAAAAGGCTTGCTTGTCGCCAAGTTCTAACATGTCGCCAAGAACGACTATTTTTTTACCCATTGAACTCATTTTGTCAAACGCAATAATTGCGGCCTTCATACTTTCTGGGTTTGCGTTGTAACAATCGCTAATGATGACTCCGCGGGATCCCTTTATGGGTTTTGTTTCAAAGCGGTTCTCAAATCCTTCATATGCTTGAATTCCTTTGATAACGGTTGCAAAAGGGATTTTAAGAAAGTATGCAATGGTGCTTGCCGCCAAAGCGTTGTGTACAAGGCCGACGTGATTGTTTTTCATTTGAATAAGTGCTTTTTCTCCGTACCATTTGATGACAAATTCAGTTGAGCAGGCGCCTGTTGTTGTGTCGGTGACAATTTTTATTTTACGTGCTTGCACTTGATTTTTGGTCTTAAAGCCAAATTTTGCAATGGGGTGGAAATAATACGCATCGGTAAGCAATGGTTGGTCACCAAAAATAATGCCCACATCTTGAGCCTGAAAATGTTTAAATAGACGACGTTTTTCGTGCGAAATATTTGCTAGGGTTTCAAATTCTAAAAGATGTGCATGGGCAACAGAGGTTACAAGACCAAGTGTTGGTTGAAGAATATCGGCTTTGATGTCCATTTCACCTGGTTTGCTTATGCCAACCTCAAAAGCTGCAACTTCACAATCTTGCGGTACTCGTAATAAATTGATACAAAGTCCGGTAAAGGTGTTTTGATTTTTATGTGAGACAAAAAAACGAATGCCTGCATGCTGTAAAATTGACCGCATCATTTCTTTGGTGCTGGTTTTGCCTATTGATCCTGTGATTCCCACTACAGGGCAGCTCAAGCGTGCTCGCCACGCTTTTGCAAGTGAAAAGAGCGCCTGGGTTGTGTCATCAACTTTAATAATAAGTTTATTGCCAATAAGCGCCGGCGACAAAAGATCTTGTTCTTGTTTTCCAAAGGTGTGAACGATGAACGCTGCGGCACCGGCTTTGTGCGCTTGACTTAAAAAGGTATGCCCGTCGGTTGTATTGCCAGAAAGGGCAAAAAAAAGTTCGTTGGGTTGTAAGATTCTGCTGTCAACGGCAACGCTTGTTTCGTTGTTTTGATAATAAAAATCCCATGGATCCTGTTGATTAAGTTCTGTGCCGTTACAAAAAAATTGAGCATGAGCAAATGCTTGCAAAAGAAGATCTTTGCTGAAAATCATTACAACAACTCCTTACTTTTTTGTGCGTTGAGTGCCAATTGTTTTTTCATGAATTTCTCATCGTTTTTTTTTAATAATAATGTACAAGGAAAAAATGTCTTTTTTTGTCTTAATTGTCAAGAAAAAGGCTGGATTTAGGCGCACAAAAAATCTTTGAGCCTGCTTGAATATCCATATTCGTTGTCATACCATGCAAAAATTTTAATCATATCATCAACATGTTGCGTTAACAGTCCATCAATAATGCATGAATAAGGATTGCCCATAAAGTCGCTTGAAACCAGAGGAAGTTCTTGATATGACATGATACCGCTTAGGTGTGTTGTAGAGGCTTTGTGCATGAGCCCATTAAGTTCTTTGGCGGTTATGGGTGTTTTTGTGATGCAGGTAAAATCGATGAGTGACACCAGCGGAACTGGGACGCGAATGGCGACGGCTTTGAGTTTACCTTGTAGTTCAGGAAAAATTTTTACAATAACTTTATCGGCGCCGGTTTTGGTTGGAACCATGTTTAGAGCGGCGGCACGCGCTCGGCGTGGATCTTTGTGTTCAACATCCAATAGTACTTGATCGTTAGTGTAGGCATGGGTTGTTGTCATAAGGCCGCTTACAATGCCAACGTTTTTTTGAATAACTTCTACAAGTGGCGCAAAGGCGTTGGTGGTGCAGCTGCCTAGTGAAACAATGTGATGCATTTCAGGGTTGTACTCGTGCATATTTATGCCTGGGATAATCGTAATATCAGCGTCATCTGCCGGCGCGGTAATCAACACATTGCGTGCGCCTGCTGCGCGATGAAGACTTGCTTTTTCGTGGGTGGTAAAATGACCACTTGCTTCAATAACCCAATCAATACCCAGTTCTTTGTGAGGCAAGCATGCGGGATCTTTTTCGGTAAAAATACGTATTGTGTGATTGTTAATGGTAAGCGTGTTGTCATTGAATGAAACAGTCCCCGCAAACGTGCGCATAAGTGTATCATGTTTGAATAATAAAGCGCTTGTTTGTGCGTCGCCTGGGCCAATATTAATGGCAACAATGTTGAGTTTGGAAAGCGCTTGAGGGTCTTGTAAAAGGACTCGTAAAAATGTTCGGCCGATACGGCCAAATCCATTAATCATACATTGTTTCATGGGTGGGTCTCCTTATCTTTTTATGGGGTTGACGCTTGCTCTTCTTTTTTTTCTTTATGTTTGTTCAAGGGATGTTTTTCATCACACATGCGCGCAAGCTGCTTATTGGAAACGTGTGTGTAAATCTCGGTTGTTGCTATGGTTTTATGTCCAAGAAGTTCTTGTATAATGCGTAAATCGGTTCCTTCATTTAAAAGATGCGTTGCAAATGAATGGCGAATTTTGTGCGGGGTGATGGCGCGATTAATTTTAAGGAGTGATCTGAACATGGTGATAACGCGTTGCACTGATCGTGCCGTCAAGGGGCCGCCATTTTGATTGACAAACAAATGATCTTGCTTGGCTGCGCCAACTAAAAGTGCTCGCTCAGCATGGAGGTAGTGTACAATGCTATCGTGTGCTTTTTGGCCAAAAAGCACCAGGCGTTCGCGTCGCCCTTTTCCATATACTTTAATGACTTTTTCTTTAAAATCAATGTTTTGCAGTGTTATGCCAACAAGTTCAGAGCAGCGTACGCCTGTGGCGTAGAGTAATTCAAAAATGGCGCGATCACGCGCTGGTACCTTGGTTGGGAGTTCGTCTGGCTTTAGGTTATCAAGAAGATAAAAAATTTCATCAACCGAGAGTGTCACGGGAAGTTTACGATCAAGTCGAGGAGATTTGATGGAGATGGTGCAGCGGATTCCTTGATTGTGCAAAAAACGTTGAAATGAGCGAAGGCATGAAAATTTGCGAGCAAGTGATGGCTTGCTTATTTTTTGATAGTACAAGTGGACAATGTAGCGATGGATAATGCGGGGAAGCGTGTGTGTGCCCTTTGGTTCTTGTGCGATGATGCTCTCCCAAAAAGAGGTTACAAGGCGCAGATCGCCTTCGTAGGCGCGGAGCGTATTGGGCGCGACGTTTTTTTCTACTGACAAAAAGGTTAAAAAGTCCTTAATATGATTCTTACATTCCTGAAGTTGCATAATGATTCCTTTCTTCCATGTACAATTATGGTAAGTTTTCAAATAGTATAACATACTTCGATGCACTCGCCTACGGCTTGCAAGCCGCACCCCTGGAAAAAAATGATGCAGTGTGTTACGCTGTACGGGTAGTGGGTAGTTGGCATTAAAATAAGGGTGACAAACATGGTAAAAAAAATAGGTATTGGTGTTTACGATTTTAAAAAAATTATCGAAAATGATTATTATTATGTTGATAAAACAATGCTTATCCATGAATTGATAAGTTATAGCGCCGAAGTTTCCATCATCCCCCGCCCCCGCCGTTTTGGTAAAACCCTCAACATGACGATGCTCAAATACTTTTTTGAAAAACCACTTGATGGTGTAAGCAACGCCCATTTGTTTGAAGGTCTTGCGATTGCCAAATACCCTGAAATTATGGCGCGTCAAGGTAAGCATCCCGTGATTTTTATTACGTTTAAGGGGGTAAAAAGTACCCATTGGGATGAGTGTTATAGGGAAATTAAAATCATAGTATCACATGTATTTAAGCATCATGAATGTTTTATAAGCCATGACAAACTTAAAGATTCTGAAAAAAAATTATTTTCAGATTTTATTGAAAAGAGAGCGAACTATGATGATTATAAAAATGCACTCTTTTTTTTATCAGAATTGTTATTTAAAATTCATGGTATTAAGCCGATAATTCTCATTGACGAGTACGATGCTCCTATGCAGGCGGGCTTTGAATTTGATTATTACGATGAAATAAAAAATTTTATGTATCATTTTTTAGACAACAATAATCTTGAATTTGCCGTGATTACTGGTATTTTGCGTATAGTCAAAGATAGTCTTTTTTCTGGCATGAATAATTCAGCATCATATTCGTTGCTTGACGATGCCTACGCCGATAAATTTGGGTTTTTGCAGCACGAAGTTGATGTAATGCTTGATTATTTTCAAACGCCGATTGATCATGCAACAGTTCGTCAATGGTATAATGGCTATCGTGTTGGGTTGCCCAAATATGATACCCAAGGGAATGAGCATTTTACGATGATCTATAATCCTTGGTCAATTATTGAATGTGTTAACAAAAAGTCTCTTGGTGCGCATTGGATCAACACGGGCGGGCATATGCTCATTCAAGAGACAATGAGAAAAGCTTCGGCAGAGGATAAAGAGAATTTGCTGCAAAT
>LBTY01000029.1 GCA_000992305.1 candidate division TM6 bacterium GW2011_GWF2_38_10
ATCCAAAATCGTCCGTGAATCGGTTTGGGAGGCCACCGCAAAGGCGATGCGCGTGGGGATGTTGGCTTTGATGAGGCCGGTGATGACGTCCACAGACGGTCGTTGCGTAGCCAACACCAAGTGAATACCAGCGGCGCGCGCCATCTGAGCAATCCGAACTAACGAACCTTCCACCTCTTTCCCGGCAACCATCATAAGATCAGCAAGCTCATCAATCACCACCACTAAAAATGGCATCTGCTGGGCCGAATTCCGCTCATGAAATTCTTGAATATTACGCACACCAACTTCGGCCATCTGCTGATATCGTTTTTCCATTTCTCGGCATACCCATGCCAAAACTGCCCCAGCCTGAGCAGCTTGTGTAACAATAGGAAAAAGTAAATGGGGAATATCGGCATACGGCGTAAACTCTAACCGCTTTGGGTCAATTAAAATCATTTTCATGTGATCGGGATTACGAGCGCTCAACAGCCCCGCAAGCATTGCGCTTAAGCCAACAGATTTACCAGACCCAGTCGCCCCACCAACCAACAAATGCGGCATGCGTGTAAGATCATTCACCACGGGGGCCCCTGCAACATCAACGCCAAACACCAACGGCAAAAAGGCAGAACTTTTCTTAAAATGGTCACTCGCAATAATATCAGCAAAAAAAATAGATTGCCTATGGTTATTGGCAATCTCAAATCCAACCGCATTTTTACCCGGTATAGGAGCTACAATACGAATACTCTTGGCAGTAAGTGCCATTGCAAGGTCGTCTTCAAGTGCCGTAATTTTGCTAATCTTACTGGTAATGGCTGGTTGATACTCAAATAACGTAATCAGTGGCCCTGTTTTAATTGATTGCACCACTCCCTTTACGCCAAAATGCTCGAGTTTTTCCTCAAGCAATTGTTTACGCATCTGCGCATCACTTTGCGCATTCGCAACAATCTCCGCCCGTTCTTGTGCAGCGGTTTGATCGAGCGAAAAAAGATCACTCGACGGCAACACATACGTTTGCTTGTTTCCAGAGGCTGCCAATTGAATAAACTGTGCCACCGATAGCGATGATCCCGGCGCAACCGTTGACCAAGGATTACGATGCAAAACAGAATTAGGCAGTTGATAACGATAGCCATGCAACATTCGAACAAGCTGAGTTTGACAGCGAAGAAGGTAATGATTCCATGCTCCATCGCTAACCGGCTCTTGCGGCACCACTGGGTTGTGGTGCTCTGGCGATACACATGCTGCAACAATCTGCGGCTCTAAGCTTGAAGCTGGCTGTGCCGCTACCTCATGCACGCAAGAACGCGCTGAACGTTCACGCCACCAGCGATACCCCCAGCGCAGCGCATAAAGCGGTGCTAAAACACCATATGCCGCCCATACCACCGCACGACCAATTCCACGCCCCATTGCAACAATAACCGGAAAAAGAGGCAATTGGATAAGCCACAAAAGACTTATGCTCAACATCGTCAATAAAAAAACGATACTCCCACCATGGCCAAAAAGGACATGCAAAAGAATACGTAGGCGTCCGCCCACAAAACCACCGGACAAAAAAGGATTATGTGCAACAGGAAAAAGTGCGCACAACGTCGAAAAAACGCTCGTTGCAAGAATAAGCGGAGCTACTCGACGCAAAGATTGCGCAAGCGAGCACTGAAAGAAAAGTAACCATGAAAAAATGCTCAAAGCTATTAAGAAAAAAAATGAACCAAACCCAAATAAAAAAAAGAAGAGCGCCGCACAATAGGCCCCTACAAGTCCACCCCAGTTGGTTACCGGCTGAGGATGCGTTGAATAAAAAAACCAACTCACATCCGATGGATTGTACGATACCAGCGCAAGCGCGCAAAATATAATGGTTCCAAGTAATGCACTTGCAACCATTTCTTTTTTGTATCCAAGCAGAGCCATAATACCCCTTTCTTAAGCATAACAATCAATTATTGATGCTGTTGAGGGTATACAGGTACATCGTCCAAAATCAATATTTTAGAAAAAATAAGAAACTAAAAAAAAGGGAAAAAAAAGAAGTCCCGACAATTGCACTGTGTAAAAAATAGGACTAAAAAGTGTATTAAAGCGATAACCTTCCATTTTATTATACACAGTGCAAAAGGGAATTTGTATTAATATTAGATAACCGTCCGTATCAATTTAGATAACCTTGCACATTTTTATAATCATATCATACCTATTTTGATCCTGCAACCGCCCCCCCCCCCCAAATGCTATGTCCTTTTATATTTTTTTTGATAAACTTATGCCCTTACACTAGATTTTTCACAAAAACTTCGCCTGCCGCCCTCGATATAATGTGCTATATTCAAGGCGGACGGGCTTATTACATAAGGATTACGATACGCTCATGAGTACACTATTTGCCATTTTGTACACCCTAGGGCTCTGCGCCGGACTTGTAGGATTGTGGCTTGCGGGAGACCGCGTTGTTACTACAGCCGTACGCCTCGCCTCTGCCCTTAATGTCACAAAATTTTTTATAGGTTTTATTGTTTTGGCCATTGCCGCAGGCGTACCAGAACTCGGCGTTGCTATTGTTTCTGGCCTTGGTAACGTTGGAGAAGTATCAGCTGGAGATGTTATAGGAGCATCGCTCAGTGATATCGGCCTTGTAGTCGCTATAGTCTTAATTTGTGCTCGCTCAGTGCCACTCAAAAGAAGCGACCGTGGCAAGCTTATTCGCATGCTCTTTGTGGTCAGTGGCGTTTTGGGATTTATTTTTAGCATTGGCTATGTTGACCGAACCATTGGGCTCTTTCTTACCTTTTTTTACGGAATTGCGCTTTATTTTATTTGGAGAAAAGAATCACCCCATGATGTTTGGCATGATGAAGTTGCATTGTTTACCGAACAGATAGCTGAAAAAAAAGCATGTAATATCAAAGAATGCGCCTGGATAAGCTTTTTGTTAGTAACCAGTTTAGGTGCCGTTTTCTTTTGTTCATGGCTCACCGTAGAATCAGCTGTTGCTCTTGCAAGTGTTTTTACCACCAAACTTGAAGTTATTGGCGCCACCATTTGCGCAATCGGAACCTCGCTGCCAGAGCTTGCTATGAGTTTGACCGCCTTAAAAAACAAAGAATATGAGTTGGCTATTGCACCCACGCTCGGCTCAATTTTAGAACATGCCATGCTTGTTTTGGGTATTTTAGGCATGACGTCTTCGCGCGCCATTTATTTTACTGGCTTACACGGCGCAGGCATTTTTATGTTTATAGCCTTTGCGCTTATGGCACTATTTTTATGGGCAAAGCGTCCGCTCGCTCGCTGGCAAGGCATTATTCTTATAACCCTGTACATCGCCTATTTAGTGTATGAAGCGATTCAGCTCTATTAAGCGCGTACGGGTAAGCTATTCCTCAACAGAAAATGCTACCTCAACTTCTTTACCTTCAAAAGCAATACCCACTTTAGCAATGCGAGTAATCCCCTGTTTTTTCAGCGGCAACGTGTACTGACGCTCATCAATTTGCTCAAGGGCTTCTTGTGCCACCTGCTCAAGCGTGCGCGGGTCTTTTTTGAGTTTACGCTTAAATTCAAAAACAGCGCCAGGCTTTGTTCTGTCCTTGGGAACAATTGCAACGTCGTAACGGCCCTTGCCCGCCTCAAGGTTGGATGTTATAACATACGTGTCCGCAAGGGTAACAAACATCCCAAGAACAAAGGCGTGGTACATGTTTTCTGGCCGAACTTTTGGCACATCAAAAAAACTCACCGATGCCATCACACTTTCAGAAAATAATTCACCAAAATAAGGAAGATTAAGGTTGATCAGCGCAGACACCATCTCTTTAAACGTATCTTCAATACCAGCGCTTGAAAACCACGACATAACCATTGTTTTAAGCGCATCTTGCACTTCAAAGTTTGGGGCTATAAGCGCTGCTGTTGTTTTGCCAATCATATCGGTGCGCGCTTCCCACGTTAAATACCCGGTAAACACCAAAAACGACCACATAGAGGTTGAATCGGTATAAATGGTATCAAACACAATTGCATCATTAATGGTTTGTGTAACTGCTTTGCCATCCAAAATAGATTGCAACGCATCTTTATCTTCTGCCGATGCATATTTCATTGTCTCTTGTATGAGAAAGTGCCCGCCGGTGTTGATCCAAAACGGTCCTATTTTTTTATTGCTTACACATTCAATAATCGACCACGGATTGTAAATGGTGGTAAATGTACCATCTACTTTTTCCGATCCAACACGATAGCCGTTGTACCATCTTTTGATTTCGGCAATATCAAAGGGAAGTGTGTAATAATCATGGATGGTAGCAACTTCATCATGCGTAAAGCCAAATTTGTCAGCATAAATATCGTTCATGAGTGAAAAGGTTGCGGTATTATTGATTCCCGAAAAAAGACTTTCTTTTGAAATGCGCAAAATACCGGTGATCACGGAAAATTCAAGATTATTGTTATCCTTAAGCCCCGCGCAAAAAAAACTATACATAAAATTTTTTATTTCTTCATAATACGTAAACTCAAATCCTGCGTGCATAGGGGCGTCGTATTCGTCAATGAGAATGATTGGTTTGGTTCCATGAATTTTGCATAATAAGGTTGATAAAAAAGCTAATGCATACTTGTAGTCATGAATGTCAGCTTTTTTTTCTATAATATCAACTATGATTTTTTTATCAGAATCACTCACTATTTCATGTTGTAAAATATATGCATGACGTTTAAATTCAACTGAAACTGCTGTTTTTAGTTCTTTGTAACATTCATCCCACGTGGAGCTTTTTATCCCTTTAAATGTTATAAAAATAATGGGATGCGTGCCTTGCCTCGCCATAATTTCAGGGTACTGGGAAATCGCAAGCCCTTTAAATAAATGGGCATTACTGGAGCAATCGAGTGGTTTTTCAAAAAAATACTTGAGCATGGTCATGTTTAATGTTTTCCCGAACCGGCGTGGGCGGGGAATGATAGTGACTTTTGCACTTTCTTGTGCCACAAGTTCATAAATAAACATCGACTTGTCGACGTAATAATAATTACGTTCGATCAACTCTTTAAAATCGTGAATGCCTATACTCATTTTCTTTTTCATCATGCCACTAACCCTTTTAAAAAAACAATACATACACCCTGCATCTGTAGATCACCCTATCATAACGATACCCAACTATACCAAGGTTTTATTATTTTGTCATTACGCCCTCCAATACATACCCGCCTAAAGATATCTGAGCCGTTACATTTTGATACAAGCAATCACTCATCCACTATTTTCTAGAAATTTTTACAAAGTGTGTTATTCTATGAATGCTTTTTTCTATGCCGAAGTGGCGGAATTGGTAGACGCGCTAGGTTCAGGGTCTAGTCCCGGCAACGGGGTAGGGGTTCGAGTCCCCTCTTCGGCACCATATCATAAATAAGCATACTTTTTACACAAAGGATAGGTAATTGCATAAGCTTTTTTATATTCTTTTTTTTGTAGCATATCAACTTTTACAACTGCTCGTATTACCGTTTGTTGTATTGTATCTTGTTTTCCGCCGCCTGAAAGGAAAATCTATTGGCTCGCTCAAACAACGCTGCGGTTTTGTACCCACGGTTACCCACAAAAATAAAGGCCTCTGGATCCACGCCGTTTCAGTTGGTGAAGTAGCAGCTATTGAATACCTTGTTGATCACTATAAACAAAAGCACCCGCATAACCCATGCTATCTTACCACAGGAACCGCCGGCGGATTGCAAACCGCATCACGCATGCGCGCTGATTATATCAGCTTGCTTCCGTTTGATTTTTTACTCCCGATGCTCATCGCCTTTATGCGCATACGCCCTCAAAAAATTATACTTGTTGAGGCAGAAATGTGGCCCAACCTTCTCATGCTTGCGTACCTTTTTAAAATTCCCGTAATCTTGCTCAATGGCCGCATTAACCAAGCATCCGCCCAAAAAAGAAAATACATGGGGTTTTTGTATCATCTTTGCTCAAAAATTTTTGCCCTAACCACCGCCGATGCGCAACACTTTGAACAATTTGGCATCCCCTCGGCTTCCCTACACGTTACCGGTGACATCAAAGCATGGAATATTGCACAAAAAAAAGCTGCTCTTGAAAGCGCTGGATGGCGCTCAATGGCGCTCGATATGCCGTATCCCATACTTCTTGCAGGATCAGTCCACCCCGGAGAATGTGACACCGTCTTGCAAGCATATATGCAAGCCCGACGTACCATTCCATCGCTCAAGCTTATTCTGGTCCCTCGTCATTTTACCTGGATGAATGAATTGCATAAAAAATGTTCTGCTCACGCAT